>JAYVOH010000098.1:0-64974 GCA_043758025.1 Verrucomicrobiota bacterium
CACGATCGCCATCGGCAATGACTCCGCATTCGGCACCAGCGCCGTCACGATGTCCTCGGTGAAAATCCAGACTGCCGGCGGCGCCCGCACGGTCGCCAACGCCTTCACGGTCATCAAAAATCCGACGTTCCTCAACGCCGACGACCTCACCTTCAGCGGCACGGTCACGATGACCGCCAGCCGCACGTTCACGTTCAGCGGCGCGGGTGTGGTCACCTTCGGCGGCACTGTGACCCAGGCCTCAGGCAGCCGGAAGCTGACGAAATCCGGCACCGGCACGCTGACGCTCAACGGCGCGAACACGTTCGTCGGCGGACTCATTGTGAACGCCGGCACGGTCATCCTCGGAACCAACACGGCCGCGGGCACTGGCACCTTCACGATGAGCACCGCCACCATCCAGGCCGGCGGCGCGGCGCGCACCCTCGCCAACGCCGTCACCCTCCTGGGCAACACGACCTTCAGCGGCGCCTACGACCTGACCTTCACCGGCGCGACCGTAGTGGCCGCCACGCGCACGCTCACCGTCAGCAACACGAGCACCACCTTCAGCGGCGTCATCAGCGGTGCGGGCGGACTGACGAAGGGCGGCTCCGGCGCCCTCACGCTGGGCGGCGCTTCCGCGAACACCTTCGGCGGCAGCGTGACGGTGAATGACGGCACGCTCGTTTTCAACAAGACGGCGGGCGTGGATGCGATGGCCGGCACGGTGCTGACCATCGGCGACGCGGCGGGCGCGGCCAATTCCGCCACCTTGCAGCTCAGCGCCTCGAATCAGATCCCTGACACCGCGGGCGTGACGGTCAACGCCGACGGCCAGCTCAATCTGCAAGGCTTCACCGATGCGATCGGCACGCTGACGATGAGCGGCGGCAGTGTGACCGGCACTGGCACCTCGCTGCTCGTCCTCGGCGGCGATCTCACCGTGACCGCGACCGGAACGAATGTCGCACAGATCACCGCGAACGTCGGCCTCAACGCCAACCGCACTTTTACGATCAACGACAACGCCGTTTCCACGGACAACGACCTCGCCATTTCCGGCATCATTTCCACCGCCTTCGCGCTCACGAAGACCGGCGCGGGCACGCTGCTGTTGAGCGGCACCAACACCTTCAGCGGCGGCGTGAACGTCAACGCCGGCACGCTCTCCATGGACAACGCCGCCGCGCTCGGCACCGGCGCGGTGAACGTCGGCGACACCGCCGGCACGAGCGGCGCGACTTTGCTCTTCAGCGCCACGGGAGGACGCACCGTGACGAACGCCATCGCCGTGCGCGCCGGCAGCAGCGGCACCGCGACGCTCGGCGGCCTGAACACGGGCGGCGCGAACATTTTCGGCGGCAACATCACGCTCAACAAGTCCGTCACGCTCACTGCCGCAGCGGGCGGCGAGGTGGCCTTCAACGGCGTGATCTCCGGCGCGCTCTTCGGCCTGACGAAGATCGGCGCGGGCACCGTGCGCCTCGGCGGCGCAAACACCTACACCGGCCTGACCACGATCAGCACGGGCACGCTGGCCTATGGTGCCAGCAACGTGATCGCCACCGGCAGCGTGACCGTGGATGGTGCGACCGCAGTGCTCGATCTCGGCGCGAGCCGCACCGACACCGTGGGCCAGGTCATTCTCGACAACGGCGGCGTCATCACCGGCAGCGGCACGTCCGCGCTCGGCAGCACCGCAGCGTTCGATGTGCGCAACGGCTCCGTCGCCATCCCGCTCGGTGGCAGCGTCGCGCTGACGAAATCCACCAGCGGCACCGTCGTGCTCTCCGCGGCGAACACTTATACCGGCGCGACCACGATCAGCGCGGGCACGCTCCAGCTCGGCGTCGCCAGCAGCATCCCATCCGCTTCCGCAGTCAGCGTCTCCGGCGGCGCGACGCTTGATCTCGGCGGCTTCAATCAAACCATCGGCTCGCTGGCCAGTGCGGGCACGGCGGCGCTCGGCGCGGCCACGCTCACGACGGGCGGCGACAATACCTCCACCACTTTTTCCGGCGTCATCGGCGGCACGGGCGGCCTGACAAAAAACGGCAGCGGCGTCTTCACTGTCAGCGGCACCAACACCTTCACCGGCGCGACCGCGATCAACGCGGGCACGCTCAAACTCGGCGCGGCGGGCGGCCTCCACAGCGCCACGGCGGTGAGCGTCGCGGGCGGGGCGACGTTCGATCTCAACAGTTTCTCCGCGACCGTCGGCTCGCTCGCCGGCGCGGGCAGCGTCACGCTCGGCAGCGGCGGGCTGAATACGGGTGGCAATAATTCAACCACGACCTTTTCGAACGCGATCAGCGGCAGCGGCGGGCTGACCAAAAGCGGCACCGGCACGCTCACGCTCACCGGCACCAACACCTTTACCGGTGCAGTTGCAGTCAACACCGGCACCCTGGCGCTCTCCGGCGCGTCCGGCCGCGCGGCCAGCGCGTCCGGTTTCACCATCGGCACCGGCGCGACGCTGACCCTCGACAGCAACGCGGGCGAAAACGCCGACCGCATCGGCAACGGCGCGGCAGTCACGTTCACCGGCGGCACGCTGCGCTTCCTCTCCGACGGCAACGGCTCGACGGAAACCGTCGGCGCGCTCAACGCCTCCGGCGGCGCATCCACCATCACAGTCACGCACAACGGCGCGGTCACGGACAGCACCTCGCTCACGTTCAGTTCGCTCGGCACCATCGCCGGCGGGGCGACCGTGAATTTCACCGCCACGGGCGGCACCCTCGGCTCCACCACCACCGGCCCGCACATTTACATCGCCGGCCAGGCGAACGGGCTGCTCGGCGGCTGGGCGACGGTCGGCAGCAACTTCGCCGAATATTACATCGACGGCGTCCGCGCCTTCAGCAGCTACTACACCGGCAGCCTCGGCATCAACATCAACGACGCCGCAAAAATCCCGCAGTTGGGCAGCAGCTCGCCTTCCACCGCTTACACGCTGACCAATGCGGGAACGACGACCGATCTTGGCTTGAATCTCAACGACCTCGCCACCGTGGATCTCGGCGCGGCGTCCACGCGCACGCTCAATCTCGCGGGCGGCGGCCTGATCAAAAGCACCGCCACCGCGACGACCATCTCCGGCGCCGGACGGCTCACCGCGGGCGGCACGGCTAGCGGCACGCTCTCGGTTTCGGTGGACACGGGCCACACGCTCACGATTTCATCGGTCATCATCAACAACGCCGGCGTGAACGGCACCTACGGCGATGGCGACGACGGCGTGGTCTCGCTCTCGAAAGGCGACGCGGGCCTGCTCGTCCTCAGCGGCGCGAGCACCTTCGGCGGAAGCGTTTTCATCAACGCGGGCACCGTGCAGATCGGCGCGGAAAACAATCTCGGCGCGTCGGCCAACGGCGTGATCTTCGGCGGCGGCACGCTCAGCGTCACCGCTGGCTTCACCGCGGGCACGGGGAAAGTTCTCACCGTCAGTTCCGATCTCAGCGGCACGCTCGACATTGCCTCGGGGCAGACGCTCACGCTCGGCAACGCCAGCGACGTGCTCACCACCGGCAACACCGCGGGCGTGCTGCTCAAGGCCGGCGCGGGCGCGCTCGTGATCCAGGCGGCGAACCCCGCCTTCGACGGCACGATGCAAATTGACGCGGGCAGCGTCGAGCTGCGCCACGCGCAGTCGCTCGGCGACTCGGTGAACCGCGGGCGCATCACGCTCAACGGCGGCACGCTCAAGCTGCGCAACGACACGGGCACGAACTTCGCGAATGACGTGACCGTCGCCGCCAGCTCGACGGTGGATGTCGCGCGGCTGACCGGAACCACGCCCGCCGTCACGCACACGCTCGGCGCGCTTTCCATCGGCACCCAGACGCTCACGATCAGCGGCAGCAACGGCGCGGCGCTCACCTTCGGCGCGGTCACGCTCACCGGCGGTGCGACGTTCAATCCGACGACCGCGGATGCCACGCTCGCTGCGGTTTCCGGCATGTTTGGATTCACAAAAACCGGCGCCGGCACGCTCGTGCTCAACGGCGCGGGCAGCTACACGGGCACGGCGACGGTGAGCGTCGGCACGCTGCGCCTCGGCGTCGCAGGCGGTGTGGCCTCGACATCGGCGGTCAGCGTCGCCAGCGGCGCGACTTTCGATTTGAACAGCCTCAGCGCGACCATCGGATCGCTCACCGGCGCGGGCAGCGTCACCCTCGGCAGCGGCACGCTCACGACCGGCGGCGACAACACCAGCACGACTTTCTCCGGCGTCATCAGCGGCGGCGGCGGCCTCACAAAAACCGGCAGCGGCGTTTTCACCGTCAGCGGCACGAACACTTACTCGGGCATCACCAGCGTCAGCAGCGGCGTGCTCAGGCTCGGCAGCGCGGGCGGCGTGCCGTCTTCCTCCGCGCTCAGCGTCAGCGTCGCGATCGGCGCGACTTTTGATCTGAACAATTTCAGCGCGACCATCGGCTCGCTCAGCGGCGCGGGCAGCGTCACGCTCGGCAGCGGCACACTCACCAGCGGCGGCGACAACACCTCGACCACCTTCTCCGGCGTCATCAGCGGCACCGGCGGCCTGACGAAAACTGGCACGGGCGCGCTCACGCTCTCCGGCGCGGACACCTTCACGGGCGCGGTCAACGTCAACAACGGCGTCGTCATTGCCCAGGACTCCGCCGCGCTCGGCAGCACCGCGGGCGGCACGACCGTCGCCTCCGGCGCGGAGCTGCGAATCGCAGGCGGCATCGCCGTCGGCGCGGAGCCGCTGACGCTGAGCGGCAGCGGCACGGGCAGCGCGGGAGCGTTGCGAATCATCAGCGGCATCGCCTCGGCCGCGGGCAACATCACGCTCGCGGCCGCGGCATCCATCGGCGCGGACGCCGGCCAGCTCACGCTCGGCGGCACGATCAGCGGCGGCACGAACACCCTGACCTTCACCGGCGCGGGCAACATCCAGGCCGACGGCATCATCAGCGGCAGCAGCGCCCTGGTGAAGAACGGCGCGGGCACGCTCAAGCTGACCGCGGCGAACACCTACACCGGCGCGACGACGATCAATGCCGGCGCGGTCAATGTGCAGAACGGCGCGGCGTTTGGCGCGACCGGCGCGGGCGCGGTGACTCTGGTGAGCGGCGCGGCGATTCAGCTCAACAACGCCAGCGGCATCAATGTCGGCAACAAATCACTCACGCTCAACGGCACCGGCATCAGCGGCGCGGGCGCGATTGACAGCATCCTCGGACACCATTCGTGGGCGGGCAGCATCACGCTCGCCACCGACACGACCATCGCCGTGGACGCCGACAGCCTCACGATTTCCGGCGTGATCGGCGAATCGGGCGGCGCGCGCGCGCTGACGAAGACCGGCGCGGGCACGCTCGTGTTCGTCGGCAGCAATTCCTACACCGGCGCGACGCTGATCAACGCCGGCATCCTTCAGCTCGGTTCCTCAGAGCGCATCGGCGACACCTCGGCGGTGCTCATCGCCGCGGGCGCGACACTTAATTTCAACGACTTCGATGAAACCGTCGGCTCGCTCGCGGGCGCGGGCACGGTTGATTTCGGCACGCTCCTCACCGCGTCGCTCAGCTCCGGCGGCGACAGCACCAGCACGACCTTTTCCGGCGTGCTCACCGGCACCGGCGACCTCATCAAGACCGGCAGCGGCACCCTGACGCTGAGCGGCGCGAACACCTTCACCGGCACCGTGTTCATCAACGGCGGCGTGCTCTCGATTGACAGCGACGCGCGGCTCGGCAACAGCGCCAACGCGCTCAACTTCGGCGGCGGCACACTCAAGCTGACCTCGGCGTTGACGATCAGCCGCGCCATCACCCTGAGCAGCGGCGGAACCGTGGACACCGCTGGCGTGAATTCCACCATCAGCAGCGCGATCGGCGGCGTCGGTTCGTTCACCAAGTCGGGCGCGGGCACGCTGAGCCTGACCACGGCGAATAGCTACACCGGCGACACCACCGTGAGCACTGGCACGCTAAGCATCGGCTCCAGTGGCGCGATCGTAAGCGCGAACGTGGGCGTCAGCAGCGGCGCGACGCTTTCCATTGTCAGCGGCGGCACGATTCCCACCACCACCGCGCTGACCACGGACGGCACGGTGAATTTCAACAGCGCGACCGCCACCATCGCCTCGCTCAGCGGCGCGGGCACCGGCGTGCTCACCCTCAACAGCACCACCCTCACCGTCAGCAGCGGCAGCTACGCCGGCGTGGTGCAAAACGGCGCCAGCACGGGCAGCCTGACCAAGACCAGCACCGGCACCTCGACGCTCACCGGGGCGAACACTTACACCGGCGCGACGACCGTGAACCTCGGCACTCTGGCCCTGGGCACCGGCGGGTCGCTCGGAGGGACAGCCGTGACCGTCGGCAGTGGCACCACTCCGACCGCCACGGCGGGCAACGCCACCTTGCAGATCAATGGAAACTATACCATCGGCACCACCTCCCTGGGCGGCCTCACCATCAAGGGCGGCAACACCGGCGGCACGCCTTTGGGCCAGGGAACGCTGAGCTTGCAGGATACGACGATCAACACCCTGACTCTGGCCAACACCTCGGCCACCACGAACCTGACCCTCGGCGGCACCGCTGGAAATCCCTCCCTCCTGAGCTTCGACCTGGGCAACTCCTCCACCGACCTCATCGCCGTCGGAAAAAAACTGACGCTCAACGCAGGTGGCGCAGTCATCAGCCTTAACCAGCTTGCCGGCACCAACATCGCCAACGGAACCTACACCCTGCTGAGCTTCACGGCCTTTGGCAGTGCTCCAGCGGGCGCATTCAGCCTGGCCGCCGGCAGCACGGTCTTCGGCGGTCACGCGTTTTCGTTGAGCGCTTATTCGAGCAGTTCCACAATCGAGTCGCTGATCGTCACCTCCAATGTCATTCCACCCATTGCCTACTGGACCGGGAGCCAGGACACATTTTGGAATTCTTTTGGCATCAGCCAGGTGAATACGAACTTCAGCACGGATGCCGCTGGCACCACGAATCCCAACCAGCTTCCAGGAAGCATCACGGATGTTTTCTTCACCGCCAACAGCGCCGCCAACCTCTCCACGACGCTCGGTTTGGACTTTTCCATCAAGAGTCTGACCTTCACCGGCACCGGCACCACGGCAGCTTCCAGCTCCGTGACCATCGGCGGCGCGAACACGCTCACGCTGGGCACCGGCGGCATCACGGTTCAGACCGGCTCCGCCGCCCACACCATCAGCAGCAACGTGGCCCTTGGCGTGGCCCAGTTCTGGACCAACAACAGCGGCAGCCTCCTGACCGTGAGCGGCAACGTCAGCAACAGCACTTACCTTCTCACCGTGGCCGGCAGCGGCAGCACCACCATTTCCGGCATCATCGGCAGTGGCAGCGGTGGCCTGACGAAGACCGGCGCAGGCACGCTCACGCTCTCCGGGCTGAACACTTACACCGGGGCGACGTCAATCACCGGCGGCACGCTGCAAGCCGGCGTCGCGGGCGTGGGCCAGACCGGCGCCGGAGTGACTACCGTGGGCGATGGCACGAATGCGGCGACACTTGCCGGAACCGGCACCATCAGCGGCACAGTCAATGCCACCAATCACATCATTCGTGGTGTCGCCTCATTAAAGCCTGGGGACAGCGGCGGCAATCTCAACGGTGCCTTGACCTTTAATGGCAACCTCAACCTCAACAACAATTCGCAGACGATTCTCCAGATCACCACCCGCACCGCCACCGCCGGGACATTCGGCGGCAACCCTGTCGGCTCCGCCGCCTACATCGCCTACCTCGCCGCCAACGTCGCCACCTGGAACAGCGCCACGCCCGGCAACCATGACAGCATCACCGTCAACGGCACGATAACCCTCGGCACTAACGCCGCGGGATTGATTCAGGTGCTGGACAACGGCTACGTCAGCCAAGCTCTACTTGGCGACGTCTATGATTTGCTGGACTGGAACAGCATCGTTGTGGGCAGTTTCAATTCGGGAACCACCATCCGCTCCGGTGGTGCCGGCGGTGGCGATCTCTTTCTGCCCGACCTCTCGGCGCGAGGACTCGGTTGGGACGTGCGCCACTTCACTAGTTCTGGAGTTCTCGTCGTAGTGCCGGAGCCGTCACGCGCAGTTATGATCTCGGCGGGGCTGGCTGCACTTTTGCTGCGCCGGAAAAGGCGCTGAACAAATATTTAGCGCCCATCTCGCCGAAGATGGATGCGGCGCTTGCGGAGTATACTTTCAGTTTGCAGTCCGAACTTTCTTTGGCGCACCGCCTCGATACCCGCTCGGTGCCTCCAGCAGCCGCATTTGAGGGTCCACGTGACCTTTCCGTTGCGCCACATTCTGTAGAGAGTTCTGCTCGACGTCTTCATTGCCCCATTGATGCCAACCTAGACGCTTGAAACGAGCGAACAATTCGAGAAAAGGGCCTGGCGAACATGATTCAATGATGTCGTAGATCTCGTCCGGCTTCCGGCTGTGCTCACGTTTGCGCGTTGCCAGCATATTCACCTGTGTCCGCCCCGGCTTGAGCGTCCTCATTGATCCACGCACACCGAACAAAATCAGTTCAGTGACATTGCGGAAATAAAATCCAACTCCCCGACCATCAGGCCCGCCGTCTTTCCGCACCTTAAACCAGACCACGTTTGATTTGTAGGTGAACCCCCACGCTTTCATCACTTGAAGACCTTCTTGCAACAAGGCATTGGGAACCCACAAGTAGAGATGAGACTGAGCGGCAGCGAGTTTCCCGATGGGAAGATCCATGATCTCTTGGAGTTCCATGGTCGGATAGCGAAGCAGCCGCCGATGCTCTGGCGCGACCTTGCCTGTGGAATTCTGAAAGCGCCAAGGCGGGTCTGCCACGATTGTGGAATATCGGCCTTCGACCTTCTGAAGAAGATCTTCGGCGGGGGCAGGCTCAGGCGAGTGGATGCTAACAATCTTCGACATAAAGTTTTGAGGTGATTCCAAAGACAATGATCGGGCATCCACCACCACCGCCGCCTTCGATGCGCGGCAGAAGTTTACTCATGTGAGTCGTCGATGCCCCAAACGATTCCCCGCGCCCAAGTTTAGCGACGACACTTTGAAGCTCATCACAGCGCGTGATGATGATCCCCACCGAGACGGTGCGAAGTTCAAACAGCAGCCGGAAATTATTGAGGTCCCGATCATAAAATGGATCCTTGTTGTTCCATTCAATTTCTAGAGCGACACGATTCTTGAAGCAATCGACCTTGTGCGTTGGACTCTTAAACTCTGACTCATCCACAACAATCTTCGTGTCGAAGTGGCGTTCCGCCCATCCTTTCTTCTCAAACTCGCTGTCGATCCAGCCAGCCACATCGCTCTTCCGACCTCCACCGACAGCAATGGCGCTTTTTAGCAACCGGAAGCGACCGAGCACATCATAAATGTCCGCGCATTGGTCTGAGAAATCAGCCTGCAGAATCGCCGACGCGTGTCTCCACTCATGGAGTTCATAATTCTCGCGGATAAATTCTGGAAAGTCTTCAAGTGCCACCGCGTGAGTTTTGCATCTTACGGTGCGGAGCGCCACAAGAAATCATTATTCAGGTCAATCAGGTGGGCAAGGTGGGTCGTCACGACATCAATGCCAATCCACTGTCGCTTGAGCTTGTGCCGTTTACAGCGAACGAATCACGTGCCCCGTGACTGCGCGTCTTTGCGGCCTCGCTCGACCATCGAAGGCAGGACATACATAAAAAGCCCAAGTGCCTTAGTAAAGTCGATACACTTCTTCGCATCTTCCTCCGTGGGAAGCGCAGCATCCTCATCGGCGTGACGCTCATTATTCGCATCAAGTCTTACATCATGGGCCCAAAGAGCCATCTCATCCGTGATGAGGCCTGCTGCCTTCGCGTCGTTGATTCTTTTGTTCAATGATCCTTCCTTCAACCCCTTCTGCTTTAGCATTGCATCCACGCTTGATGCACAAAGCATAATGGCACCGGATGGTGAGTGAAGACATTCGATCGCTTGGTTGAGAAATGATTCAGCCTTCGCGGGCAGGCCTTCCTGAATTGCTTCCTGCCCTGGGAAAATCTCTGAAAGCGGATGTTCGTCGCTAAATGCCCATCCCAGCACAGCGCCGCCACATTTTGAGCAGACATAGACACGCCACGATCTCGCCGAGGTTTGGTTGGAGTTATTAGTAGCAAAACGATGCACACTCTTGAGATAAGGGTTTGCGATGCTGCAATGCGGACATCGCGCAAGATTCAATGCATCGTCCGAAAGGCGGGTTGATGTCGAAGGGCGAGCCATAATCAATAGATTTTGAATTTCGTAGCACTTCAAAACTGCGTTTCCTGACAACCAAAGGCAAGATAGAGTGAGCCGGTGGGCTTGAGCACGCGATGCAGTTCCAGCAGGCGGTTGGCCATCATGGTGAGGTAGGCCATCATATTGTTCTCCCCGAGGAAGGCGCGCAGAGCCTGCATCATCGCCGCGACCGCGTTGTTCCGCTGGTGCAGCAGTTCATCGAACTCCCGCTCCGCCTGCTCGCCCCAATGCCATGAGTCCTCGAAGGCGGTGATCTGCGACTGGCTGTATTCTTGTAGGGCGTCTGTGCCAGACGCCGAAGCTTTGGGTGTTTCGCCGGTTGACACAACCGGCCTACAGATATTCTTCGGCGACTTGAAGAGGAGGTTGTAGTCCCGCTTGGAGTTGAACGGCGGATCAAGGTAGATGAGGTCCACGCTCTCCGGCGCGATGGACTCGCGCAGGACGTAAAGGTTGTCGCCGTAGTAGAGCTGGTTCATGCCGTGCCTGTCTTTGGGCGATGCTAACCCGAATGTCAACGATGTCTGCGGGCCGAACGCCACACTGCCTTACCTTTAGGGGGATAGCTCTGGGGAAACGCTGAACAAAGGGTAGAAGCGACGCCCTCGTCGCTTGCTGCACTGGGATAAGCGACGGTGGCGTCGCTTCTACTTGCGATTAATCAGCGCTTCCCAGTGCGGGCTAACAAGTTCGTGCCCTTGGCAGCGAGCGGAGTTTTTTTGCAGCGCACGCGCCCTCGCGTGCCAAAGTCCGCGCCTCCGCGGACTCCCTGCGGATGCCACTTGTTGTTGGATCATCGAGGGCTTGCGCTTCGCGAGGGCGCAAAGGGCCGCACGCGAGGCTGCGCCGGAAAAGGCGCTGAACTTGGGAGCAGTCTCTTTGATTCACACGGGAATATTTTCTTGCTGACAACCCGCGCGGCGTGTGTTCAGTAACCTATGGGCGATCTATCGTTATCTTTGTCATTCGATGACGTGCTTCTCCTCCCGGCCAAAAGCTCCGTGCTGCCGGGAGATGTGGAACTGGGCACGCAACTCACGCCGCTCCTGCGGCTTCATATTCCCGTGCTGTCCTCTGCCATGGACACGGTCACGGAAAGCGAGCTGGCCATCGCGCTCGCTCGCGAGGGCGGCATGGGCGTGATTCACCGCGCATGTCCGATTGACTACCAGGTCGAGCAAGTCGCGCGGGTGAAGCGCTCGGAAAACACTGTTATTCACGACCCGCTGACCGTAAGGCCGGACATGACCTTGAGCGAAGTGACGCAGTTGATGCGCGAGCGCGGCGTGAGCGGCTTCCCCGTTGTCGATCAGAGCAATGTTCTCGTCGGCATGGTGACGAGTCGCGACATGTGGTATATCGAGGACGATAACACACCCGTGAGCGAAGTGATGACGCCGCGCGAACGGCTGGCCACGGGCACACCGACGACCACGCAAGAGGAGGCGCTGAAGCAAATCTTCGTGCATCGCATTGAAAAACTTCCGCTGGTGGACAGCGCCGGACGACTCGCCGGATTGATCACGAAGCAGGATATCGGGAAGATGCAAACCTTCACCAACGCCGCAAAAGATTCACATGGTCGCCTGCGTGTGGGCGCTGCCGTCGGCGTAAGCGAGGACTGCGTGCAGCGCGCGCTCTTGCTGCAAGCCGCGGGCGCGGATGCCGTGTTCATTGATGCCGCTACTGGTCACACAGATCGAGTGCTCAAGGTCATCTCGCAATTGCGCGAAGCCTTGGGCGAAAGGACGCCGATTGTGGCGGGCAACGTGGTCACGAAAGATGGCGCGAAAGATTTGTGCAATGCCGGCGCGTCAGCCATCAAGGTCGGCGTCGGCCCCGGTTCCATTTGCACCACGCGCATTATCTCCGGCGTGGGCATGCCGCAATTCACCGCTGTGCAGGAAGTCGCGGAAGTATGCCGCCCGCGCGGGGTGGCGGTCATTTCCGATGGCGGCATCCGTTACTCCGGCGACGTGGTCAAGGCCATCGCTGCGGGCGCAGACTGCGTCATGATCGGTTCTATTCTCGCGGGCACGGCGGAAAGCCCCGGCGCGATGGTTCGCTGGCAAGGCCGCACTTTCAAAGAGTATCGCGGCATGGGTTCGCTCAAGGCGATGCGCAAGGGCGCGGGCGACCGTTACGGCCAGAACTCATCCGGCAAGCTGGTGCCCGAAGGTGTGGAAGCGCGCGTGCCTTACAAAGGCCCGCTCAGCGAAGTCGTCTTCCAGCTCATGGGCGGTCTGCGCAGCGGCATGGGTTATGTCGGTGCCAACAATCTCGATGAACTGCGCAGCAAGGCGCGCTTCGTGCGCATCACCGCCGGCGGACTCAAGGAAAGCCATCCGCACGACATTCTGATCACCGAGGAACCGGTTAACTACGAGGTGGGCTAAGCCTGTCGCATGATCCAAACCGGCAAATGGAACAAGCTCCGCATTTTGCGTGAGACAAGCTCCGGGCTGTTCCTTGATGGCGGCACCGAAGGCGAAATTCTTCTGCCGGGACGTTACATCCCGGCCCGTGGCTTTCCCGGCGCAGAGGCGGACGTTTTTATTTACCGCGACTCAAAGGACTGGCTCATCGCGACCACGGAAACACCGAAGGCAACAGTCGGCGAGTTTGCAGCGCTGGACGTGAAGGATTTCAAGCCCGGCGTTGGCGCGTTTCTTGATTGGGGTCTTCCAAAGGACTTGCTGCTGCCACTCAACAATATTCGGATCCCGGCGCGCCCCGGCGAGCGGGTGGTGGTTTATGTTTATCTCGACGAAGCAACAGACCGCATTGTGGCCACGACCAAGTTCGACCATTACCTTGATCTGTCACCACCACCCTACAAGGAGGGCGACAGCGTGGATTTGCTTATCGAAAGCGAAACCCCGCTCGGATGGGGTGCGATCATTGATAGTAAGCATCGTGGTCTGATTTATCAGGGCGAGACGGGTGCGGCGCCACGCATCGGCGACCGCGTGAAGGGCTTCGTGCGCGAGGTGCGCCCCGATGGGAAAATCGATCTCGGCCTTGATGATGCCGGCTATCAGCGCATCGCGCCGCTTTCGGAACAGATCATCGAAAAACTCAAAGCCGCCGGTGGAAGCCTTCCCTATCACGACAAAAGCACGCCGGAGGAAATTCGCACCGCATTTGGTTGCAGCAAGAAAGCGTTCAAGCAGGCGCTCGGCGCGCTCTACAGCGAAAAGCGCATCCGCATCGCGAACGGCGGCTTTGAACTTCCCGGCTGAGGGCACCAACACGCAAGATTCCCCCTTTGACACACAGCCAGTCTGAGCGAATGACTGCTGCCTTCCTATTATGATGATCGAAGGCGAAGTTTCTGTTCTGGATTATGGCTCGCAATACAGCCAGCTCATTGTCCGCCGCGTCCGCGAGCTGGGATTTGTCTCGCATCTTTATCCGCCTGCGCGGCTGGGCGAACTGAACAAACCGGGTGCCATCATCCTCAGCGGCGGCCCGCGCAGCACGAGCGAGAAGGATGCGCCGGACGTGGATTTTGCGAAGCTGAACTCGTTCAGCGTGCCAGTGCTCGGTGTCTGCTACGGCATGCAATTGCTCAACATCAAACACGGCGGCACGGTGAAGCCCGGCGTCACGCGCGAGTATGGACCAGCCAAGCTTGTAGTCGCGCAGGACTGCGCGTTGTTCAAAGGCGTATCGCACGAGTCCCAGGTGTGGATGAGCCACAGCGACACCTGCCAGGATCGCGGCGGCGAGACCAAGGTCATCGCGACCAATGAAGACGGCGTGCCCGTGGCTCTGCAATGGAGCTCGACTTGCTTCGGCATTCAATTCCACCCGGAGGTCACGCACTCGCACGAAGGCACGGCCATCCTGCGCAACTTCCTCACCAATACCGGCGCGAAACTAGCGAAGTTCGACATCCAAGCCTTCAAGACGCAGATGCTGGAGCAGATCAAACACGATGTCGGCAATCGCGAAGTAATCTGCGGCGTTAGCGGCGGCGTTGATTCGACCGTGCTCGCCGTGCTGTTACAGCGTGCGAGCGTAAAAGTGCGCGCGATCTACATCGACAACGGCCTGATGCGTCTGAACGAAACGGCCGAAGTGATAGCGCAATTTGTAGAAGTCGGCGTCCCCATTGAAGTCATCGATGCCAGCAAGCGTTTCCTCGATGCGCTAAAAGGCGTGACCGATCCCGAGCAGAAGCGCAAGATCATCGGCACTATGTTTGTCGATGTGTTCTGGGGCGTGGCCGACAATGTGGAGCTGCTCGCACAGGGCACGCTTTATCCCGACGTGATCGAAAGCGCCACCAGCGGCAGCATTGCCAGCGTGATCAAAACGCATCACAACCGCGTGGATCGCATCATGGAACTCAAGGCGCAGGGCAAGGTGCTGGAACCGCTCGCGGAACTCTTCAAAGACGAAGTGCGCGCGCTCGGTGCGAGCCTCGGCATCCCCCATCACGCACTGTGGCGGCATCCGTTCCCTGGGCCTGGGCTCGCCGTGCGCGTGCCTGGTGAGATCACCGAGGAGAAACTGACGATCTGCCGCGCTGCTGATGACATTTGGATCAAAGAACTGCGTCGCAGCGGCCAATACGAACGCGTGTGGCAGGCCTATGCCGCGCTGTTGCCCGTGAAAACCGTGGGCGTGAAAGGTGATGAACGAAGCTACGAAGCCGCCATCTCCCTGCGCGCCGTGATCAGCGAAGACGCCATGACCGCCGACTGGGTGGAACTCCCCTATGAAGTGCTGCGTGCCGCATCGAATAAGATCCTGAACTCGGTCAAAGGCATCAACCGCGTGCTCTACGATATTTCCACGAAGCCGCCGGCGAGCATTGAATGGGAGTGAGGCCGCGGGTGCCAGCGTCCTGAGTGCCCTAAAGCTTGTGCGACGAAGATATACGAATCCAAATTCCAGACCATCTGTCTTCCAGATATCCCATATAGTTGAACAGGTATCCCGGAGTAAATGATTGAATACCGGCTGAAGCTGTCCCGCTCTTGTCGCTGCCATATCGATAAAGTTGATCAGGTGTTCGATCAACCCCGGTATATGCCTCATATCCGAAGAACTGATTAAGGTCTTTTGCGGATAATGACCAAGGCGTTGGCCATTGGAATTCGTCACTCGGCAAGAGGCTCCTATATCGCTTGAGTAGATCAGCTATCTCATGATTCTTCTTGTTTGGCTCTTTATCTATCAACTCAAGACATGCCTTCAGGAACAATTCCGTAGCGAGATGAAGGCAGTAATAACAAACATTCGCCTGCGGCCAATCGAGGTCGTGACCAATCTCTCCGGCATCTTCGCAGAGAACTTTTGCTGCGTGGAGGAAGGCTCGACTTTGTTGATATAACCTCTCAGACGGAGAAAGTGCTTTGAAGGCCCATGATTCCACCCTCACTCCGGGCCATCGCATGTTTGCTTGGAACTGATCAACGATGTAAAGGATGCCATCACTGTCATAGTGGGCCGATACCCACGGCGGCAAATTGGTCGGCAATTCTTTTGGTTCTTGCGCATCATCTGGCATATGGCTGGCACCCCTTTATGGGGTGCAAAATCAGTCGTTTCGTTACATTTGCAACTCTACCAATTGAGTCTCGCTATGAATCACGGGCTGCAGGCTGTCGGCGAAATGGTTGGGGTCGGTTCTCGTGATTGGGCTCCTCGCAATCAAACAAAATCTAGTGAGCATGGGTCACAAGCCCTGGCCCGCATCATCTGAATTTGTTGTGTTGGAGCATCAACTGGCTTGTTGAAGGCTATTTGTAAATGTCACCACGTGGCCCAATCGCCAGAACGACGATCATGTCCTGTTCCCGGTCCCATTGGTAAATCACGCGCAGATCGCCGTGACGCAGCCGAAGACAGCCGGTGTATTCTCCCTCCATTGGTTTGACATTGGGTGTGTTTTCGGGGTCTTGGGCAAGGGCTTCGAGCTTGGCGATGAGCTGGGCTTTGATGCGCCCGTCCATGCGCTCCAGATATTTCCGCGCCTTCCGGTGGACGAGGATCGCGGCCATTATTTCAATTCCGAAAGCGGCACGAATGCCTTGCGATTCCCGCTTCGCCAGTCCTTGATAGCTTCCTGGAGTTCTTCTGCTTCACTGGCATCCAAGTCCCAGCCCAGACGTTCGGCGAGATCTTGGTAGTCGGACCAGGCGATAATGACTTCCAGCGGCGCACCGCGCTCGTTCACGACGATCTTCTTGGGAACAGCGGTCATGTCTGGAGTGTATTGCCTTTCTGGTGCTTTCGCAACTACGCTTAAGGAGAAGGGCGTTGCGGTGTTGTATCCAGTCAGGCTGGCCGGATCAAAGGCATCAACCGCGTGCTCTACGATATTTCCACCAAGCCTCCCGCGAGCATTGAGTGGGAGTGAAGTGGGTCGGCAGCCTTCTGCCGACTTTTAATTGATTGATGTCGGCGGAGGGCCGCCGACCCACATTTGCATTGCATGAGAGTGAAGCGGCGGATGTCTGCATCAAGGGTGAAAGAGCCCGGTGAATAAGGTTGACCCACAGGATTGTTGATCAGCAAAAAGATCGGCAATTTCATCTGAATTCAAAGTTGATTAATGCCCGTAATGCCCTTATTATATATGGATTACCCCATGAACGACGCCGACAAATAGATCGGTAATTTTTACCCTCATGCCCCGCTTTTACGACAATCTCTCAGACATGAAGCCGCTACTGCCTGCGGACCGTGACGGCAGTCTTGCGTCACTGGGCTGGCAGGTGGTGCGACGGGCGGAGCGGCTTGGAGGGGCGCTACATCCGGTCACGGCGCGCGGGCTGGCGCAGGTGGTGCGGGTGATGAACAGCTACTACTCTCACCTCATTGAGGGACATCACACCGCGCCGGCGGACCTGGATGCTGTGCTGCGCGGCGCGACCACTGGCAGACTGGAGCGGCGGGAGTTACAACAGCTTCACTTGGCGCACCTGCACACGCAGTCGGAGATGGAGCAGGGTCTGGCGGCGCAGCCGGATGAGGACATCACCGAGCCAGCTTTCATTCAGAAGCTGCATGCCATTTTCTATGACGCGCTGCCGGCCAGTGCGCGGCTGGTGAGGGGGCATGATGGGAAAAGCCACGCCGTGCCACCGGGGCAGTGGCGGGGATTCAACGTGTCCGTAGGGCAGCATCTCGCGCCGAAGCATGAAAAGCTCCCAACGTTCATGGAGCGTTTTGGCCGGTTTTATCGACCGCTGGTGGCGGACACGGGCGCCAGTCTTGTGGCCTGCGCGGCGGCGCATCACCGGCTGGCGTGGATTCATCCGTTCGCGGATGGGAACGGTCGGGTGGCGCGGCTTTTCAGCCAAGCGTGGCACTGGCGCGGCGGCGTGCATGCGCACGGGCTGTGGTCCGTCTCGCGTGGCCTGGCGCGCCGACTGGACGACTATCGCGCGGCATTGTCCGCAGCGGATGGAAAGCGCCGGCATGATGCGGACGGGCGCGGCTATCTGTCCGAGACGGCACTGGCGGAGTTCTGCTGGTTTTATCTGGAGACCAGCGTGGACCAGCTTGATTTCATGGCGGAACGCCTCGCCGTGGATTCATTGGCACGAAGGATCACGGGTTACGCGGAACTTTCAGAAGCCACGGGTGATCTGCCCAAAGGCAGCCGCCATCTGCTGCCGGAAGTCTCACGACGTGGTGAAATCCCGCGAGGAGACGCCGCGCGGATCATCGGCAAAAGCGCGCGCACGGCGCAGACCGTGATTCGTGGTCTGTTGGACAGCGGCCATTTCACCAGCCCCAGCGAGAAAGGTCCGCTGCGTTTGGGTTTTCCCCTCGAGGCGCTGGCGGCGTGGCTTCCGGGGTTATATGCGTGAGGCCTGCTGCGCGCTGCGTCGCATCCGCGTGCTCTACGATATTTCCGCGAAGCCGCCTGCGAGCATTGAGTGGGAGTGAAGTGGGAGTGAAGTGGGTCAGCAGCCCTCTGCCGACTTCCAACTGATGTCGGCGGAGGGCCGCCGACCCACATTGGCATTGAGTGGAAGTGAAGCCAGGGCACCGAGACGTTGCTTGCAATGAGGCCCAAGCTTGGTGAAAGTCCTGTTCTCTTCCGGGCATGTCCTCACCTTCGCAATTCAAGCATTACCTGATCTGTCAGGACGTGGCGGGCAAGAACATCGAGATTGTCCGCTCCGGCGATCAGGTTGTGGTGCTGGCTTTTGATTCGCAGCGCTTGCAGTTCGTCCACTGCCATGTGCTGATGGAACCGCTGGCGGATCGGGGCGCATTTGAGAAACGCGCCAGCCTGCTGAAAAAGTCGGGCCATCCGCTGCTGGCGCGGGTGCTGGATTTTGGCGAGGATGAGGGCAGTCCGTATTACATCACAGCCAACACTGATGGCGAAACCTTGCGCGAATTGATCTCGCGTCACGAGGAGCTTCCGGGCTGGCTGGCGATGCAACTCACGACGCTGGCGATCGGGGCCGTCCGGGTCTTGCATGAACGGGGTGATTTTTTGTCCGGCCAACCGCTCAGCGATTTACGCGCGCTGTTTACGGGACCGACGCAGCTTCAGGTCTGCGTGGCCGATTATCGGCTGAGAGAGGACGGGTCGGTGAAAAAAATTTCGCGCCGCAAACAGGAGGCCGCCCTGGCCATGCAATCGAAGGCTCTGTTAGATTACATGGAAGAAAAAATCCGCCTTGGCGGAGTTGCGGAGGCCATGTTGCCCGCATCGGAGTTCGGCGCACGGTTGGACGCACTGCTGGTCTCCATTGCGCCCGGCTTGGGCGCTGCGCTTGATGAACTTCAAAGCGCGCTCGCCAGTCTCCAGCCTCCGGTTCCTTCGGGCGATCTGGTGGCGACTTACAAACCGAAGCCGCTCATCGTTCCACTGCTCGCGAGTTTTCAGGAGGTCGCGCGCTGTGTCGCGCAGAGCGTGCGAATGCAAAGCCAGAGGCTCGATCCCTCGCAGCCCTATGCGCTGAGCGGCACACTAATGAAGACTGGGCAGCATATTTTCGTAGAGCAGGTGCCGCCATTCCGTCTGGTCGGCGCGGCTCCGTCGGGGGCCTTGCTGCAGGTGGTGCATTCTCCTAAATCCGGCAAGCTGCCGAATCTGTTGCCGGTGGTTTTTGTGGAGGAGAAAGACGGGATTGAATGCTTCGCAGAAACGGTTGTCGAGGGCCTCAATCTCCGTGAACTGCTCGATGAGCGGGGGGCGCTTGATGCGCAGGAAATTTATCTGGTGCTGGCGGCTGTGGACTCGTCTCTGGCACAGTTTGAAAAAGCCGGGCGCACGAGCCGACGGCTGCGATTGGATGACATTTATTTGTTCACAGGATACGGCCAGGAGAATCCGCGCGATGCCGGGCTGATGGGACGGAAGCTTGGTGAGTGGCCGGGCTTTTCCATCGTGCTGCGCGGTCATCACTGTCTGCATTCGTTGGTTGGGCGCGGCACGGACCCGGCGGTTTTGTTGCCGTTGGAACCGGTGAACTTGAGCGGTGTGGAATCGCTCTGGAATGGCGGCTGGATGGCTGCGCTTGCGACATGTCTGCTCGGTTCAGGCGACAAGGTGAAAAACAGTGATGCCGAAGAATCCGTCGCGCAGTTATTGAATGATGAACTGGCACTGGCTCAGCGCGGATCGCCGAGTTCACGCGCGGGATTTCTCGGACGATATGCGCGCGTGCTCCGCTATGAAGACATGGAGGAAATCAGCGGTGGCGGTCTCTGGACGGAAGTGGGAGCAACCAGCATCGCACCCAGTCCCGTCGCGGAAATGCCACGCATGGAAGTGACGGATTTTCCTGCGCTCATGGTTTCGACCGAGGAGCCTGAGCCTGCCATCGGATTTGCCGAGGCGCTCATGCAGCCCTTCACCGATGACCAGATGGATGAACCTGATGAAAGTTCCTGGATGGAATTTCGGAACAAGCGCCCGCTCTGGATCAAGGCGTTACTCTTAATCATCGTGGCTGCCATCGCTGCTGCTGGTCTGGCGCATTATCAAGGCCGCGCCTGGTGGCAGAAACGCGCGTCTGCAAAAAATGAACGGGGCCGACCTCTCATCGACCCGCTGGAAATGCCCAAGGGAGAAGCATTGGAAAAATCAGCAACGCCACTCCTGCCCCCGCCTAATGACCCTCCAGCTCCAGTGATTGACAAGCTCACCGTTCGTCTGCGTGAAATCCGGCAGAGCGGGGCTAAATTCCCTGATGAACTGCGCGCCTCGACCGAGAAGGCCGCGCAATCAGGCAACACGGAAGCGATGATCGCGCTCGGCACATTGTTGTTGCGGGCAGATTCCGGCAATGTGGATGAGCCTGCGGCTTTCGGATGGTTCGACAGGGCGTTCATGGCCGGCGACAAATCGGCGATGCTCCCATTGGCGAGTTGTTATCTTCAAGGCTGGGGCACCAAGCCGGATTTCTCCCAGGCGGTGAACCTGCTCAAAAAAGCGTTGGGTAATGGAGAAAACGCCGCGGGCGATTTGTTGGGAGTCTGTTACCTCGGCGGACTCGGCGTGACCCGCGATGAAGCGAAAGCGCACCAGCTTTTCACAGAAGCGCGCGATGCCGGAGTTGCCAGTGCGTGCGGGAATCTGGGGAACATGTATCTTAAAGGCCTGGGCGTGACTGCCGATGCCGCGCGCGCGGTGACCTTGTTTGCCGAGGGTGCGCGGAAAGGACATGCGGAGAGCATGTTATTCTACGCGCAGTGTCTTGAAAACGGAACTGGCACCCGGGCCGATTTGGGTCAGGCAACCATCTGGTATCAGAAAGCTGCACGCGCAGGAAACGCAGAGGCTGCGGGCTGGTGCCGGGCCAGGGGACTGGCGTTTTGAGTTCGCGTCGGAAAAATCACCGGCAGTTTCAACAAAATTACAAAAATACCGTCTATTGTGACGTTGCTGATGATGCAGGATACCTGCGAGCAACGTAACACTTCAACGAAACCCCAACCCCCAAGACATCCATGAAAATAAATCGAACCACATCCATGATCCTCGTCGGCGCCAGCCTGCTGGGTGTGGCGGCCTTGGTTTATTCCGAGGACGCCAAAGGCAAATTCACTTCTGCAGAACTGGAAAAGAAGATCACCCGTGACACAGCGGAAATTCGCAACGCCACCCCCGCGATGGCTGGGTTTGCTGATGTCGTCGAGCGCATTCTTCCCAGCGTCGTCAGCATCAACACCTACTCGAAAAAAGCCCCGCGCAAGGGCTTCAATTTTAACGAAGATGAAATGGAACAGCTTCCGCCCATGCTGCGACCCTTCTTTGAAGACTGGCTTCAGCGTCACGGCGACAGTCCTATTCCGAATCAGCGCAACCGCCAGTCGCCACAACGTCCCCAGAAGCCTGTGCAGACCGGACTCGGTTCCGGAATGTTGCTCACGGATGATGGCTACATCCTGACTAACAATCACGTCGTGGATGGCGCGGATGATATCAAGGTTATGGTCGCCGGCAAAGGCAAGGAATACACCGCCAAGGTCATCGGCGCGGATCCGTCCACGGATGTCGCTCTTATCAAGATCGAGGGGACGGGACTGCCGCACGCCACCATTGGCGACAGCTCCAAGCTGCGCGTCGGCGATATCGTGCTGGCCGTTGGTGCGCCGATGGGACTCGAACAATCTGTGACGCACGGGATCGTCAGCGCGCTCGGGCGCAGTGCGATGGGAATCATCGGCAACAAGAAGGGTGAAGCCGGTTACGAGAACTTCATCCAGACCGATGCGGCCATCAATCCGGGCAACTCCGGAGGTCCATTGGTCGATGCCCAGGGGCGCGTCATCGGCATCAACTCCGCCATTGAAACCCAGAGCGGCATGTTCGCTGGCATCGGCCTCGCCATTCCGGTGAACATGGCCATGTCAGTCGTCCGTGATCTCGTGGACTCCGGCAAGGTTCAGCGCGGATTCCTTGGCATCCAGATGGATGCAGTCGAGCCGAGCATGTCCGATTTCCTCGGACTGAAGGATGAAAACGGCGTCACGGTTTCGCGGATTGTCGATGGTTCCCCCGCAGCCAAGGCCGGATTTGAAGAGGGTGACGTGATCATCAGTGCCGATGGCCAAAAAATTGCCGATCCCACAAAACTCCGCCTCATGATCAGTTCTAATCATCCAGGAACCGACGTGAAATTCGGCGTTGTCCGCTTCAACGAGTCGAGCAAAAAACCCGAGCGCAAGGAGATCACCGCTAAACTGGAAAAACTTCCGGACCAGCTCAGTTCCGCCTTTGAAAAAATCAGGCCAGGCCCCGAGAAGGCCAAGGGTGCCGGTGATGTTTTCCTCGAAGGCGTCAAGGTGGAGGAACTCAATGATGAGTTGCGCGTGAATTATAAAATCGAAGCCGATGTGAAGGGGGTGGTCGTCACCAACGTGGATGAAAAAAGTCCGGCGGCGAAAGTCGGCCTCCAAGAAGGCGATGTGATCACACAGGTGAATCGCAAGGTTGTGAGCAGCCTTCCCGAGGCCCGCTCCAATAAAGGAGAAGCTGGCGGCGCGGTGCAGTTGAAGATTGTTCGTGCGGGCCAGACGAAGTTTCTTGTCGTGAAGAACTGAGATTGCGTTCAACTATCAGGGCCGGTTTCTGCTGCATGCAGGAACCGGCATTTTTTTGCAACGCTGATTTGCAATCGCGGTTGTAAAATTGATGGTGCCACCCCTTTCCAAATGTCCGCCCTCCGACGCCTCGATCAGCTTCTCTCCTCTCTGGGTTATGGTTCCCGTCGGGAGGTTCGCGCATTAGTAAATGCCGGGCACGTCACCGTGCGCGGTGCAGTGGCGTCGCATCATGACGTCAAAGTTGCTGCGAGTGATGTCCTCTTTGACGGTGTGCCACTCGAAGCGCCTGATGGTTTGCTCGCCATCCTGCACAAGCCGATCGGTTATGTCTGCACTCGCGCCGACGGAGAAGGCCCGACGATCTACGAATTGCTTCCCCCGCGCTGGTCGCGACGCAACCCGCCCGTCACCAGCGTGGGCCGGCTCGACAAGGATACCAGCGGCCTGCTCTTAATCACGGATCGCGGCGATCTCGTGCAGAAATGGACCTCGCCGAAATCAGACATAGAAAAAGTCTATGAGGCCACCGTGGACAAACCTCTTTCAGTGGAGCTGGCCGAAATCTTCGCACGGGGCGACCTGATGTTGCGCAGTGAGGAGAAACCATGCCGACCTGCGAAGCTGGAGATTATCAATGAACTAAATGCGCGACTCACCATCACCGAAGGCCGCTACCATCAAGTGCGCCGCATGTTCGCCAGCCAGGGCTGGCATGTGGAGCAGCTGCACCGCGCGCGGTTTGGGGAATTTGATCTTGGAGAGTTAAAGCCGGGCGAGTGGTGCATTTTCAAAGCTTGATGCCAGGCTCGATCTGCTCATAGAAATGCTAGAGGGCTGGGGCTGTGACGCATCAGACTTCACAAGACAAATTAGCAAGCTAATGACGGTGCTTTCCTTAATAACTTAGGGTTTTGCCCCATATACCATGAGCGTGATTTGCAAGACACTTTGCGTGTTCAAAAGATTGTTGTTGATAAGTGATTTCCATTTCCATGCAGCCACCATCATCTCGCTTTTATCTTGCGTCGTTCCTCGCAACGGGGATTCTGGCCCTGACCGGCTGTGATCAGCCGCCTCCAACTACTGCTCCATCTGGCGGGCACCCGCGCACGACGTCAGCCAGCAATCCCCAAGATGTTAAGCAGCGTCAGATGGCCTTTCTCAATCGAATTCGCGAGGCTGATCCCCAAGGGCGCACCATTGATCGTGCGCTTTTGAATGAGCAAAACGAACTCGGCCTCGTGCTGGATCGCAGCGTTGAGATGGATAAAATCCCTGCATTGATGCGAGTCATGCTCGGTAAAATGGCGGCCGAGTTTCCTGGCGCGGATGCGACGGTCATTGTTTATACGCCCTCGAATCCGCCGCACAAACTTGGCACTGGTCACTTGAATGCGCGCACTCGCCTAAACAAATAAACATATGCCTGGAACTGTTGATGACTTTATGAGCCGCTTTGGCGGAGATAAAACTGTGGATGATCGCGATGCCGCCCAGTATCACGACCGCTTTGTTTCGACTCATCCAGACGACGCTGGCTTCGACAACAAAACCTACCAGCAAAGCGCGACGGAATATCTGGGCAAGATGCCAGACGACCAATTTCACCAGGCGGCAAGCACCGCGATCGCTCAAGCTCCGCCAGAAGAGCGCAAGGGTCTGCTCGGCGGGTTGTTGGGTTCGCTGGGTGGCGGCGGTGCGCTGAGTGGCATCGCCAGCATGTTGGGCCTGGGCTCGATTGATCCAAACAAGATGAGCGGAGATGACGCCGCCCGACTCATGGACTACGCCCGCCGTGAAAAGCCGGAGGCGCTGCAGAAGGTTGTGGAGGAGAAGCCTTGGCTCGTGAAAGCGATGGGTAACCCTGTAGTGCTCGGTGCGCTGACGGTGGCTGCCGCCAAATTGCTGCAGCATCAGCGTGGACAATAGACATTAGATATGATGTTATACTTTCGCCCATTTAGCAGTGGGCATGCCAATGATGGCACAATTGATAAAATAACTAACCTACTATACATATTATGAGTTTTCTTTGGATGTTATTAATTGGTCTTATTGTTGGAGCAATCGCAAAGTTCCTGATGCCCGGCAGAGATCCCGGCGGATTCATTGTCACGATTCTGATTGGAATCGTGGGAGCACTTATCGCAGGATTTTTGGGTCGCACTCTTGGATGGTATACCGAAGGTCAACCCGCGGGCTTTCTGGCCTCTGTGGTGGGAGCCATCTTGCTTCTGATGGTTTACCGGCTTTTGACCAAAGGTCGGACTGCGGCATGAGAATCTGCGCAGTAAATTAATATTAGAGCCGCAGCAGGGCCTGTTTTTACTGCTCGATAATTAATGGTAGCCGTGGGTTTCAACCCCACGGCTACATTCATGTTCACGATGGGGCATGTAGTGGACGGCAACCATTTAAGTTCTGAACTAAGGAGCTTTGGGTTCGGGCGAAGTATCGGTCGCCCGCGGGATGCTCGGGGGCGTGGATGCGGCATCAATGATGGCGTGAGTCAGCCCCAACCGCTCCCGGAGCAGATCATCAATCAGCACGGCGTGACTGTTCGGCACGATGCCGGAGCCAAATTTGCGTGCGTAGATTTTTGTGATCTCGGCACCGAAAAACAAGATGCAAGCTGAGTAGTATATCCAGATAAGCACGATCACGACGGATCCTGCCGCGCCGAACGAGGAGGCGATGCTGCTGGTGGCGAGGTAATAGCCGATCACGAATTTGCCCAGTGTGAAAAGCAGAGCTGTCCAAACTGCACCCAGCCACACGTCGCGCCATCTGATGCGGACGTTGGGCATTAATTTGAAGATCATGGCGAAGAGACAACTTACCACGACGAACGAGATGAGAAAATCCCAAGCTTGCCAGACTGCCGTCGGGAACTGGAAGCGACCGCTCATATATTGTCCCAGCGCCGCCAGAAGGACGCTGATGACCAGGGAAACAAGAAGCAGGAAGCCCACGGCCAGAACTATAGAGAAGGAGAAGAAACGATCCCGCGCCAGCGTTAGAAAGGGCCGACCGGGTTTCACGACGACTCCCCAAATTGTGTTGAGGGAGTCTTTCAGTTCGGCAAATACGGTGGAGGCTCCAAAGAGCAGCAGGGCCGTGCTGAGGACCGTGGCCAGCACTCCGGTGGATTTTTGCGATGCGCTGGAATGCACCGCCGACTGAATCGCTTCTCCTGCGCCCTTGCCTGCCAAGGTGGCAATCTGCTGCGCTAATTGGCCGCGAGCTGCTTCCTCATCAAAGAACAACCCGGCTATGGCGACAACGATGATAAGTAGTGGTGCGAGCGAGAAGATGGCGTAATACGCCAGCGATGAACTGAGGCGCATCGCGCCGTCCGCAACCCACTCTGACGCGGCCTCTTTCAACACTTGGAACGAATAAGGGGAAGGCATGGGTCAGGAAGGAGGCGGGGTGTCTGTTGCAGTGGGACTGGATTTTTCCTGCGCGGGTGCCCGGCGCGCGATTTCTTCCATGACTTCGTTGGCATATTCCTGAAGCAGGCGCTTTTCACGCTCGGTGACCTGGCGCGGCTTCATGTCCATCAGGCAGAGCGAGCCGATGGGCTGCCCATTGGGCGCGAGGAGCGGAACGCCGGCGTAGAATCTAATCCCGTGTTCTTTGAATAATGGGTTGTTGGCGAAACGGCGGTCGCGCGCCAGGTCTTCGATGACCATCACTTGATTTTTTGCCACCACATGTCCGCATGCGGAGACGTTGCGCGGCGTCTGGCGCGCTTTGGCGAGATCCTCGGAAAGACCGGTTTGGGATTTGAAAAACTGCCGGTCGCGATCAACGAACGTGATGAGGGCGATGGGCACCTCGAAGACACGCGCGAGCTTTGCGGTGATGCGGTCAAAGACGGGCTCCGCTTCCGTGTCGAGCAGGTTCAGTTCGAAGAGGGCGGCGAGACGCTCTTCCTCGTCTGCTGGAATCGGCGCGGGCGTCATCTCTTCGGTCAGTGGTGGCGCGAGCTTGGCGATTTTCACAAGTGCATCCGCCAGCGAGGTGACCACTTCATCGGCACCTGACTCGCGCAAGCGTCTCGTGGCCTCGATCAGATCTTCGGTTGCGCCCCAGAGGCCGATCACGATTTTTTGTTTCAGCAGTAACGCGCGCAATTTCAGACAAAGATAGCGCGCGTGGATGACGGTGGACGGAGCCACGACTGAAATACAGACGACATCGACGTCTGCTTTTTCAGCCAGCACGAGCAACTCGCCCGCGACGAGTTGAGCCGCAGCATTTTGAGCGCCGAAGCCTTGCTGGCGCGCGAGTTGCACGAGCATGGTGCCGGCCAGCTCATCGCGATCTGCACGCGCGGGCAGGCAGTAAATTCGGCAGTCCGGCGCTTGCGCAGGCTCCGGGGCTGTCACTTCGCCATCAACCGCCTCCGCAGAGTCCTCCGCCATCTTCGCTGGGACCGTAGGACGGGTGCCCAGGTCTTCGATGATGTCGCGCATGCTTTGCTCCACGTAAACGAGCTGTTCGGGGTCCAGCAAGTCCGAGCGGGCATCTGTCCCCGCAGCGGTGAGCACCGGGATGAAGACGGAGTCATAAAGCGCGGTCAGTGAGTTCGCTTTCAAATAAGCCTCCACCAGCTCGAGTTCGTCGCGATCCCCGGGCGTGAGCAGCCGGTGATAGCAATCCTCGGCGGGAGTGAGCGCTTCTTCATCGCTAAGAATGATACTGAGAAAACTCAGGCGTGGGACATGTCTCCCCATGACCACGAGACATACGGTGAGCGGAGTCGCGAGCACTAGGCCGAGCGGCCCCCACATCCACGTCCAGAACACTGCAGCCATAATTAATGCGATGGATGAAACGCCCGTATGCGCCCCGTAGAGCAATGGTTCCATCACGTTGTTGAGGAGCAATTCGAGCCCGGCGAATAGCGCGATAGTCAGCAAAGGCATCAACCAGTGAGGCGAGACAGCTAGGGCGAGAATAGTTGGAAAAATCGTGGCTATCCACGGCCCAATGTAAGGAATAAACCGGAGCACCGTCCCGAACGCGCCCCAAAGCACGGCATTGGGCACACCGATAAAATACAGGCCAATGGCGATGACCGTTCCGTAGGTTACGTTCACGAAAAGCTGCATGAGCAGGTAACGCGAAACGCGGTGGCCTGCGTCGTCCATGGCGCGCGTGGTGGCGCTGATGCGCCCTTGGCCGATGAGCCGGATGAGCCGGCTGCGCAAATCTTCGCGCTGGAAGAGCATGCAAATGACCAGCACCAGGACAAGCGCCGCCATGCCCAACGGCCCGAGAAGCGGCGCGATGATAAGCTGCACCAGATCGAACGGATTTGCCTTCGAACTCTCGACCACATGCACCGGCACAGCGTTTACCGAGGAACCTGCTGGAGTGGCGACGGCCGTATCGGGTTTTCCAGGGTCGCTCGTAATCGTTGGTCCGGTTGGCGCTGACCCACCAGGCAGCTCCTTTTTTAACTCCTCGACGGCCTCGGAAATTTTTCTAAAAACGCCGCCCTTCGGCATGTCGAAGGCGTGGATCTTGGTGATGATATTGCCTTTGTATTCGGGTAGTTTCGTCGCCAAGTCTACAAGTTGCCGGGTTAGCATCCAGCCGGCTGCACCTAAGCCGGTGAAGATCAGCGCCACCACCGACAGCACCGCCGCAATGCGGCCGATCCACCGTTCCAGACGCGTGACCAGTGGCGAAAGGAGAAACGTGAGCAGTGCCGACAGCGCGAGTGGAATGAGCAGTTCTCGCGCGAAGTAGAGCGTCGCGACGATGAACCCCGTCAGCATCACGGTCCAGATACCGACAAGCGCATCAGCCGCGCTGGTTTTTATTTTTGTGTTGGGCATAGGGCGGACTTGGAGAATTGTGGAAGCCGCTGGTTTAATGTGTTTTTTTGAATTCAGGCTATCGTTGCCAGAACCACTTAAATCTGCGCTTGGACTCGGGGATCACAGCTGGAGGAGCCTGCGATTCAGATTTGTTATTCAAATAGATGGACCGCGGCTCTACAGGAGGGCCTTCGATGATCACGACCATGCTTTTGGTGATCATCTTCGACAGGCGCACGATGTCCCAGTTCGCAGTCCTCATGCAGCCGTGGCTGGCGCTGCGACCGATGGTCTGCGGCTGGTTCGTCCCGTGAATGCCGATGCCGGGCCGGTTGAGGCCGATCCACATGATGCCGACAGGATTGTTGGGGCCGATGGGCAACTGGTAGAAGTCGTTGCTGCGCACGCCATATTCCAAAACGCTTTTGTCCCAGCGGAAGGTCGGCATTTGCGCGATGTCAACAATTCTCCAAGTGCCGGGCGGCGTCCCAAGGTGGCCGCTGCCGGGCGTGATCGGGATGCTGGCAAGCAGCTTCTCCCCTTCATAAAGATCGAGCATCTTCTCGCGCGTATCTATTTTGATGACACGGCTCTGGTATGCAGGGATCTCAGGAAGCTTCGCAATCTGGGTCAGCTCTTCGATCAAGAAAGGCTGCACGTTCGGCACCTTCACCACGTCACCCGGCTTCAAGGCGCTCATTTTCATCGGCCGGTTGATGAACTCGATAAGTTGGGGCGAACTGTGAAAGCGCTCCGTCAAGAATTCCAGCAGAGAGTCATACGGCAAATATTTCTTCTTGCTCTGTGCAGAAGGCTCGCTGGGAAATACGCCTACGAACTTGAGGTCATCGGAACTGATGGTGTAGGTCGTATAATTCAGTGGAACGCTCGCAAGGTCTAAGGTGTGCGACTCCAACTCCGTCTCGGCAATGCCCCGCGAACGCTGGTAGCGCTGCAGGGCTTTGGACGTAAACTCTCCGGGCCGACCGTCCAGCTGCCCCGGTCCGAAAAGATGACCATCCAAAAAAATCTGAAGCTGGAGAATGCCTTCGACAGGCTCGGGCGACTTAGGCAGCGGGACAGGGATCACCGCATAAACTGAAGATACAAGAGCAAGTAGGGCTAAAAAACTCGGAAGTCGTTTGTTCATTTAAGACTCTTGAAAGGGTGTAGATCGCTCCTAATGGAGCCGAGAACTCAACACTAGTAGCCCAACGATGATCTCCAACTAAGGGACTAAGTCATTACGGGCAGCTGCGTGCGGTCTCGCCTCCTAGCAACGCTTATTTGGTCCGGACAACAAGCACACGTCGGTCCTGCTGCAACTGTTCTTCCGTTCCGTTGGGAAACGCAGGGAAATTTTCACCGTAGCCGTGGGCGCTTAATGCGTTGGCTGGCACGTGGTAGCGCTGGGTAAGCTCGTCATACACGCGCTGGGCGCGAGCGGCGGACAGAGACATGTTAAACTCGTCAGTGCCCTCGGTGCTGGTGTGGCCTTCAATGTCAAACTGCGTGCCAGGTTCTGTTTTGCTAACTTCCAAAATCACGCCTGCGATCTGGTCAAGAGCGGCGCGTGACTCGGTGTCGAGAAGTTCAGCGGTGGACTTCACAAACAAAACTGGAAGCGTCACATAGGGTAATTCCCGGGTTTGACCCTGATCCTCCACCACAACAACACTACGCTCTGAGTTGTAAACACGACGTGGTCTGCCGGGGGTATCTACTACGGTGGTGGTCTTGGTGGTCTTGATAATCTCCTGCGGTGCGGGGGCAGGCGTTGGAGCCGGAGTCACGGTCACCACCCTCGGGGCGACAGACAGGTGACCGCGCAATACGACCGTATCCATCGGGCGTGCGGTAGGTCGCACTTCTTGAACAATGACACGTGTCGGTGCCGGAACTGGCTCAACGATAACGCTTTGAGCGAACAATGGAATTTGAAGCGGAAAAAGGAGAAGAATAACTAATAAGGGGGATTTCATTTTGGTATGGTGGGATAAGTTTGACGAACTTTAGTGTCGTTCTTTAGTCCCGGTTCTCCATGGGGCATAACCCTACCTAATAAGCCGCTTTATTTTAGCATCGGGCAATATTCTTGCCCTTGGCAACTTAGTAATCGTCGTGCCGGAATCGTAGGGTTACACCCCATCGCAGATGACGCACACGTTGTGTAATATATTCACTCAAGAATCAAGCGCACCGACATCGTCACTTAAATTTAGCCATTTTATTAAATGAAAATATTCAGGACACTATTCGTGGTTGCTATCCTCCTTACGGCGGCAGCTCCTTCTGTTCGTGCGGAAACCCGCGTATCGATCGACTTTTTTTATGACAATCTGGATCCTTATGGGACTTGGCGCGAGGTCGGCGAATACGGCTACTGCTGGCAGCCGCGCGACGTGGACCGCGACTGGCAACCCTACAGCGATGGACGTTGGGTCTATACCGATGCGGGATGGACTTGGGATTCTGAGGAACCCTATGCATGGGCCGTCTATCATTATGGCCGTTGGGCCTTTGTCGAGGACACTGGCTGGATTTGGGTGCCGGATACGCAATGGGGCCCCGGCTGGGTTTCCTGGCGGCACAGCAATAACTATGTCGGTTGGGCTCCACTCCCCCCTGAGGCGCGCTTCGTTGCCAATGTGGGCTTTAGTTCTTGGGTGGACAATTACTATGATATTGGCCCCAGTCATTACCGGTTTGTAGAAACGCGCAATTTTGGTGATCGCAGACTGCGCTCCAGATTTGTCGATTCGCGACAGAACCTGACGATCATCAACAGCACGACCAACATCACCAATATCACCTATGCCGACAGTGTGGTTCACAATGGTGGTCCACGCTATGAAGAGATAGCCGGAATCAGCGTGCAGCCCATTCAACGATTCCGCCTGGATCGGCAGCAGCAGTTTGAGGGCAATTCTGGAAGCGAGCGTGGGGAAAGATTCCGGTCCAGGGAAGATGGTGGATCATTGCGAGTCTTCGCACCACCAATTGAACTGAGTGCGACCGCAGTTCCGAAGCGAGTGGCCGAACGGGTAGATCGGGTCGCGATCAATCACGGCTGGAAGAATGTTGGAACTGAAGCCGAGGTGAGCCAACTGCGCACTCAAATGAAGAGCAAGGCCCAGCCACCTCCGGAGCTGCCGCCACAGCCAAAGTTTGAAAAGCCCGTCGTGCAGCAAGCGACCGACCCTTCAACAAAGCAGACGCAGAAGCCATTCTCGGACGCTCCACCAAGCAGCGTGGTAAAACCTGGGGCGACCGATACTACGCCATCTATCAGGCCTAATGTTCCGGATCGCGCCGATCAACCTCCTGCAACACCGATGCCTAGGAAGACTGGCAATGGCGAACCAGCGGTAAGACCCCAACCGCCCGAGAGACCTCCCGTTGTCCCTGGAACCGAACCGGAACTTCCGCGTATTAAGCCGACTGTTCCTGCTGATAACACCAACAGGCCCGAAAAACCTTCCAACACGAAAGGTGACAGGCCGCGTCAGCCGGGACCGACAGAGCCAATCCCTACCGTGAAAACACCTGCAGTAACTCCTAAACCAGATGTGCCCCCTGTCATCCCTCATCCCGCTACTGAGGCACCGCGTGTGCGCCCGCTAGACACTACCACTACCCGCACACCGGATAAAAAGCCTGACTTGCCAAAAGTGCGCGAGCGCGACGGAAAACCGCAGCGTCCAGAGGAAACGCCTTTGCCACGCAAGCCAGACCCTACGCCAATCCCCAGCGAAAAACCACCGACACGCAGGCCCCAGCCCGCGACACCCGAGCCGGAGATCAAACGCCCAGCTCCTCCTTCTCAGAGCGACAGAGTTCCTCCGCCAAGGAATGAAAGGCCATCGAATCCCCCGGTTCCCACGCCCCAGAGAAAACCAGAAATCGTTCCACAACAACCGGTCACCAAGCCACCTACAGGTGAGTCTGAGCAGCCGGTTCAGGGAAAAGGCAAGGGTAAACCCAAGGACAAAAATAAAGATGACCCTGACAAAAATTAAGGGCTAACTGGCCAACTTACTCAATATGTCCGATCCTCGAAACGTTGCTCACGACAAGAAAGTCGCCCGCGAAAAAGGTCATCAAGGAGCACCGGCGGGAATCGCCGGTGAACCGCCAGTGCAGCCAGGTAAGAAGGCGAGAAAAAAATCCATTTCGGCGCAGACCACCCCGACTGTCGAAATCATTCCAATGATAGAAATCGCACCTGAGGAGAATTCCAGAAAGGAAGCACCGCTCGAGTTAGAAGGCTCCCTGGTCGTGCTTTCGCAACTCAAGGGAATAGCATTCCATTCCAAGGCTCACCAAGAACAGCTTGCTCAACTCATGCTGACGGTGGAGGAAAAACTGAAGCAGAAGGAATTGGCTAATACCACGGGGGAAGTTTATTCCGCCCACGCCGAATTTCACACCCAGCTAATAACACTCATCGACGTTTACGAATCTGAGTGCGCCAAGCTTAACGGCCAAGCCTAAGTAGGGCGTGCTGATCCTTTAGATAGGAAGGATATCGACATGCCGGGAAAACGCCATCAGTTACTTCAGTGCGCCAGATAGCGTTCCGCCTCCAGCGCAGCGGCGCAGCCCTGACCGGCGGCGGTAATGGCCTGGCGATAGACGTGATCCGCTACGTCGCCCGCAGCGAAGAGTCCCGCGACGTTGGTCTGGGTGCCCTTGGTCTGCACAATGTAGCCGTTCTCATCGAGCGTGATCAGGCCGTTGAGAAACTGCGTGTTAGGCACATGGCCGATGGCGACGAAAACGCATTTCAGTTCCAGTTCGTTCTCCGCGCCGGTCACGAGGTTTTTCAGTGTAACCGCGCGCACCTCGCCTTTCTCATCGGCAAGGTATTCTGAGACTGTGCTGTTCCAGACGGGCTTAATTTTTGGATTGGCCAACGTGCGGTCGGCCATGATCTTGGAGGCCCGTAATTCTTCGCGACGATGTATAAGATACACCACGCTGGCGAAGCGGGTGAGAAACATCGCCTCCTCGCAGGCGCTGTCGCCGCCGCCGATGACGCAGACGGGCACGTTGCGATAGAACGCTCCATCGCAAGTGGCGCAGCTTGTCAGTCCGTGGCCGATGAGCTTTTGTTCCCCGGGCAGACCAAGGTGGCGGGGCGAGGCGCCGGTGGCGATGATGACGGTCTTCGCGTGCAAGGTGCGACCGCCTTCCAGGGCGAGTTCAAAATGGCCGTCCGCGCATTCTGTGAGGACCTCGACCTTCGCATAATCAATGCGCGCGCCGAACTTTTCCGCTTGGGCCTGCATTTTCATCATTAAATCTGGCCCTTGGATGCCTTCGGGAAAACCTGGAAAATTCTCCACTTCGGTCGTGGTGGTGAGCTGGCCGCCGGGCTGGGTGCCGGAGAGCAGGAGCGGATTCAAATTAGCGCGTGCGGTGTAAATGGCTGCTGTGTAGCCGGCGCAGCCGGTGCCGATGATGATGACGTTTTCCATGTTTGCAGGATAAAATTGAGCGCCAAAGATGCAAGGCGGCCCGCGTGGGTCAATCCCTCATTTGCTTGCAATGACCGGCGGCAGACTTAGAATGCCGACATGAGCGGTGCGTTGCAATATCTGACCGACACCAAGGGCGAGAAGACCGCCGTGGTGCTCCCTCTGCATGATTATGAGGAGTTGCTGGAGGACCTTGATGATCTTGCCGTGATCGCCGAGCGGCGCGACGAACCAGCCGTGCCCCACGAGGAGTTCATTAACAAGCTGCGCGCGGATGGCCTCCTTCCGACTTGAGTGGCGCGCTTCCGTCCACAAGGACCTGCGTAAGCTGTCGCCAGATATAAACGCAAGACCCGTGGCGGTCGTCACAAGCCTGATTTGCAATCCCTTTCCATCGGGTATAAAAAAAATAGCAGGATGTGAGCATACCTATCGGATTCGTAATGGCGACTACCGCATTATTTACGAAGTGATAACATCGCAATCCCTAGTTGTTGTGCAGCGCGTCCGGCATCGGAAGGACGCTTATCGAGATTAATATGTTCACTGGCATCGTCGAAACCACAGGCACCGTGCAAGGCATCGCCTTCCGCGAAGGTGGGGCGCGGTTTGTCGTGCAAGTCGGCGCGATGGCTGCGGAACTTTCGCTCGGTGAAAGCGTGGCGGTGAACGGCTGCTGTCTTACGGTCACGGAGTTTAATGGTGCAGCGGGGACAGCGGCATTTGACCTCCTGAGCGAGACTCTGCGGGTGACAAGCCTGGGCAAGTTGAACGAAGGCGGCATCGTTAATCTGGAGCGCGCGCTGCGTGTGGGCGACCGGCTCAGCGGTCACTTTGTCCAAGGGCATGTGGATGCCACGGCAGAGGTGCTCGCCTTGGAACCAGTCGGGGCCGATCACCGCTTTGTGGTCGCCCTGCCGCAGGAGTGGGCGCGACTCGTCGTTCACAAAGGTTCCGTATGCATTGACGGCATGAGCCTGACCATCGCCGAACTCGGAACGGATCGCATGACGTTCTGGATCACGCCGCACACCTTCGCGGTGGCGAATTTGTGCGCTCTCCGAACTGGCGACTTGGTGAACCTCGAGTTCGACATGCTGGCCAAGCACATCGAGCGTCTGGTGGCGGGGCGCTGAGACGGTGCTCAATCTTGCTTCTCGAAGCGCAGCAAATGCTGGCCATCGCCTTTCTCCTGGGGATGGAAGAGCCAGCCGGGAGATTCGTTGCGCACCTCCCAGCAGGTGAGTATAAACTCGGGCAGGTAGAGATCGCTGTTCGGATCATAGATTTTCCGCCCGGAGAAATGGCCGGTCATTTTGTATTCGCGGTTATGGTCGAACCCATGTGCAGGACCGCCATCGAGAGGCATTTCCGGCAACCGGTCTGGAGCGAGCTTGCGGTTTTCATTGATCAGCACCAGACGGGAATCATCCCATGACTGGCCGGGCCGTCGGATGTAACCCCAGAACTGGGTGCGTTCGATGTAGAACCGGCGCCCGATGAAGTAATCGCCGCGAGGCTCGCTCATGATCGAGAGCCGGCGTTCCTCAATGTGTTGCTGCACCATCGGGTCCGCACAAGCGGCGAGGAACAAGCAAGACAAAAGCAGAAGCGGTATGAGGCGGCGCATAGCGGAGAGTTAAGGAGCAAAGACGATTATTCAAGCATCAAGATTCAAAACGCCGTCCGGTCGGATAGCTGCCGACGCTGCGGATATTGGATGCGATGGCACGCGCTTTTTCAAGAGCGGCCTCAACTTGCGGCAGCGCGGGCGAGCCTTCGATCTCGATATAGAAGCGATATGTGTTTGGCTTGCCGCGAATGGGGCGTGACTCGATGCGCTTCAAGCTCACGCGCGCCTCCGAGAACGGGGAGAGAAAAGCGCAAAGGATGCCCGGCTTGTCCGGAAGTTCCACGGCGAGCGCGGTGCGATTGTTTGCGGGCGAGGGGGATTTTTCCTGATGACCGATGAGAAAGAATTGCGTGACGTTCACCAGGCCGTCGTTGATGGGAAACTCCAGGAGGTCGAGTCCGTGCAGACGGGCGTTGCCACGGCTCCCGATGGCGGCGGAGTTCGGCTCCTGCGCAGCGCGCGCGGCCGCTTGCGAGGTGCTGGGCAGGGGAACGCGGCGCGCGTTCGGGTGCTGCGCTTTCAGCCATTCATCACAATGATAAAAGGGCATGTAATGCGAATAGATCACGTCCACGGGACGGCCCAGCTTTCCGAGCAGTGCGAGCTTCACATCCAGCGTCAGTTCCTCGCGAATTTTCAGATGGCATTGCGGATCCATCAAGCGATCCACCGTGGCCATGATGATGCCGCCGGATGAATTCTCGATGGGAACAATGCCGAGCGCGTCCGGCTTGTTCGCGAGCCAGTCGAAGACTTCCTCCACGCTGCCGAGCGTGGTGATTTCTCCGGCGGGCGCGAATTGGGTGGCCACCAGATGAGAGAAACTCCCCTCGGGGCCGAGGCAGGCGATGACTTCGGGCATGACGCCTTTCATAAACGCAAACATCGCGGCAATCCAGACCGTTTCGCAGACATTGCGGATTTCTGATTGCGCGGCTGTTCTGCGATGCAGGTGGGCCGCTTGTTCGGGTCGATGCGTAGCGGAAAATATTAAGATGAAATGAATCTAAAACTCACGCTTTGTATTCACGGCAATTATTGCTAAGATGCGCCCTCTCGATTTCCCATGACTTCCGCTGCCGCGACCGCAACCCATCATGCCACCATCAATGGTTTGGAGAATGTGCCGAGTGTCGGTGTGCTCATCATTCCGAGCAGGCTGGGGTTCTCTGATCTGATCAATTTGGAAAAAATGCTTCCCGGGCGGGAGCTGGTTTATTTGATCGAGCACGACGCGCAGTTCTCGGCGGAATTAAAAAAGCATCTGCACAGCGACGGAGTCCATGCCCTTGAAATACCCCCTGGCCCGGCAAAAGCGGATGCGCTGCATCGCGAGATCCAAGGCGCCGCCGCCGCTGGCAAAGTCATCATCTATGTGCCTTCAGAGTTGGTGGCCCCCGGCGCCCCCCTGTGCACCATCCCAGGCGCGAAGCTCGAATTTCTCATGCAGTTGAAGTTGCCGGTGCTGCCTCTCCACGTGCTGCACACCCATGATCTCGCCATGGCTATTGAGAGGAAGAGGCCGTCAGACGCGGCGGTCTTCTCTTTCGGCACCGTGGTGTCCGAGGGTTCGGTGGCAGCGATTCAGGAGTCACTCTTGCTGCTCTCGGAGAAAAGCTTCTCCCGGCTTCCGCTGCTTGATCTGCATCTGGCGCGCGCACTATTGATGGGATTAAAAAAACACCGTTCTCACGCCTGTGTCATTGACGGGAAAGACGACAGGATTTTCAGCTTCGATAGGATTCTGGCCCTGGCCATCGTGCTCAGCAAGCACATCCGGTCCGCCACCAAGAAAAACCGGGTGGGCATCATCCTCCCTCCGTGTGGGGCCTCCACGGTAGCCAACGTCGCGGTGCTGCTGGCCGGGAAAGTTCCGGTGAATCTCAATTTCACGGCGGGTCGCGCCGCGATTGAAAGCGCTATGAAGCAGGCCGAGACCGATCACTACATCACCTCCGATTTGTTTGTTCGGAAAGTGCAGACTTTCCCGTGGCCGCCCAACCGCCAGCTCACTTTCATCGAGCGACTCCTGCCGATGAAGAAGGGGGCCATCATCTTTTGGTCGGCCGTCTCCAAGTTTCTCCCGACCTCCATCCTCGCGATGGTTCTGGGCGTTCCCAAAAAAGGCGGCGACTCCGAGGCCACGCTCCTTTTCACCAGCGGCAGCAGCGGCGACCCCAAGGGCGTGGTGATGAGCCATCGCAATCTCATGGCCAACATCTGCCAGTTCAGTTCGCGCCTGAATCTGAAGCGTGGAGACAGTATCCTCGGCTGCCTGCCGCTCTTTCACTGCTTCGGCAGCACGGTGACGCTCTGGTATCCCATGGTCCAAGGGATCAATGTGGTGACTTATCCCACGCCGCTGGAGATCAAAAAACTCGCCGAGCTGGTGCACAAGCACAAGATCACCGTGATGATTTCCACCCCGACCTTCCTGCGCGGTTATCTCAAGGGCGTGAACCCTGAGATGCTGGCGTCATTGAATCTCATTGTCACCGGCGCGGAGAAACTACCCAGGGCGGTGGCCGATGCCTTCGAATCGCGCTTCGGAAAAAAAGTTTACGAAGGATATGGCCTCACGGAAACCTCGCCCGTCTCCAATGTCAACCTGCCCGATCCCGTGCCACCCAGTGGAGCCGGTGATAGCTCGGTCATGACCACTCATCGCCCGGGCAGCGTCGGCCAGTTGGTGCCGGGCTTGGCGATGAAAATCACCGTGCCGGAATCTGACTCGCCCCTCAGCTTGCATCAAAGCGGCATGATCTGGTTCAAGGGGGCCAATGTTTTCAAAGGCTATCTAAAAAATCCCAAGAAGACGGAGGAGGTCATTCAGGACGGATGGTTCCGCACTGGTGACATCGGACGCATGGATGCAGATGGTTTCCTCTATATTGAAGGCCGTCTCAGCCGTTTCTCGAAGATCGGCGGCGAAATGGTGCCGCACGAAACCGTTGAGGAGAACCTGGTCAGAGCCCTGAATCTCGAAAGTGAAAGCAACCGCTGCATCGCTGTGGTCGGCATCCCCGACGCGGACAAAGGTGAGGCGCTGGTGATGCTCACCACCTTGCCCGGCGGTTCCGTGCAGCAGGAGATTCTCGATCTGCGTTACAAGCTGCTCGATCGAGGCATGACGCCGCTCTGGATACCCAAAAAGATGATCCGCGTTCAGGAAATTCCCGTGCTGGCCAGCGGCAAGCTTGATATCAAAGCGTGTGAAGTCATCGCGATGACTGCGTGACTTGCGGTCCTTATTTTTTCTGCGGCAGATTCAACTTCATTGATTGCGCCACGGCATATCCGGCGAGCTTGGAGATCGCGCAGAGTGGTCGGGAGGGAGGACTTGCTCGTATGCTGAGTTCGTGAAGTGGCTGCTGTAACCGCACGCGATTCACCGCGCCCTACCGACTGCAAGCCAAGGGGAAGTCAAGACATACAGAGACGGAGCAGCCTCCCGCAAGCACAAGACAAGAAATGAAAGAAACTACTGCTACAGACTACACTACGTTGTAACAAGTTTACTCATAAGCTGACGCAGAGTGTTTCAGCGGAGGGTAAGCGCATATCCGCGAACGGCGGCGTTGTGTTAGAGTTGGCTATCTAGCACCGAGTTTCGGCTCAAGGTTTCTATCATTTGGAGATGGGTTTCGAAAGCCGTCCACGACCGCAAAGTGATCGCCACCCGCTATCATTCTAAATCGAACCTTGGCAAAGGAATTATCAGGTAGTTGCAGCCAGTAGTTCTTTGTCTCGGTATCCCTCCATTTTCGAATACCAAGTGACTTCGGCATATCAATTACTGTTGAAGTAGTATAACCTTTAACAGGTGCTTCAAAAGCGGTGCTATCTGTCACTTCTTGGATGCCTCCGCCATTTACGATGATTTCGCATCGCCAATCAAACGGTGCTGCTGAGTCGTCAGTGTGGGCTTCGCTTTCACACTTCACGGTCAAGATCGGTGATCCCTTCCGACTTAAGCTAATCGGTAAAGCAACTCCGTTCCGAGGAATTTTTGCTTGTCCATTGAGCCGTTCAAGAACCACCGGATTGCCAGGCTTCCGAAGGTTGAAAATTGCTGGACGACTTGGATCGGATTTATGGACTCCACGGCCGGTATCAGCAGCAAAGTCAAATCCCTGCGAAGTAGGCTTTAACTGGCCTCCACGATCAATGTCGTCGTAGCCGTCCTTCGACACGCGCACATGAAGGCTTGCACCATTCGCACGGATTGTAAACCTGCCATCAGCAGCGGAAGATGTGGAGAGTGGAGTGCCAGATTGAAGATTATTGAGAACCGTCGCACTGACGGTTGCGCCTTGCACTGGGTTCTGATTCTGATCTAGCACAATGCCATAAAACGTGATCGGCGTTTGAAGCAATGCTAGCATTGGCTTGGCCTCTGAAGCTGGCGGTGATTGATTGCCGACATTTGTCGGCAACAGAGTTGAAGCTTCCGTTGTGTATGGCTTTGACGCCAAAGTATCGACTCTACTTTGTTTGCTGGACGAATCGGGTCGGAGACACAAAAACAGCAGTGTTACCAGAAGTAAGACCCCACTTATCCAAACAATCTTCCTTGGTGTGCTCATGGCATTGGGTTTGGGTTGATTCTGAAAGTGTAGAGAAGCTCACGCCATACTCCAAATGTCCTCTGAAGCGACCAAATCCACTCCGCGCTGTGTTCACTGCCGAACAGTGACCGGTAGTTGTTCTCGAAAACGAATCTGTCCATGTCGATTTGCCAAGCCCCTGGCATTTCTAAATTGGTCGGTGTTCGACCGGCGGGTAGGGATTGCGTCCGAGTCACGAACGCCATGGCCTCTTCTTCCATTGTAACAGCATGATTTGAGAATAGGTCGAATCGAATTAGCTTACTCTTTGTTCCATGTCCGTCGCCAAGATCCCAGCCGCTATTTGAATACTCGTAGGTGCGATCGGTGACACTGTTTGGTTTGTTTATTGTTTGATTGAGGCTCCAAGCCGTCGTTGCAAAGTCATCCTCAAGATAGAAATTGGTAACTGTCGCTGTGATGCCACTGAACTTCCCAGAAAGACCGAACTTCGTCCGGATTGATGCGTCATCGTCCGTGTCTGGTGTGGCCAAGTTCGGAATGTCAATTCGGGTGGGGTCATATGATTGTGCGGCCATCGCAGCATTGAAAAGCGCATATCGTGAGACTCCAGTCATTCCCTGGAGAAACGCAGAACCGACAACTACATTTCCCATGCTATGCGCCATGATGTTCTTGGTGTAGCCGCTGGGTAGGGATGCCACATACGACTTCAGCGCCGCACCTGAGAGCCATGCACGATACTCGCTCTTGTTGTAAGTCAGGTAGCCATTGAGCGCACTTGTTGCAGGATTGAAAGTTGGCCAACTAAAGAAAGCATATCGTCCTTTATAGCCCAGATGCCACAATCGTTTGAATGTAGTGTTTGCCCAAGTCTGTGCTTCAGCATACGTCATGCGCCAGCTGTGAACGTGGATGATGTATTGCTTGGTTTCGTCTGGATCTGTCTGGAACGCATTTCCATTTGGGTCAGTGGTTGACTGGAAGATCAATGGCTCAGCTGTCACCCATGGGTCAGGAACGTTGTCAGGTTCAGCCATGGGAGCTGCAACCTTGCCGCGCTCGAACATCTCTTGGACGTCCATGAGTTTGATCCAAACGCCAGCCCCCTCGGCTTCTGCTGTAGAGCCAAACTTGATGACCATGGCAAGCTGTGCTGTTCCTTTTTCACAGCCTTCAAAAATAAAGTTCAATTTCGATGTTCCTGCCGCCACACCATGCCAGTAGGAGATTGGTAGAAATGTGGTCTGGCTTCCCTTCACATCAAGCACAGATTTCTGGTGGTCAGGGTCAACCTGCAAGTTAGCCTCATATTTGTAAAACAAGTATCTCTCATCTCCTTCGTCACCTTGCGCTTTGTAAACGCGAATTCGTGGGCCGATGCCATTTACCCATTTAAACCCAACCTGCAGTTCACCCGCTTTGGCTTTCTGCACGATGGCCGACGGCAATCTCACATGCAGGCGCGTGAAGTCCTCAAGGTCACGCACTCCATCAATGTGACCTAGTGTCGGAGAAGAACGCCAGTCCGCAAATTCAGGCGGCGAAAGCTCGTCCCTCTTCATTGCTGTCTCAACATCTTCTCCGAGAGTATAAGGATCATCATCGTTATTGATCCAGAACCTAAACGGCTTTTGTTGGCTGGTCGTGTCTTTCTCATCGAAAGTGATTTCACCATCCCTGTTGGCGTCCACTGCTAAGTCAATAGGCAGTAAACACAAGATCACAGAAATGCCATCCTGATCATTGACGCCGGGTTTATACCACTTTTGACAGTAGTGAAGCTGGATGTCGTAAGTTTTGCCAGATATGAATACACTCGGCCACGGTCTGGCTCCATTTAAAATATCGTGTCCTTTGTCATATTCTTCCAACCATGGCTTGGTTGTGTTATCAATATTCATTTCACAGCCATCATCGGACACTAGCGTCATCAGGCAGATGAACGACTGGCCATGTTTAGCTTCCGGCAATCTGAGCGCTCCGTCGTAGGTCTTGCCTATGGCTGTGCCTTGCGTGGCATCCATGTTTTTAATCTTGAGTTTACCACTTTTTGCTTTTTCTATCTCCTTAGTATAATCTGCATAACTTTTCGTGTGCACGACGACGCTGGGAAAGTCTCCTGTGACGTTGGCATTAGTTGGATCTTGGGCTTGAAGCAGTGCTCCCGCACCATGAAGAATGCAGACGGCGATCAACCCTGCACGAATTCCGGGACCATTTGAGAGTAATCTGAAATGCTTTATGGTCATGGGCGGGGCTTGGGCTTGACTTCGGTGTTGGTTGCTTTCTTTTTTAAAACTTTCTCAGCAGCATCTTTTTTTGCTTTGGCAGCCGCGATCCATTTGTCAAAATATTTTCGACATGGCGCAAGGTTGCCATCCGTTCGCAGCATTGCTGCCTCTGTCCGGGCTTGGTCGTATCGGCCCGTTGAGAGATAAATCACTGCGAGGTTGTAATGAACATCGTCCAAGTCATTTCCTTCTCCCGGTCTGATGAAGCGCGGCGCAAGACTTTTTAGTAACTGAATGGCGCATTCTGTGTTCGCCTGACCTCCAAGTGCTTGAGCCTCCTGTGCCGCATCCTTGGTAAGGCTCAATACCTTATCACTAGAGAAATGTTCCGACGACGGTTCAAGCGCAGCCAGGAGTTCACTCATCCAGCCACGCCGAACCAAATGCGTCAGCCAGCTGCTGGAACGGGCGGCAAACTGTTTATCCTTGGGGAAATTGCCTGTGTTGATCAAATCACATATGTAAAAAATGATCCTTCGCGCCATGATGCGGCGGGTTTCGGGCGTGAAGGCAACGGGGTCCTGGGAATTCATCATATAACCCAATGAGAACTCCCATTTCGCACGTCGCTCATTGCCGGTCAGTTCCGCATCACACACAGCCAGGATCACTCGCAGGCCGGCGCACATGCCGGGCCAGTCTTTCGCTTCGTCAAGGTAAGCGTATGCCGTGGTTTCCGGCACATAACCCGTGGTGGTAATAGAAAATGGTGGCACAATGGTGTCACCTTTGGCCTTGTCCAGATAGGTCATGACACGAGTGCGGATGATTGCTGCATCAAAAGCGTAATTGGAAGCGAGTGCTTTCAAATAATCGATGTCCACATTGGTCTTGCGCCATTCTCGATCAAACAAGCGCTGAAACTCTGTAGGTTCCGTAGTTGTTCCACTCTGGCTTTCGCCAGACTGCGCATTGATGAGGCCGCATGGGAAAATCACTGCCATGACAAGCCATAGCCATGCTCCGCAACTCAATGGGAGACTCCTGAAGTTTATGAGACGAGTCATTTCAGTGTTCTCCGTTGTTCGTAGAATGGAAATGGTTAACCCCAGTTTGGTTGCTGGCAATCAACAAATGGTAGATTTTCGTTACCGACCATGCCGTGCTGATAGAATGGTGAAGGCAATCGATTGCGCCCGGCTTGATGCGAATACAAGCCGATGAAAAGAATGGTGTCCGGCTGCGGCAAGCTGGACATCAAAGCGTGTGAAGTCATCGCCAGGAACGCATGACCGAAGCTCCTAGTTTTTCCGTGACAAAAACAACTTCATCGACTGCGCCACATAAAAACCGGCGAGTTTGGCAAAGCCTGGCTCATTGATGATTTGATCCAGTTGATCGCGTGCTTCCTCCGGAGTTCCTTTGCGTTGCGCAAGTTCCGCGCGGTAGAGTGCGCAGCGAAGCTGGTCTTCCGGCACTGTGTTCAAGGAGCGGGCGTGCTGATAGAAATCATCCGCCTGACCGAAATTTCCCTCAAGCGTGGACAGCATCCCGGCCAGTTCAAGTAACAGCGGTTTTTTCATTTCCTCCGCAATGCGGACGATTTCCCGGTGAAATTTTTTTGTGTCATGCGGTAGAAAACGATGCGCCTGCTCCTGGTAAAGCGCGTAGTCTGCACCCGGCGACCCGCTCCCGGGCAGCGCGCGCTCCTTGCGAAATGGCTGGTAGAGAGGATCGCCGACCACCACGTTCATCCATGAGAGCACCGGAGTGCCGCTCCATGCGGCCTCGCCCAGCGTGAAGCCTTCAAGCAGCCGCGCATTCATCAGGTCAAAGTGCGTGGTCAGCGTGAGGTAGGGTTCCCAGACATTTCCCAAGACCGCTGCTGCGCCGTGGTCGAGCATCGGCCCGCACCAGTTGTCTGTTTTCGTGCGCAGGGTGGCGGCGCTGAATGAATGAAGATGACACGCGATGGCTCCCGGCTTGAACCTGAATCCCGGTGATCCCAGGGCGCCGCTGCATTGGTCGTTATACCAGCCGAAGTAGAGAATCGTGTCCGGCAGCGGCCAGTTGCTGCGCAGGATTTCCTTGTTCCGGTCGGCATAGACAGGAATGCCTGCATCGCGAAAAAGTTTCACGCTGTTTCCCAGCCAGCGCTCGCCCTCGAGAAATGCTCCGTCTTTGAGGGCAAAGTCCACCACCGCGCGCCCCCACAAGCCTTCCTTCTCGGCCTTCAACGTTTCATTGATCATGCGCTTGACGATGTCATCGGTCGCCGCATCGAGGCGTCCGATGAGAAGCTGGCCGCGTGCCTCATAGTGATCGGCGAATCGGCGGGTGGATTGGTAGTATCGGTTTTCAATGCCGCCCTTGATAGGCCGCTGCATAAGTCCCAGCGCTGCCAGCTCGCTGTCCACGCTGGCCTCGTCGGTATCCATCACATTGGGCTTAGCCTCATGCGAGGCCCGGCTTACACGCAGCGGAATGCCGCGAATCAGCACCAGCACCCGCACGTTTTGGCTAACCACTTGCGGCCCCTGGCTGATCGGGCTGCCGTTTGGATCCAGCACATCGCGGGTCTCCACGACCCACCATTTCTTTTCGGTGAATTTTTTCAGCAAAGGTTCACGGATCGATTTTTCAAACTCATCCCGCGTGATGGTTTCTTCCTTGGAGCACTCGATGCCCACCACGCGATCATCTGGGATTAGTCTCAGGCCGGCGTAATATTTCGCCAGTGCTTCCGAGCCTTCACATGCCGGATTGAAGACGACCACCGCTTCCTTGACCGGCTCCCATTCTCGCGCCGGAGTAGGGGCGGGCATCGCAGGTGGCGCTGCGGAAACCCGATGAACACCCGCCAGTAGTGAAAGTAACAGCAGCTTTCTCAACAGGGCCGTGAAGCCCTGTCGTCGCGTGATTCTCATTTGAGTATGAACATTCATCACCATGCAATCATGCATCATTCCAAGTCAGCCGGAGACCATCATAAGCGATCTTCACGCCATCCGGCAACTTCTGTTCCTCTCGTGCATGCATAATTTCGCACTGGATGTGTGTGAACCAGGTCTGTCGTGCGCCAACATTCCCGGCAAACGCCAGCGCCTCCGGGAAGTTCATATGCGTGGGGTGCGGTGAGTGCCGCAGGGCGTCCACAATGAGTGTGTCCACCCCGCTCAAGGCATCAATGGTTCCTGCAACCGCCTCCTTCATGTCGCTGATATACGCGCAAATTTTTCTGCCATGCCGCATAAACAAAAACCCGATAGCTTCCACATTGCCATGTTTCACCGGGACTGGGATCACTTCCGTCTGTCCGATCTGGAACGGCCCGCTGATCGGCCGGGCCTCCGCTTTCAGATAGCCCCGCCAGCGGTTCACCGGATTGAAGCTGAAATAAAAGATGCGCTGCAGCGCCTCCAGCGTTTCCGGCAGTCCATACACCGGCATCACCGCCTCCTCGGGAATCGTGAACCGGCGCACATCATCAAAGCCGACGACATGATCAATGTGCGAATGCGTGAGCAGCACCGCATCCACGCGGCGAATGTTTTCCCGCAGGCATTGCGCGCGAAAGTCCGGCCCCGTATCCACCACGAAAGTGCATTCCGGCGTCTGGATGTAAATCGAGGATCGCAGGCGCTTGTCCCTTGGATCAACGCTCCGGCAGGTCTCGCAGTCGCAGCCGATCATCGGCACGCCGACCGAGGTTCCGGTTCCGAGAAAGGTGAGTTCAAATGTGGACATCGTTGCAAATTAATACGTGCTCTCTCATACTCTACCAGCCAGCTTCCTGCCATGCTTTCCCTGCTGAAAATACAAAACCTCGCCCTCGTCGAAGATCTCGCATGGGAACTAGACGCGGGACTTATCGGCGTCACCGGCGAAACGGGCGCGGGTAAGTCCATCATCGTCGGGGCCTTGAAGCTCATCCTCGGCGAGCGCGCGGATCGCGGGCTGATCCGCACCGGCGCGGACACCTGCACGGTGGAGGCGGTGTTTGATTTGAAAAAAACCGCGATCGTGGACGAAATCCTCACACAAAGCGGCCTCGACAAGCTTGATGGAGAGCCGCTCATCATCCGCCGCGTCATCGGCGCGACCACGAACAAGCAGTTCGTCAACGGCTCGCCAGTCACCAGCGCGATGTTGAAGCAACTGGGCGAACATCTGGTCGATCTGCATGGCCCGCATGATCATCAATCGCTTAATTCAAAAGAACGCCAGCTTGAAATGCTCGACGCCTACGCGGCGATCGATGATTTGGCGGACAAATATCAAGTCGCATTTGCCACCTGGCGTCGCCTTCAGTCCGAGCACGACGAACTCGCGAACGCCGGTCGCGCCACGGAGCAGGAAATGGACATGCTCCGCTTCCAGATCAAAGACATCGCCGATGCGGATTTGCAGGACGGCGAGGAAGAGGAAATCGAATCACGGCATCGCATCGCCGCCAACAGCACGCGCCTCATCGAGCTCTGCGGCGGCATCGCCGAACGGCTCGGTGAAGGTGAGAATGGTCTCATGACCGCGCTGCGCGAAGTTGCGAAGATGGTGCATGAGCTGGAGAAATACGATCCGAAGCTCGCTGAAATATTTGGCGGCTTTGAGTCCGCGCATATCGAGTTGCGAGAGATGGAAAGCTCCGTGCGCGACTACGCCGAGGGTATCGAAATCCAGCCGGACGAACTCGCGCGTCTGGAGCAGCGCATTCACACCATCCAGATGCTGAAGCGAAAATACGGCGCGACCGTCAAAGACATTCTCGCATTCAAGGAACAGGCCGAGGGTAAACTCGCGAAGATGGAAAATCGCGGTGACGTCCTCGAAAAATTCCGCCATCAAGCCGATGCCGCGCGCACCGAAGTCGGCAAAGTCGGCACCCAGCTTTCCATGAAGCGTAAATCCGCCGCGCCCAAGCTCGCCAAAGATATCAGCGCTCATCTCGCCGATCTCGGCTTCCAGCGCGCCGTGTTTGAAGTGCCTCTCATCAAGCGTGACGAACCAGCACGTGACGGGCTCGAAGAATGTGATTTTCAGTTTGCGCCGAATCCCGGCGAACCGCTCAAGCCCCTGCGTCTGACTGCATCCAGCGGTGAAATGAGCCGCGTGCTGCTCGCCGTGAAAAGCGCGCTCGCCAAACAGGATGCCATCCCGCTCATGGTCTTCGATGAAATCGACGCCAACGTCGGCGGTGCCATCTCCGAGGCCGTCGGTCGCAATATGGCCGCGCTCGCTGAACGCCACCAAGTCATCGCCATCACCCACATGCCGCAGCTCGCGAGCCTGGCGAAGACCCAGTTCGTCGTGACCAAGGAATTCGACGACAAACGCACGCGCTCTACGATCACCGAAGTCAAAGGCAAAGACCGCGTCGCCGAACTCGCGCGGATGCTCGGTGGAAAAGCCGAGAGCGCCAGGGCACACGCGGAGAATTTGCTTGCCGCAAGACGATAATGATTTTTATTAGACAACAGTATGTTGGAGCCAGCAATTGAATCATCAAAAAGTCTAGAGCATTTCCAGATGGGAAGGTGCCATGCAGTCCTTATTGGGAATATTGTGACAAGCGGGTTTGTTGAGTATGAGTTTATCATGGCTGTCTCTGATGAGGATAGTAATCCATGCTATTATGTAACTTCAGAGATCAATAATACAGGCCGCGCTAACATGGGTTCGCATTTCCTCTGTGCATTCGAGGGTGCTTTGCATGTCAATTATGGATGCTCAGATGATTGGGCAGACCAATCAAAATTTAGATCAGAAGCCCTCATAATGGTTTGCAAGCATCTAGGATTTGATTCAAGCGACATTAAATCTTCACGCATTAGCTATGACACGTTGAAGAAAATTGATCCGATTGTAAAGTTGGTTTGTATTGCTGGTAGGGACACTTCATTGGCTTTTCAGCATGATAACAGCCTCAAGTGGGAGCACGCGCAGAGGTGGTGCGCCATGTGCGGGTCGATACCCGCGTTTGCATTTGTCATTATGCGGGAGGCTTATATGTCTGGTGGCACGACCCCGTCCTCCGACCAAATAGCTTTTTTTCAAGTCGATAGAGAACATTCTTTTCGAGCTATATGGTAACGACAAGTCATCTTACACCGTCACCATTAAGTCGTGTTTACTTCTGAAATCAGAATGTGAAATCGTTTGTAATGCTCTGGGTGTCACATCAGACACATTAGTCACCATGGACATGATACTTGGTGTAATTTTTCCTGAACGATTGGCCAGATACCAGGTTGATTGGGCTGACGGCTTTACTTCTCGTTCAGGTTGTGGCCCTGCGGTGTATGCGGCAATGCGCCTGACGGCAGACTTAACGGGAGTTGTGACGCCAAATTCCTTAGTAGGTCACACTGCTGATGAGCTAGGCCTCATGAGTTTTGGTTCTGCATTAGTAGTCCTTACAGATTTTGTAGCTTCATATATTTCGGAATGCCCTAACCGCCAATGAATGAACCCAAGACGCAAGGCGGTGTCGTGGCGCAGCTATGATCGGCACGGACGGTCGCTTCACTGCATCGGGTGCTCCGGCTCGATGAAATCGTCGTGCCTTGCTGTTTTCGATATTGATGAACTTTGGTCTCAACGCATTCCCTATGTCCCAACGGGACATCAGCCTCCAGCCCAAGGTTGCCGCTCGGCGGCTACCTTGGGTAACGGGTTTCCCCATGATGGATCAACCCTGAAGGGGTTGCAGCAGTGCTGCCCTGAACGATCAATCCCACACATAACGCTCATCGAAATCCATTTCATGTTTGCGGAACATCGCTCGCAGTTCGTCCTGAAAGCTCAGCTTGCGATGATGTTCCTCCTGCCGAGCGACGTAATCCCGCACGCGGCTCAAACTGGACTGGCTTACGGAGAAGACGGCATAGCCGCCCTGCCATTGAAAATCACGCCAGTTCGTTCCGTGCTCCTGCAGCCAGAGATTGGACGATCGCTTAATTTCCTTCACCCAGTCGGCGATGGAAATAGTCCGGCCGAATCGTGCGAGGATGTGGACATGATCCTCCACTCCGCCGATGAGGATCGGGGCGCATTCGAGCCGTTTGGAGATGCCGCCGAGGTATTCATGCAGCGAGGCGCGCACGGCCTCATCGTGCAGCCAAGGGCGACGCTCCTTGGTGGAAAATACGAGGTGCAGATAAACCGTGGCGAGTGATTGCGGCATGATCTTTAAGAGGCTGCAACCCCGTTAGGGTTGGGCGATTGGATAATCTTATACCCAAGGTAGCAGCAAGCTGCAACCTTGGGCTGGAGGCCGAAATCCCGTTGGGATTTGGAATTGTGCGTGGCAATCATCGCTGGGTGTTTTTGAATTCCGCACAATTGATCGGCGACCAAAACAGAAAGGCATGAAGGAGCGCGAACATGATGGAACCTGCCCGCCGAGACCTCCTGCGGCACTGTAAATCTATAATCAAGGCATGCGGTTTCAAAAAAATCCCCCAGATGTGTCCCACCCTTCGGAGATCACCGGCTCCCCGCCTCACTTCGTCAGCCACACACGTTTTCCTTGGCATCTGTCTTTGATGATTGGTGCAAAGCCTGGTATTTCATCGTATTCTCTACTTGATGAAGTTCCCGCTGCAAACGATGCAGGCCATCAGTTTCGGCTGGTTGCTCATGGCTGTCTTGTTATGCGCCGCAGACCCGCAGCCATGGGTGGAGAAGGACACCCGGCTGGCGACGGAGTATTTGAAAATGCTGGTTGAGAAGCCGGAATATGGGCGCGTGCTTGATCTGCTCTGGGAACTTTACGACAAGCACGGATCATCTGCCCTGTTGCTCGACAGCATCAACGCGCAAGTGAAGCAGCAAGCGCATCCGAATGTGCTGCTGGTTCAGGCGCACTTGCTCCGCAAGGCGGGTCACGTTGATGAGGCGGCGCTGGATTATCGCGCGATACTTGTGAAGGAACCGAACAACACGGTCGCTCTGCGCGGACTGGCGGACATTTTGCTGGAGCAATCGAAGCGTGAGGAGGCGTTGCAAATTTTAAGACTCCTCGCGGCGACCTTGCCCCATAACGATCCGCAGCGTGGACCTTTGCTTTTGGAGCAGGGAAAAATCGCACTGCAAATTGGAAAACGTGATGGTGCGGCGGCGGCGTGGGAGGAGGCCGTGAAGCTACAGCCGGACAATGTCGCGCTGGTGCGTGAAGTTGCGCAGTTATTTCTGGGTGCGGGATTTTTGGAGAAGGCTCTCGAACTGCAGCGGCAGATCGCGCGCTCAACGGATCCGGTGAAGAGACTCGATGCACTCCTTGAACTCTCACGCATTGAGGAACAGAGCGACCATTTCTCCGAGGCCAAGGCCGCGCTGCACAATGGTATAGCTCTACTGCATTACAAAGAAGGCCGTTATGAAATGTTTTTTCAACGTATGGTGAAACTGCATGAGCGCTTCGGACAGCTTGATGCCTTGAAATCTGAACTGCTCAAGGCGGCGGAACCCAAGCCAGTGCCGGAGAAGGCGTTGATGGACTTGGAACATTTTTTTGCGATCACCGTCGAGCCGGAGCAGCGCATCATCTGGTTGCGCATATTGGCGCAAACTTTTCCGCAAAACAACGAACACATCTGGAAACTCGTGGGCGCGCTGCTCGATCACGAAGGCAACGCGGAAGCGGCGCAACTCCTCGATGCCCGGTTAAAAAATGACGGCACTGATTTCGCCAGCGTCGTATTGATGCGGTGTGCCGCCCATTTGCAAGCGGGCGAAGCAGATCAGGCCGCTGCGCGACTGGGTAAACTTCTGGAAGTTCAGAACGCGAATGCGGATGTGGAAAAACAGGTGCTCGCCTTTGCCCAACAGAAGTCGCTCGATGCCGTCACGGAGCAGCTGTTACGGGGGCGCTTGGCGCGCGATCCGGCCAAGGCGGAGCCGGTGTTTGAACTTGCCGCCTTTCTTCGCGCGCGCGGACGTGGACGGGAATCAGGAGCACTGTTTGATGCCTTCGTTGCGGCTGCACCGCCTGCGGAAAAATTGCGCCACATGAATGACGTGGCCGGATTTCTGGCCAATGGCGGCGACCCTGACGCGGCGGAAGATGCGGCGCGCAGGGCATTGAAACAACGGAACGCAGGTCGCGATGAGATCATCCGCCTTGCTGATGTGCTCTCACAGAATGAAAAAAACGGCGAGGCACTTTCGCTACTGGAACAGGCCTGGGTGTTGAGTGACAGCACCGACAAGCGGATGGAGACTGATGAGCGTATTCTGGCGTTGCTTTCAGGCGGGCCGGCACCGAAGACGGCACCACCTGCGGCTGTGACCGACTTCAAGCTGCCTGCGTTTTTCACCCCCGGATTCGGTTCCGATGCCCCGACCGAGAAACGCGCCACTGTGGCGAGGGCGGCTGTTGAATATGCCGTGGCGCAGGCTGCTGTGGTTAAGTTTAAGTCCCGTCAGTTCGAAATTCCCCATGGAATATTTCGACTGTGGCCCATCGGAGACTTGGAGGGCGCGTGGAATATCCTCCTGCAAAATTTTCCTGCCGCCACGCCGGAGCGTATGTTGCGCGCCGCATGGTGGTGCTTCCGCTCCGACCAGACAGAACTCGCCTACGCCGTGGTGTGGAATCTTATATTCGATGACAGAGGTCGTCGCGTAACCGCATCGACTGAAGTTGAGAAGTTGCTGCTGGATATTGCGCTTGCGGATAAGAACTCGTTTCTCGCCATCCGTCAGTTGAGGCTGCTTTCAGAAATCGATCCCGAAAATCGCACCGCTCACCAACTGCGACTGGCCGAGCAGCAAATGGCGCGGGAGGGCGCGGCGGGGCGCGGGGAGGCGATGGGCATTCTGGAATCCCTTGCGAGGTCAGTGCCGCAGAATGAATCAGTGCTTTCCGCACTCGCCCAATGTTATAAGGTCGAGGGCCGTCGCGACAAGGTGCTTGCTCTCTGGGAAAATGCCGTGCGCAGCACGAGGACACCGCTGGCAACGCTTCAGGAACATCACGCGGAGGCACTTATGGAGCAGCATAAGTTCAAGGAGTTCATCGAAATCCAAATGCGATTGATCGAGTCAGAAACCGATCTGAAGCGGAGACGGGAAAATTTTCAGCGCGCCTTGGAACGATTGATGTGGGCTGATTCCTTGCAAGGCGAGCTGCCGGATGATGAGAAAAAAAAGCGCCTCACTCTGGTGGCGGGTGCACTCAAAGAACGATCACAGCAACATTCTTTCGAGGGCTTCTGGTTTGAGGCGCTTGCGAGAATCTATGAGCGTCAGGGTGATCCCGCCAAGGCATTTGCTGCCATGAAACAGGCTTACTACACAACTCCAGATGCGCCGTATTCGCTGGAGGAGCTTCGATCCGCCGCGCAGAGGGCGGGGGACTTGAAGATCTCGATATATTTTCAGAAGCAAATCGCCGCTGGTGCCCCGGCAAAAAACTCGGCCGCCGAATGGCGCGAACTGGTGCAGCTGCTTGAGCAGGATTTTCGCATCACGGAAGCAGATCAGGTTCGCCGTCAGTTGGAAACTCGTTCCTCCCAGAATTTTGCCGCGTTGGACGATCTGGCAAAATATTATGCCGACACTTCACAGGAAGATGCCGGGCGACGCGTGCTTGAGCAGATGGCACGCATTCGCCCGTGGGATGCCCGGAATTTGTTAAAGCTTGCGATGGTGCAGAAAAGCATGGGTGACATCAAGGCCGCCGGGCAGGTCTTGCAGGCGTTGCTCACCGTCACGCCCGTGGTGGAGATTCCGCAGAACACGCCGCTGGAATTATGGCCGTGGCCAGTCATGGACCAGCGCATGTCCGCCGCTCCGGTGCGCACGGCGCTCATGAGCGCGCTGGATAACGCTCCGGGAATCGAGCAGCCGGAGCGGGATCGCCTGCGTATATTCCTGAGCCTGCCGCGCGGTGAATCTGCGGAGATTCCTGATGAAGCTGGTCGGGTGCGGCTGCGGGCGATAGAAGAGATGTCGGCCATGAAAGTTGCACCTGACATCGTGGCGTCACCACCTTCAGAAATCGAGCGCGCCTGGGCGATGTTTCACAGCGCGGATAAGGCGGGTTTTCACAAGCTGATGGGCGCACGATTCAAGGATGCAAGGGCCTTGGAGGAGCAATTCGTTTACGTTTGGCTGGGCCTGCGTTCTCATGGCATGGCGGAGATGATCGCATGGGCTGGTGATGAAAAGCTGGCCGAGGCTCAGCGCAAATCACGCAAGGGATTGATTCAAGCCGTGGTGCACATGCTGGTGGAATCCCCAGGCTTTGTCTTCTCCGCTTCCGACATATCAGCGCTGGGTGACGCGAATTTCTTCACCAACACGGAGCTCATCGACATAACGCGCAAGCTGGAAAGCCGCCAGCGCCGCGATCTGGCGCTGCTGTTGGGCACTGCGGCCAAGCGCAATGCGCCAGCGCTGGATGCCGACTACGGAATCTTTCTGGCCCGTCTCGCGGAGGTCTCGGGTGATCTGGATTCACAGCGAAAATTTTTGCTGGACGGATGGAACAGGCCGCTGCAGGCCGAGCGACCAGGCGTGAATGATGTCTTTATGCAAAGCCTTGCGGGCTTGCTGAGACTGGCGCGCGATGATGCGGAACGCGCACGGATTCTCACCGAGGGCTGGCGCAGGCTGAAACAGCTGCCGCCTTCCGGGCAAGGCAATCTTCGTGAAGCGAGACTGCTGGGCCTGGCAGGAGCGGATGACATCGCGGAGCGAAAGCTTGCTGGCTATCTCGGCAACGGTTTTCTCACGGCGCGCGCATTTGTGGAACCCATGATTGGCCGCCTGCCACCAGGGGTGAAACCCGGACCTAGAGTTGATGAGGTGAATCATCTGCGGGGTTATTGGGATGATTTGCGCGTTTGGGGCGAGGTATTGAAACAGGACGGTCTGGCGCCGTTGGTGAATGATGCCGCGCAAATAGTTGGTCTGAGAAATGGGGGCGTGCCCGCCGGCCCCCGGTCAAACTATGAGTTCAGCATGTGGCAGCATCAGGTGACGGATCTGAACTTGCGCGTCACGTCTTATCCTGAGCGTTTGCTGAAAGTGCGCGCGATCGCAGCGGCCAATGAATCCGTGGATGCGATCATTGAGGTTGGAAATTTTCTCGAATCCCAAGGGTTCGCTCGCGAGTGTATTGAGCTTTACCGCCGGCTTCCCGATCGTGCGCCATCGAATGTGGAATACTGCGAGCAGTTGCTGCGTGTGAGTGAAAGCGCGTGGGACTATGAGGCGGCCATTCCCTTGATCGAGAAATTGCTGGTGGCCGCGCCCGAGATGCGACCGCAAAATCTTGCGGAGCGACTGCTCGAAGAAAAGCACGCCCGGTTCCTCGCGCGGCTGCATGACACGGCCAGGCTGCGCGTCATGGCCTTCGGCGCGGCGTCTCCATTGAAGTCGGGGCGCATCCCCGGGGAGGCTCCTTATCTCAGGGAGCTGGCCTTGTTGCTGGAGCGCGAGGGGGACCGGCCCGGCGCTCTCGCCGCGTGGGATCAGCTAGCCTTGCTGATGCCGGATGATGTTGTAGCGACACTGCATCGCGCAAAAATATTTGCGGCCCAAGGACATTCCAGTCTGGCGCTGGAGACACTTCGCAAAGTGGCTGCGGCAGATTTATCCAAGGAAGGTTCACGCGGAGTCCTGGAGCTGCGAGCCAGACTGGAGGCGGAAGCCGGGCACTGGGATCACATGCGGGAATTGATGAACGTGGTGAGTGGTGGTTCCGTGAACGCATCATTCCTGCATGTCGGAAATGTCATCATGCTCGCCCAAGTGCTCGCTGACCATCATCGTCCGGTTGAGGCGCAGAGCCTGCTGGTGCGTGGAGAGCGAATGGTGAAGGATGAAACCGGGCGCTTTAGATTGCGGCTGGAACAGTTCAAGCTGGCGGCGCATGATCCGGCATGGGATCCCCGGCGGGATGCGGTGCGCATCGCCTCACTTTTGCGGATCGAAATCACGGATCGGGATGTATTGAACAATCTTCGCGAATGGATGGCGCATGAGTCAGTCACAACACGGGCAGCGGCATGGGCTGAGTTATTAACCGGACTGCCACCAGCGCCGTCCGTGATTTTGGCATTGGCGACGATGGACGTTCCGCAGGAAAATCTTCGATCTGTAATTCAGAATGCACGATGGGATTTGCCAGATGGTCGCCAGAAAGCTGTGAGGCGGTTGATTGCAGAGACATTGATGGATCACGGGAAGCCGCAACTCGCGCTTGAATTGCTGCCGGACGACGGCCCGCAGTCAGTTCGCGCGTTGTCCGCTCTGGGCGACAGACATGGTTTGCAGGAGTTGGTGGGCAAACTTGTAAGAATGAGTTTTCCCGGTGGTGGTGAAATCGTGGAATATGCGGAGGCATTGGCCGCATCGGGTCAAGCAGAACTTGCGGATGAATTGTATTCACTGGGCATGAAGCGGCTGCGGGCGACGGCAGGCATCCTGCCGCCATTGGTGAAATCTTACGCGACGTTTTTATTGAAGAGGAGACAGTTTGAACGTGCGGAGGTATTGCTGATCCGGGAGAACGCGGGCATCACCGAAGGGCTGCCGGAATTGCTGGTTGAACTTTACAGGGAATGGAACAGGCTTGGTCAGTTGCCCTTGGAGTTGGTAAAGTTTCATCTGCCCAACGGGGTTCGCGAGGAAGCTTTGTTCCTTGCCAGGCAACGCGAAAAGAAGCCATGAATCGCAGCGCCATCCTTTTTTTCATCCTCATCTCGGGGCTGTCGGGCTGTGCGCACAAGCAGAAGGACAGCGGAACAGGCCCGCGACTGGCGGAGCGCCTAGGCAAGTGGGATATGAACAAAAAAAGTTCATTCGAAAAGGAGCTGTATGCGACCAAGTCGTCCAAAGTCATAAAAACAGGTCCTTTCCGAACCACGGAATTTAAAGGCACCAAAGGCTTCACGGGTGCATGCGACTCCTATCGCACCAAGGATTTTCAGCAGTCCTCCAAAACTAGCAGCGTGGCGGATAAAATTTTCTCTGACGCAAAGAAGGACAGCAACCTCGCCCAATCACAATTCAAAACCAAGGAAAGCAGTTTTGATCAAAAAACGAGCCGGGATGCTGGAAAGAAATTCGCCGACACCGACAAGACCTATCAGACCAAGGATGAGCGAGAGGCCACGAAGGCGCTGAAAAAGAAAAGCCATCCCGTGATGGTCGATACCGGTAAACCGAGCTACACCGAAGACGAGGTGCGGGGGCTGCTGAACAAGAAGTGAACGGAAGTTTTCAGTTTTCAGTTTTCAGTTTTCGGCTTCAAGTGCGAGCCTGCCTCCTGAATACCGACCCTTGATAAACTGATGCTTTCCGTTCCTGAACAATTAAAAATCCTCACCCGAGGCACCGTCACTATTCACAGCGAGAAGGAACTCGCGGACAAGTTGGCGCGTGGCAAGCCCCTGCGCGTGAAACTTGGTGTTGATCCCACCGCGCCGGACATTCATCTCGGACACGCGGTCGGCTTGCGGAAGCTGCGGCAGTTCCAGGAACTCGGTCATCATATCGTGCTCATCATCGGCGACTTCACCGCCATGATCGGCGATCCCAGCGGACGCAGTTCCACGCGCCCTCCGCTGACGCACGACGACGTGATGGCCAATGCCAGGACTTTCACCGAACAGGCGTTTCTCGTGCTCGACAAGTCGAAGACCGAGGTCGTGTATAATGGCGACTGGTTTTCCAAGATGACCTTCACCGAAGTCATCAAGCTGAACGCGCGGGTCACCCTCAACCAGATGATGCAGCGCGAGGATTTTAAGAACCGCTTTGGTCAGGGGCACGAGATTCGGTTGCATGAAATTCAATATCCCATCATGCAGGGCTGGGATTCCGTCGTAGTGCGCGCGGATGTGGAGATCGGAGGCAGTGACCAGTTGTTTAACATTCTCGTTGGTCGTGATTTGCAAAAAGAAGAGGGCCAGGAACCGCAGGTCGTGATGACGTTGCCTTTGCTTGAAGGCCTCGACGGCGTAAAGAAGATGAGCAAATCGCTCGGCAACTACGTCGGCCTCACCGACGCGCCGAAAGAAATGTTCGGCAAGCTCATGAGCATCCCGGATGAACTGATGGAGAAGTATTACCTCCTCGTGCTCGGTGAAATTCTGGACAAATCACTTCACCCGATGGAGGCCAAGAAGCAGCTCGCCGCGAAATGCGTCGCGACTTATCATGGCGCCGAGGCTGCGATAGAAGCGCGCGCGGATTTCGAGACGCGCTTCAGCAAGCGTGATCTGGCGCACGCGGATTTGCCCGTCGTGAAACTTGGTGACCGGCGTGATGTGCTCGGTGTCGTGTTGCAAGCCTACACCGATGCCTTTCAAACCACCCCCAGCGGCGGAGACGTGCGCCGCCTCATCCAAGGCGGTAGCGTCCAGCTCAACGGTGAAAAGCTGTCCGATCCAAAAACGACGCCCGAGTGGAAGGAAGGCGATGTGCTTAAGCTAGACAAAAAGCGTCAGGTGCGGCTTTCGCTGTGACTGCGACCGCGAGCGTTGTGAGTGGTAAGTAGTCTTCGACTCTAGTCGAAAACTATTGCCATGAATCCAAACATTCTCGCGCAGGGAAGTCCTCAATTGAGAGATGATTGCATCAATAGTCCGAACACCGCGCTAGTTGTAATTGTCGCTCTTGTCTGCGAATTTCTCATTTTACGGTTCGTGTGGTCTGGAATCGCTTTATGCTATGTGTGCTGCCCTGAGAATCACTGTATGAGAAGACTCCGTCCTCATATGCGTCAACATCAATTCTATCACCTTCCACTTTTCTTTCCTTTTCGGAGTGGCCTGTGATAAGAAGAATGTCTCTTTGCGTCTTTGGGTCATAGTCCCGTGGGCGCCCCTTTTCGGCAGCACTTCCCGCAGGGAGCGATCCCCCCATGCCAACGCTGCTCGCGGAACTGCTTGGCCCAAATGAGAATCCCTTAATAACGATAAGCCCTTCCGGTATGACCTGAAATATTGCTCCGTTAATGCGCACTGCATTCTTTGCGTTCTCGACCTGCTTTTTCTTAGCTGCCTCCTCAATTTGTGCGGCCTTATACTCTTTCACTTTCGACTCCTGAGCAGATTTTTTAAACTGTGCCGCTTTCTCCGAATCAAAGTTGTATTTTGCGCGAAGCTCCTCTGGCAAATCGACAAACGGAACTTTTGATACGCCGTCTTTATGAGCAAACACAAGCCCGTCTGGATCGGCCCGCTTGACCGTTACGCCCTCAAACTTTTTGCCCGAGAGTGTCAAAATGTCTTCGGAGCGAAGCTGACTATAATCGAAAATGACGAGGAGCAGAACAAAAAGAACTTTTGCGTTCATGGCTTCAATTGGACACTTTAAATTAGTTGGCGCAATCAGAAACGCTCCGTTCCTTGTTATCGCGCCCTCGGGCAATATGCTAAACCAGTCTCCAGCCCATCGCCGCGTTGATCTTGTTCACGATCTGGCGGCGGCGCAGCGGGGACACGGTTCCGCGCTTTTGTTTGAGGTTGGATTTCTCCACAAGCCACAGCGCATCACAGCGGCACAGCGTTTCCCAGTCGAGTCCATCGGCGCCGTTGAGACGGACTTCGTTTCCATTTGGAGGGCGGTTGGCGCGCTGTGAGGTGCAGAGCAGGATGTTCACGGCGTTAGAGCGCGCGATGCGATCCGGGTGAGAGACAATGACCGCTGGATGTGGGCCTGCATGCTCGAAGTCATAGGTGTAAATGTCCCAGGCTTTCATACCTCATCGGGTTCGAGCACACGGAGACTGCGCATGAGCTTAATTTCCTCGCGATTTGCTTCGGCAGTGTAAAGGTGCTCAAGCGATCCGGGCGGGAAGACTTCGCCTTCTTTTTCCTGCAATTCACGCAAGGCGGCGCGGACGACCTCGCTGGCGTTGTTGTAGCGACCCGATTGGATGAGTTGCTGGATGAAGCCCTCGAAATGGCTGGTGAGTGCGACGTTCATGTGGATAACTATTAGCAATAGATGTCCAAAGTCAAGGCTCGCGAATGAGGTCGCATCTCGAGAATGTTCATGTCGGTTGTTCGAGTGAAGATCAACGCTTCTTGAGATGTTTCGGAGTCGGTGTTAAAACTAAAATCTACGTGATTTTTCGGTTCTTTCGGCCAATCCTCACTGCTGTTTTCGAATGAATCCCAATGGAATCGACTTGCTCAAAAATTATCATCCACACTGACGGCGGCTGCATTGGCAACCCGGGCGTGGGCGGCTGGGCAGCAGTCATGGAATCAGGCAGGCATCGTAAGGAGATCAGCGGAGGCGAACTCGCCACGACGAACAATCGCATGGAACTTCGGGCGGCGATCGAGGCGCTTGGTCTATTGAAAAAGCCCTGTGCGGTGGAGATGCACACCGATTCCCAATACGTCCGCAACGGCATTACCAAATGGCTGGCAGGGTGGAAGAAGAACGGATGGAAGACTGCCGCCAAACAACCGGTTAAGAACGGGGAGCTCTGGCGCGCACTGGATCTTGCCGCGTCACGGCACCAGGTGAAATGGCATTGGCTCAAAGGCCACGCGGGTCATGATGGGAATGAGCGCTGCGATCAACTCTGCGCCGAAGCGATGGCCGCGATCAAAAAGCAATACACCCATCAGCAACTTGCAGTCGCATTGACGGCCTTCAAGGATGCCGGGGTGGCCGCGACTTCTTCTTCGCAGCTTTTTTGACTGCTTTCTTGGCGGTTTTCTTGGCGGTTTTCTTTGCCGCCTTGCTCTTGGGCTTGGCAAGTGTCTTCACAACCGTCTCGCCCGCATCCAGTTCGATGCCGAAGATGTCGCTCAGATCACCCAGCCCGGACGCAGCTTCAGCACCCTCGGTTTGAGCTAGGACAGCATCACCGGCACCGGCGATGAGTTCCGTGTGATCCACGCCGCGCAGGAGAAAGAGCAGATCGGGGCATTCATCAAGGCGCGCGCCGACACCGTAAGCGGCGGCGGCGGAGTGTTTGCACAAGTCCGCGTAGTCGGGACAGGAGCAATCAAAACGAATGTCCTTGGGTTCTGGAAACAAACCCGTGTCATGATGAGTGACAGCAGCCATCACGGGCGCCGGGAGTTTGCCCTGAAGCAGGCCGATCAAGGACGTGATCTGGCCAGAGCATTCCTGCTTCAATTCCTTCCACCTCGTCGGTTTTAGTGGCTGGATGTGAATGTTCACGGTGTAGAGTTCGGAGCCGCTCACGAGGGCTTTGATCATGCCTTTCTCGACCTTCAGATCAATAACCGCACCGTGTTTCACATAGGAGCGCCCGCGCGGCAGCCGGTTCTCATAGTGCTGATAGCTTTCAAGATTTCGGTTCCACGCCTGGCCCCAAAAGCTGCTCGCAATCTTTGAGCCTTTGACGACGGCGGGTTCGAGCTTCTCCCCTTTCCCGGCCAGCTTCTTCGAGTGCTTTTCGGCTTTTACCTTTTTCTGCGCCACTGAGACGTATTCAGAATAATCAGTGTAGTAGTTGCCCCAGCCCATGATGTTTAATTAGTCGTCGGTTGAAATTTGATTCACATCCAGCGAGACGAAACTTAACAGATCCGCGTCGCTCAGTTCAGTAAGTGGCAATTCTCCGCCGCTGGCAAGCACACCTTCAGCAAGGTCGCGTTTTTCCGTGATCACGCGGTCGATCCTCTCTTCCAAAGTGCCGCGACAGACGAATTTATGAACGAGCACGTTTTTTTTCTGGCCGATGCGGAAAGCGCGGTCGGTGGCCTGAGTTTCCACGGCGGGATTCCACCATCGATCAAAATGAATCACGTGCGATGCCGCCGTGAGAGTCAGTCCGGTGCCACCCGCCTTCAGCGATAGAATAAAATACGGCGGGCCTGATTCGCGCTGGAACTCATCGACCAGCGCGCGCCGCTGTTTCACGTCCGTCTTGCCCGTCAAGACAAGTCCATCACGCCCAAAGATGCCCCTCATGAAATCGCGGAGCGCCGGGATGATCTGGGTGAATTGCGTGAAGACCAGCACCCGCTCCTGCCGCTCAGCGATAGGCTGGCAGAGTTCGCGCAACCTCGCAAACTTCCCACTTTGCGCGGGATCATAGTGGGTGTCACCGCTGTGTTGCGCGGGGTGGTTGCAAATCTGCTTGAAGGCCATGAGCGCAGCGAGGATAAGGCCTTTTTTTTGCACGCCTTTGGTCTCGGACAGATCCTTTGCGAGCTGATCCACCACGCGCTGATAGAGAATGGCCTGGGGCTTGGTCAGCAGACACCAGGCGTTCATCTCGGTCTTGTCCGGAAGATCAGAGATGATGGTCTTGTCCGTCTTCAGTCGTCGCAAAATGTAGGGCCGGACCAGCTTGCGCATGGGTCCGTATTGCATGCCGTCGTTGCTGGACAATGATTTCACAAATCTCCCGAACGCGGCACCGGAGCCGAGCAGTCCGGGGTTGATGAAATCGAACAAAGACCACAAGTCGCCCAGCCGGTTCTCCACCGGTGTGCCGGTCAGAACAATGCGATTGTCCGCCTGCAATTCTTTCACGGCGCGGGTTTGCGAAGCGCCGGGATTTTTGATGGCCTGCGCTTCATCGAGCACCGCAAGCCTCCAGCGCTGCTGCTTGAGCGCCTTGACTCGCAACATCATACCGTAGGTGGTGAGCACGAGATCGACGCCTTGCAGTGATTGCTCATTGCCTTCGGTGAAACGTTGGAGCCGATCCGGTTCAGCGCCCGAAGGATGAGCAATAAACAGCCGTAGCGTCGGCGCGAACTTGTCGGCCTCGCCCTTCCAGTTCGCCAGCAAAGACGCGGGCGCGACCAGCAACGACGCGCCGCCATCCGGTGCCGTGCGTTTTAAATGTAGCAACAAGGCGAGCACCTGAATCGTTTTGCCGAGGCCCATGTCATCCGCGAGGCACGCGCCGAGGCCGATCCGAGTCATGAAGTGCAGCCAGTTGACGCCATCGCGTTGATAGGGTCGCAGCGTGGCCTTGAGATCGGGATGCCCGGCGATTTCATTCAGTCGCGCCGGATCACGCAAGTCTCCGAGCATCTTCTCCAACCACGGACCCGCTTCAATACCCGTCCATGCGCGCGCATCTTCAGTCAAAAGTTTCGCATCCGCACCTTCGATGCTCGCGCCGGAGAGCAGCCGCATCGCTTGGAGAAAAGAAATGCCGCCCGCGAATTGCATCGTCTGCGCCTGCCGCCAGTGATCGAGCACCGCTTGCAGTTTCTCCGCATCCGCCTCCACCCATTTGCCTTTGACGAGCACTAGGCCTTCCGCTGTTTTCAGGGCAAGAAGTTCGTTCGGCGTGAGCTTTTCTCCATCAAGCGTCAGCTCAATCTTAAAGCTGAGCAGGTCGCCTATGTCGAAAGCCTTCGGCGCCCCAGCACCCACCGTCACGGAAACTTTCGGGCGCGGCGGTGCGGATGGGTTCCACCAATCCGGAATGCGCACCGTGAGTCCGCATTCTTCGAAGCGCGGAACTTCTCTCAAGAACTTCAAGGCCTGCCCCGGAGTCCAGCTTTGGGGCCGATAGATATCGCCGCTCTCCACTTGATCCTTGGCCCACGCGCTCTGCTCCGCTGCACGGCTCAGGGGTTCCAGAAGATTGAGCAACACCGTGCGATTCTGCGCTCCGGCGTATTCCTTGACCGCCTGTTGCAGTGGGAGATGCCGCGCTTTGCCCTCGGCGTTGAGTCCGCTCGTGTAAGTCGCGAGAAATGCAAAAGGATGATCGGGATTCTTTTTGTTCTCGGCCAGATGCAACGTGACCCGTCCCACCAGATGCCAGTGCGGCAGCGTCTCTCGCAACCAGGCATCCGGGCCCGAAAGATGCGCTGACGAACGCGCGATCACATGATTTCCAAACGCCGACCACAGTGCCCGCAACACGTCCGCAGTGAGATGTTCCGCGCCCCGCATCGGCGGAACTTGCTCGATGAATTTCGCCACCTCTGAATCGGACAATGCTTCGGGCGCAACCCCGCCCCGATGGCAAAATCGCGACAGCCAATGCCCCGCGATTTCGCGCCAATAGATCGCAGGCGGCGGCAGATCGGCGCTGGTTTTCAGTGAAGCCAGCCAGAACAGCAACTCGGCTCCGCCCTGCTCTAGATATTCTCTGGCGGGCTGTTCATGACTCGGAGAAAAACATGATGATTCATCGCTCAGCTCGTCAGCGACGATATGACCTTCAGAAGTTAGAGAGAGCGAGAGCGGCAAGGTCCCGCGAAATAGAACATGTTTGGATTGCGGGCAAGTGCTTTGCACTTTCCATTTTGTCCGAAATTTCACTTGCCATTTTAGGGTCTATTGAGTAAAACATTTTTCCATGACGACACAGCCCAGATTTTCAACGGCTCAACGGCTCAACGGATTTAGCGGCTCAACCCGCGCTGCTTTTACAAGGCGCGATTTCGGTGGATCGGGCGGATGGTCGGGCGATGGTAAGAGCCCGTCCGACAAGCGGCGGGCTTGAATCGCGGCTGGATATTGGAGCCGCTCGCCTCGGCATCGACGGCTCGGGTCAGAGCAGCCCCGACCTGAGCACGATCCAGCCCGATTTCCAAGTCACATCGGTGGCAATCAAGCCGTGTTCGCTGGGCATGGAGCGGCAACGTGGCGTTCCTCGACATGATCGAGCTGCAAGTGGATCGCGGCGACGGCAAGGGCTTCGTTTTTCTGACCTACGGCACCACGCCCGGCTATACCGACACCGCGCCACTCACTGCCACGCCGGTCAAGTGGACTTACCGCAGTATCTATCGTGTGGGCGACGCACAACTGGCGTCTGGAGCAAGCCGGCAGGTGTGACGGTGGGAGGATGATTCCGATGCCAGAAAGGAAACAGAGTTTAACAACGAGTCGAGCTGGAGGATTCTCACAGGTTCCGGCGGCAGATAAAACGCGGCATCACGTTGCAGTTACATCCAATGCCTCATGCCAGACCGACTATAACGGCCCGCTCGACTTCGCCTTCATTGTCCATCCAAGAACGATTGATGACGTATTTCGTGCATTCCCGCACCTGCGAAGCGGCAGTGAGGAAGCTGCTCTTGCTGCCGTTCGTCCAAAACCCGTTTCTGTCACGAGCTACATTCATCTTGAGACCGGCGGCAGATTATTGCGCGGTGAACTTATCGCCATTCCATACGTGGCCGCCGAATTCCGCCGCAAGCTTCCAGACATTCGACACGCGCTGCGACTTGTGTTGGATTACTGCTCTCGCAGACAGACAAAAATAGTTGGCTTGGGTGGACTGATACCGTCAATCACACGACACGGGAATGATTTGCTTCCATTCGCAAACGGGGTCGGTATCACGACGGGGCATTCTTACGGTTCTTGTCCGAAAATAGTGGCTGGCGAAGGTGAAGGGAGTGGGGCAAAGAGTGTTGATGGAACCACAAGAAGATCACAGCGGCGATGAATTGAAGCAGCATTATGCAGCGATGCTGGGATTGAAGCGCCCTTGGGTGGTG
>JAYVOH010000099.1:0-5523 GCA_043758025.1 Verrucomicrobiota bacterium
GCTGCGTTCGGCATCGCTACGCTCGCCTCACTCCGCCACCCCCGGAGGGGCGCGCGATACGAGGCAAGCCGCCTTTTACAGAAACAAGTTTACACTCCCGCCATCGCCGTTCTTATCCAACCATTGGGGGGCTTTGTAGGTGGTCTTATCATCGTCTGATTTCAACAAGCTTTGTTGAAAACTGACTTCGCTTACTCTTACCGGCACCAGGCACAGATAAACGCTCACGCCATCTACATCAATCGCTCCCTTATACCTTTTGGTCAGGTTGGCGGTGTTGTTGTAGACCAGATCGAGCTGGTATTTTCGGCCAGGGGGTATCTGGGCGGGGAATTCAACGTAGGATTTCGGGTTCCAAAGTGCGGTGCCGTTCACGGTGTAAGTCTGGCTGAAGGCGGGGCCGCTGACACTGGGCGAGCGCTCAATTTCGGCGACGGTGAGGGTGGCATTGTCGTCCACCAGGATGGCGACGGTGGCGGGCATGGCCGCGCCGGTCATGTCCAGCGTGCCGGAGAAGCGATGGCCTTTTTCCACCATTTTGGACTGGAATCCCAAAAGCGCTGCTCGGGAGCGGCTGTCCTTTTCCATGGTCGTTGTCCCGCCTGGGTTAACGGTGTAATCTTTGTCTTCCCGGACGCGGGCCATGCTCCACACGTCGAGCACGCCCCTTGAGCCGAGCAAGTTACTGGCGTAGGGAATGTTACCTTTGACGGTAACGGTTTGGGACAGACACTGGCTTGCAGCAAGAACCGCGTAGCTGACGGCAAGGCCGGCGAGTAATTTTTGCGCACGGTGGTTATTTAACATAGAAGGGAGTTAGTGATAAATGATGAATGAAATGGGATAAAGGACTCTGAATGCCGGTTATAGTTTACTCGAAATTTGATGATTGAGGAGTTGATGCTTTGGCTTCTGGCGGATAGGCGGCATTGAGCAGGGCAAGGTATTTCTTGTGCTCCTTGGCGGCTGCCTGCTTGCCATAGATTTCATCAAAGAGCGCCTGGACGGCCTGACCATTTGAATCTGCATCTGGCCGCGCATTTTTCTGAAGATGATGCCAGTAGATTGTGTAATGAAGTAGTCCGTGAGTCACTAGAACGTTGCTTGCCAGAACCTGATTCAAATCAATGGTGGCATCCCACTTGGCGAAAGCCTTCACCCGCAGCGTCCATTTATATGTATAGATGCAGGCGGCTGCGGTTTCTTTGCCGGGGAACATGCAGGGGAGGAAACGGACTAGCTTTTCCGGGACATCATCGGGGAACTCGTTTGCAATTGGGATGGCGATCTCAACCACGGCGGGGATTTCCAGTTCCGCAGCCCGCGCTGACCACTCTGGGGAGTCAATCCCGGCCAGCATGATATTTCTTACCACCTGCTCCAGCAGATTTAGGCCATCCATTCGGTCCTGCGCGCTGCCGCAGGCAAAAATGTAGTCCAGTGCCAGCAGCGTTTCCAAAAAGCGTTTGGAGAACATACTGCGATCCTGGTCAGCCTTGTAGTATTCGAGGCTGCTGGTATCATACTTATGAGGACACCTGCTGATGATTTCCTTCGCGCTTCCCTTGAAGACTTCTTCGTCCACTTCCAAGGTGATTTTTTCTTTATCCAGAAGTTTTTGAACCCAAGGGTAGCGCTGCGCAAAGCGCACGCGATGAGCCTTCATGCCTGCGACATCCGCGAAGACTGAAGTGGGAGACGTGGATATGAACCGGAAGGGGTTCGCGTCGCCGCGCGTGGCGAAGATTTGGCGCTGGAGTTCGGTGGGATTGTCCGGGAGGCGGTTAAAAGTTTCTATATAATTCCAGAAGGCAGCTTGCGCTGGGGTGATGACTTCTTTTGCGGGCCTGCACGGAAGCTCCGGATTTTTCCTGGCGGTGGCAGGCTGCGCAGAGGCGCGGTATTGTCCAAAAGATGCTAGGGCGAAAATGCAGACGGCAATCAGTCCGGCTTTAAGTCCTTGCTGTGAAATTGTGCACATAGAATCCGAATTGAAAAGTTTCAGAATACACGGAACATGGAGCTTTCGTTCATGTTATCACATGATGTATATGAATGACTTTTTTGATAGCCGCAAGTGCAAAGTCACCGGACTATTCCGATATCACCGCGCGGGCGAAAGATTGAATCTGTAAGGATGACAACACGCCGAGCAGACAAGCCTTGATGATCTCGACCACAATATAAGTCTGATGATGCCACGTCGCGGGCGGTGCATTGCCCTGCATAAAATCGAGCGCACGCGCATCCAGCGTCGGGAAGAGTCCCCATGTCTGAAATGCAAGAATGGCTGTGATGGCGCCCAGCAGGAGTAAACTGCCACGCGTGCGCACAACGCGAAGCCGGAAAATGATCAACCAGGAAAAACCCGCGCAGATCCATTCCACGCGGTTAAGCGCATGAAAGACAGGCCGCCCCAAACTTAAGGCCTGCGCTTTGGTCAGCACTTGGAATTTGATCGGCGCTTCCAAAAAGCTGATGGCACAGACGAAGCCGAGCCAGAGCAGGGTGATGATGAAGGCGTAGAGAGCGAGGCGGCGCATGATTGGAAATATTCAATGCTGAAGCCCCAAACTTCAAAGAAGATTTATTGAGTCTCGCATAACAGCATTACGAATGTGTTGGGGGCTACTAGCCCCCATGACAACGGGGCCAAGCTGGCCCCGACACCCGGACAGCAAACAGTCATCCTATTACGCGCGACTCAATAAGAATCAAAATCAGATCACGGTCATGATTGGTTCTTCGAGCTTGATGCTTCCTTGGCTCTTGATGATTGAGCATGGGAGTTTTCCTTCCATTCCGCAGGCAGATCCTTTTTGGTCTCCAGAAGAATCTCCTTGATGTGCTGCCTTTCGGTCGCGCTCAGATAAGCAAAATCTTTTGACTGATCCTTTCCGTTGAGCACGGCGAAGAGTTGTGAATAGACTTCGTCTTTCATTTGCCGTGGCATGGCGTCGAAGGCCTTGGAGTAAATCATGTAACTGCAACGGTATTTGAAGAGCCGGTTGAGCAACTGGAAGTCCTTGAGTGAACGACCGTCGGCGGTCTCGTGGCGGTCTTTGCGGAAGGCATCCTGGAAGGCGGCACTGCCCTCGATCCCGCCATCATGCAGCGCGTATTCCTCATAGAAGAGCAGGTGCTTGACCACCTTGGCAGCCTGGCTGTGGATCACGCTGTGGGCGCTGCCTTGCGGCGTGTCGGTGACGGGTTCGTGTAAAATATTTTGCAAATCGAGCTGGCGCACTATGGCCTCGCGCGCGCTTTTGGAAGCTTCTGTGATCCTGTTATGCATGGTGCATTGATGTTCCAGCACCATGAGGGCGACGATGTCGCTGGTGTTTTGCAAATAGGGTTTGGTGGAGAAGAAGCGGTCAAGCGTGACCACGTTGGCGCCTTGCTCGCGGGTGATTCCCACTTGATCGCCGTTCGCGGTGGCGATGACGTTTCCCATGTGCCGGTCCGTGCCGTGTTTGCCGGTGACATACCAGCCGCCCCAGCGTTCACTCAACGGACTTTCATGGCCGCTGACGAAGCTGCCCTGGCTCAGGATCGGCTGGCCGTCGTCAGCGGTGAACACGGAGCGCACCAACATGCCCTTGACGTTGTTGGTGCGCGAGGTTTCGTGACACGACAGGCAATTGTCCGTGGCGAGCAGGGCGGGTTTCTCCTTGGTGTTGAAGGGATTGGTCAGGGCGTAGAACTGCGGGCCTTTTTCGGGATCGTAGCCGATGAGTTCCATCATACCGCCCTGAGCCCATCCGCAGTAAACGTCCTCGCTAAAATAAATGGCGCGCGGTGTTTGCGGAGTGATGAGCGGGTTTTGCAGACTGGTTTTTGAGAAGACCAGCATTTGCGATTGCTGTGGGACGCCCAACTCTTTTAAGACCGAGGCGACAAAGGCTTTTTCATTGCGCGTGTCCGGCCCACTCTGTCCGCTCTGCCAGCGCCGCCACATGCTGGCGACGGGATCGTTCGAATTTTCCCAAGGCTTGTCCACCGTAGTGAATCCATCCATCGCGGGGCTGTTCGCACAGCAAGTGATAAAGAAAAGCGTGGCGGCAAGTTGGAAAGGAATTTTCATGAAGCGAGCAGGTATCTCTGGGGCTGTAATAAATTGAGAATGGAAAGCTTCTGCTGCACGAAGTCCGCGAGTGTATAGGTGTCCAGCACGTCCATGAAAGCCGCTCGGGCGTCCAACAATGCGCCCTTGAGCCGGCAGGCGGGCGTCAGGCGGCAGGTGTGGTCTTGGTGTTAAAACATTCCACCAGATCCAAATTGCTCTCGGTGCAGCGGATCACCTCGCCGATACCGATGTCTTCTGGCTTGCGCCCAAGCATGATGCCACCGGTGCGCCCGCGGGTGTTGCGCAGGTAGCCTTTCTTTCCGAGATAGTGGACAATTTTCACGAGGTGATGCTGGGAGATGCGATAGGCAGTTGTGATCTCGCTCAGCGTCACTTTTTCTCCGCCACGTGCGGCGGCAAAGATCAAAACGCGGAGTGAGTAGTCAGTGAAGCGATTGAGTTCCATGATAAGGAGCTATAAATGTATAACGAATGCAAGTTAATGCTCTATCACAGATAAAGCCCGATAAAGACTCACAAGCAGGTAACAAGCCATTATACTGTCGATCAGCGATCAGGACACACAGTCGCTGCGCGATGAATCGCAAAATATGCGCCACGCATAGGATGGTGTTTGGCGGAAGGTGTTGGCCGTGAGCCTCCAGCGCGCCCGGTTAATTATTCTGCCGATGGCGATCCATTGTTTTTCAAAGGCAGTCTGAGGACAGGGAAATTCATCTTCATGCCATTCGATCCGTGTGAAAGCCGGGCGTTCAGCGATGACTTCCAGAGCGTTCTCAAAAAAATCCGCATCATCGGATTTCAGCAGAAACTCACCGTCGGGTTCTAAAATGCGCTCCAGTCCGTCGATAAATTCCGGATGGTTGATGATACGGTGTTTCCGATGGGCCTTCTTGGGCCACGGATCAGGACAGAGAAGATGCGCTCGTGAGACGCCCCGGGTCGGCAACAGCCATCCGACGCTGTAACTGCTCTCTAGTCGGAGCACACGGGCATTGGCCAAACCCGTGCGCTCGATGCGGCGCGCGGTTTTATCGACGCGCCCCAACAAGCGCTCCACTCCGAGAAAGTTCCGCTCGGGGTGACAGGCTGCGAGCTGTTGCAGGAAGGAGCCGTCACCGCAGCCGATATCAATCTCCAGAGGCCTGCCGGGGTCTGCAAACAGCTCATCTTTCCGTAATTCACGGAAGTAATCAGGCGGCACGAAGATGGCATCCACTTGCGTCATCAGCTTGCTTTATGAATGACATTCATGATCGCTCTATTTTTTAAACTTATACACGCTGCAAAGCACTGCGAATGTCCGGTTCCAGCCACTCAAGCCGACAATAATAATGCAGCAAATGAGGAAAGAAAAAAATGTTTTAATTTCACGTGGTGAATAATAAACGCAGACCGAACTCTTGCAGCTAGCAGCCTGTCGGACTTTGCCAAAG
>JAYVOH010000100.1:0-15061 GCA_043758025.1 Verrucomicrobiota bacterium
GAATTTAATCCCGGCGCCAAAGTAAAAAGGTTGTTCTGATCCATCCCCCTGCATACCATCCTGCTCCCCTCGATGCCCACCCAATTCAGCGAAGACCCATATAAAGACTCAGACAAAAGAGCGCCTTATTTCAAGGAGGGACGGCACTCTTGCCGTCCATTAAATTCAGTATGTCTGACGACAAGAGTGTCGTCATTCCTTGTTACTGAATTACGCAAGACTCGACACCCCCGCCCCCGTCTGCGGCATGTTATTCTAAAAGAACGGTAGGCGCGCGCTGCGCGGCACCCCAAACTTCCGGCCCACGACAACCGCCACGCGCTGGGGTGCAGCATCGCCCGGTTGTGGGGCGGGCGCTCCGCCTGCCCGAACTTCGGCAAGCGGAGCGCTTGCCCTACAAGTTCAGCACGACGCGGAGAGGTGTAGGCCGTCAGTCTCAGACGCCGAAGCTGGGCAAGGAGCGGCGGTTGGCAACCGCCGATCTAATCTAAACGGCGATTACCAATCGCCGCTCCTCGAAATGAGGGATGGCAGGGGGAAATTCCGCCCCATGCTTGTCAGTCCGTCGCACATCATCTAGGCTCGCCCCATGTCCGAAGAAGCACCGCACAAGTCCCACGTCACGCGTTGGATCATCTGCGAAATGGCGGAGGGCGGACATGCACTTCGCGGCTTCGCAACTTGACCGCCACTCCGCGCCAAGCCAGCGGCTTGCCAGCACCGTAGCCGGGGGTCGAGCCTCGGCTTGGCGAGGCGACAGCACCGGATGGGTTCCGTCATGACCCTCACACCGGCGGGGTGACAGCCACGTTCGGCAACATCCTCAATCAAGATATAGTGAAAAACACGAGGTGGTTGGAGATGGACATGGGAGAGGCCATGGCTGCCACCCCGCCGGGGTGGGGATTCTGGCGTCGATGATACCGGTGGTATCGCTAACGCTCGACCACCGGCTACCGCGCTGGAAAGCCTCCAGCTTGAAGGCCCCATGAAACGAAGTGAGCGTCCGGAGCCGATTGAACAGCAAATTATGACGAATCACTTGCGTAACGCGGCGGGCTAGGCAAAGTGAGCGCCTCAGTAGTTCGGGGCGTAGCTTAGCCTGGTAGAGCGCCTGGTTTGGGACCAGGAGGCCGCGAGTTCGAATCCCGCCGCCCCGACCACTTTAGTAGATTCAAGACTTGAAGATGCAAGATTTAAGAGCGCAAGGGGACTTTCCCGCCGTTCTGTGATTCCTGAATGCCTTCTTGAATCTGGGGTTTTTCTCTCTTGTATCTCCCGCAACATGTCCGCCCTGCACGTCGCTGTCCTCAACACCTTCAAATCGCAGGGCTGGACGTATCGCGAAGTTCCCGGAATGGAAGTCGTGGAGTGCGGGTTCGATGCCTATCATGGCCGGGTGCTGGTGCATGTTCAGAGTTTTGCGGAAGCGCATTTCGTGACTGTGGTATCCAATGCCACGCTGACCGTTCCGGCTACGCACAAGCTGCGCGCGGCCGAACTGCTGATGCGGGCGAACAAGGAATTAAACTTGGGTGCGTTTGAGGTGGAATGGGACACTGGTCAGGTGATGTTTCGTCAGGGCAATGTGTTTCCAAAAAACCGATATGATGAAAACGTGATAGCCGGTCTGGTGCATAACGCCCTCGGTGAGATGGATCGGCTGGTGCCGTTTCTCGGGGAGTTGATTCGCACGAAAAAAGAAATGCTCCCTCTGCTGGATGTGAAGGAGCTGCTCGCTCGCGAGGAACTGCTGCCCAAGGTGCCGGAGGAATGAAACCGGGTTCTGCTCATGAACGACACTCGATTTTTTCTGCCTGATCGTCCGGAGTTCAAGGATGTCTATTCCAGAGACGAGCTTCGCCAGATGCTGAAATCCGGGCGCCTGAGCCGCAGTGAAATCGTCATGGACGATCAAACCGGCCTGGCCCATCTGCTCGGCGACTTGCTTGCCGCGCCGCATCCTGATGTCGTGCCCAAAGTCAAACGTGTCACTCCCCGACGTCCTGACGTTCCGTCGGTCCAGGAGTTTCGTGCTGATACGCCGCTGCCGCTCAGAGATGAACTGGAATACGAAGATGATGATGATCAGGCCGATGAATATGAAGAAATAGATGAAGTTGGAGATGAGGGGTTGGAATCGCCGCGCGAACCTCATGAGCCGGTGTCATCCAATGAAGCATTGCTCTATCACGGCAGGCCATCCTTCCTTTGCTATCCGAAATCGATCTTGCTTTTTATCATCTTCACTGCAGCCGCCGTCTGGTGCGTGAAGCAGCAATTTCGCGTGGAGTGGACGATCACCGCCGCATCACTGGCGGGCCTGGTCTTGGTGTTTGTCGCCCTGAACCGGAGCGGGGTGGATTATCTGGTGACCACGGAGCGTGTTGAGATTGAATCCGGCATCGTGGGTCGTAATTCAAAGGAAATCCGCATCCGCGACATTCGGGCGATCGACGTTTATCAAAGTGGATGGAACGTGCTCGCGGGGTCGGGAACAGTGGAGTTTTCTTCCGCCGCCGGAATGGATGACCAGGTGCGTTTCAAAAATGTCTGGCGACCACATCGCATCAAAGAACTGGTGCGGGCGATGCAGTCGTGAGCGACGACGCTTATTCCACCCAGCCCATGGTCTTCATCCATTCGCCTGCGCGCACCAGCCATTCCGCAGTGGGCAGCCCGGTTTTTCTCATGCCGAAACCGTGACCGCCTTTGGCGTAGATGTGAAGCTCGGCGGGAAGGTTGAGTTTTTTGTATTTGAGATAAAGCAGGACGTTGCTGCTCGGACTGGTCACGCCTTTGTCATCGTTCGCGTGAATCAGGCACATCGGCGGTGATTTGTCAGTGACGGTGATTTCAGGTTTGAGTTTGAAGGTGTCTTCCTTGGTCACGAGATAGGCGGGATAGACCGGAATGGAAAAATTCGGTCGCGCAGCTTCCACATCCAGCGCGGGATCGGTCGTGTAAGTGCGGTCGTTCGGATGCAAGCTGGCCATCACACAGAGATGACCGCCCGCAGAGAAGCCCATGATGCCGATGCGGTCTGGCTTGATGATGCCCCAGTCCGCAGCGTGATGTCGCACGATCCCAATGGCGCGCTGCGCATCCTGCAGCGGTTCTTTGCCCGGATTTGTTTTGTCACGTGCAGGCACGCGATACTTTAACAGCACCCCGGTGACGCCGATGGAGTTCAGATATTCGCAGACCTGGGTGCCTTCATGATCAATCGCGAGGATGCTGTAACCGCCACCGGGGCAGACAATGACAGCAGTGCCATTTGGCTTCGCTGGTTTGTAAATGGTGATCGTCGGCTCCGAGACATTGGTCACGCGCTTCACGTCTTTGTCATCTTTCGGTGGCATCACCTTTTCCGGCTCGCATTTGTAACCCGCAGGTTCCGGCGCGCCCGCAGGCCAGAGCTTGATCGTAACTGGCTCGGCAGCATGAAGGGAAAATGCCGAAACCAAGAGGATAGTGGGGGAGAGGCGTTTCATAAAAAGGAATGATGAGGTCTGAAAAACTATTAACCACAAGACAGGGCATTCTTTCATGGAAATGGCCTGGTCCGATGTGATTTCAGTTGGCAGACCTTGGAAGAATGATGACGAATTCCGCGCCTTCACCGTCAATGCTGTTCGCCTGAATGCTGCCGCCGTGGGCTTCGACGATGGCCTTGGAAATCGCCAGACCAAGTCCGTTGCGCGTTGCACTTTCGCTGCGCGCTGCATCAGCGCGATAGAACCGGTCAAAAATATGCGGCAGATGCTCCTGCGCGATTCCGCTGCCGGTATTGGAAATTTCGAGACGCACCGTGTCGTCGCATGGCACCGTTCTGAGGCGCACTTCACCATGATCGTGATTATAGTCGATGGCATTCTTGATGACATTGGTGATGACCTGCGCAATTCGACCGGGATCAGCTTCGCACCGGGCCTCGGACAGCTCGGAATGAATCACGATATGACGACTGTCCGCCAGCGGGTTAAGCAACTCCACGCAATCTGCCGCAATCTCGCCAAGATCGCACGAGACATGACGCAACGGTTCCTGTCCGGCGTCAAGACGCGCCAGTTCCAGCAAGGACTCGATGAGCCGTCGCATTCTCTGGCCCGTTGCTTGATTGGCGATGAGGGCATCATGGTATTCACCCGCACTCCGTTCGCGAGCGAGAACCGCCTGAGTTTGTGTAAGCAGGACCGTGAGTGGCGTGCGCAGTTCATGCGCGGCATCGGAAGTGAAACGCGCTTGCTGGGCAAACGCCGTTTCGAGTCGCGCGAAGGTGGAGTTTAACAGGCTGGCCAGTTCACCAAGTTCATTTTCTGTTTGCGTGACGTTGATGCGTTGCGAGAGATCGCCGCTCGCAATCCGGGTGGCCGTTTTGCCGATTTCACGAACCGGTCGCAGCACGTGCGAGGTGAGCCACCAGCCACCCGCCAGGCCGAGCGCGAGCAGCACAGCACCGGCGCCGGTGAGGAGCAGGGCATGAAAGCGGATCGCCGCGTTCACATCAGAAATGGTGCGACCCACCAGGACGCAATCAACGGGCGCGGCGAAGATGGAGGCTTCACGAAAAACATTATCTCGAAACCGCGCTACGGAATCCCGTTCCATGGGGCGCGGGGTGTTCGGGGGCGCGTTGGCTGATCTGGCTGCGGGTAATTCTTCACGCATCCAGATGATATAGTAATAGTGGCTTTCTTCACTGAAAAGTGCGTGAATCTCTGGAGACGGTTCCAATCTCGCGCGTTGCCGTTCTTTGATCGGAGGGGGAGGGTTGTCAGGCCGCGGTCGGCGCGGATCATCACTGGGTGAGCCCCGGAGCGTGTTTACCAGCGTTGAAAGCCGTCGCTGCAATTCCGCGTCGATACCACGCAGCCGTTCGGTCTTCTCAAGCTGATAAGCCGTGACGCCGAACGCGCAGATGACGGCGAGCAGCAGCAGTCCATGCCACAACTCCAATTGCCAGCGGATGGATTTGAAGAACTTCATATCTCGATGCAGTAGCCGTGACCCCGGCGCGTCGTGATGAAGTCGTGGCCGAGTTTCTTCCGCAAATTGGAGACGTAAACGTCAAGCAGGTTCGAGAGTGACGATTCGTTCTCGTCGAAGAGATGCTCGTAAAGCGTGGTGCGCGTGACGACCTCGCCGCGATGCATGGCAAGATATTCCAGCAGCGCATACTGTCGCGCGGTGAGCACGATCTCCTCACCGGCACGACTGACGCGCCGCGCGGCGAAATTGATTTGCACATCACCAATCTCCATGTGGGAGGCGGTCTGATTGGTGCTGCGCCGGATCACTGCCCGCAAGCGGGCGAGCAACTCGGAGAGATTGAAAGGCTTGACCAGATAATCATCCGCACCGCTGTCCAGTCCGCGCACCCGGTCGGAGGTGCGGTCTCTCGCGGTGAGCATGAGCACAGGCGTGCGCTTGCTTTCCCGAAGGCGGCGCAATACTTCCCAGCCGTCGAGATGCGGGAGCATCACATCCAGCACTACGGCGTCGTAGTCAGCAGTGAGCGCTTTGTCGAGTCCGTCCCGTCCGTCTGACGCAGTGTCCACGGCGAATCCATCCTCGCGCAGTGCGGAGGCCAGGCTGCGCAGGAGTTCGGTTTCGTCTTCGATGAGGAGGAGACGCATGGGGGAAGTTAGCTTGGATGGTAAGTCACCAACCTTAACGGATGATGAAACTGCGCGTGCGATTTTTTTCAGTGTGATGACAGCTTTCACCTTGTATTAAGGTTGCCTCTGCGAGACTCGACTCATGAACAGTTCGACTCATCCTGCAATTCCGTTCCGATTTCTTCTCGCATCTGCTCTGGTCATCGTGGCTCCAGTCTCAGAGGTGAGGGCACACGGGTGGCATCGCTCTTCAATGCCTGAACCTGGCTTGGAACGTGAGGCATTGCGGGCACATCTACTTGAGGACTGGAAAATGGAGCATGGGGCCGTGAAGACCGCACCTGTTCTCACTCAACCGGTCCTTCTGGCCTCCAATGCATCGGGAATCTCGGTGCTTCGGTTATTACTGGGCGGCATCAGTGCCGGATCCCAGGCAGGGGTGCCCTTGCAAGCCGCGGCATTTCAAAAATTCCCCAAACTCAATCTCCGTTGGGATCAGAACTTTATCTATGTGGAATCGAATGGCCTGCCCGATCACAACATGATGATCGGCATCACCGCGTGGCAGCAGCAGGTGCCGTTGCCACAAAATTACACGGGCGACAATGCCTGGCGCGTGCCGCTGCATCCGGTGGCATCGAGGACATCTGTTTCCATCAAGGGCCGCTTCCTCCGTGGAGCCATTGCGCTCGCAGCGAATGGCATTCCTATTTTCAACCCACAGAACAATCGCGGCGAGGTTTCGCAGGAGATTGGAGAGCTGGATCAATGGGGCGGCCATTGCGGGCGCGCGGACGATTATCACTATCATGTCGCGCCGTTGCATTTGCAGAATGTCGTGGGCAAAGGATTGCCCATCGCCTATGCGCTGGATGGTTATCCGATCTTTGGTCTGACGGAGCCTGACGGGGCGGTGCTGGGAAAACTTGATGAGTTCAACGGACACGACACCAAGGGCGGTTATCATTATCATGCCTCGACTAAGTATCCCTATGTGAATGGCGGGTTCCATGGCGAAGTCGTGGAGCGCGAGCAGCAAGTTGATCCGCAGCCACGAGCGAATCCGGTAAGGCAGGACCAGCCACCGTTGCGGGGCGCGAAGATCACCGATTTCAAAACGAGCACCGACGGCAAAACACGCTTCCTCACTTACACGGCCAGCGGCCAACCAGGCGCGGTAAACTTCGCCGACATGGGCGGCGGCACCTGGAAGTTTCAATTTGTCTCGACCGACGGCACCAAGAAAGAAGAAACCTATCAGGCAAGAAGTGGCCGCGGCGGCCCTCCGCCGCGCGATGGTCAAGGTCCGCCACCGACGCGTCGTCAAGACGGTGGCGGGCAGCCGCCACGCGATGGCGGTGCTGAAATGACTCCTCGTGGTGGCCCCGGCGGTGGCCCTCCGTCCGGTGGTCGTGAGCTGCCGCAGGAAGCAGCATCCAAGTTCGGCCCGGATGCGATGAAAAAACCGAACGCGTCATTTGTCCTCACAAGCCCTGAAATCGCAAGTGGCGGCGCCTTGCCGATGGACTACACGGGCGACGGCAGTGGTGCGACGCTGCCGCTTTCATGGAAAGGCGCGCCTGCGGGCACGAAGAGCTTCGCGCTCATCATGGATCATCTCGCGCCAGGAAACACGATGAAGCATTACTGGACGATGTGGGACATTCCCGCGACGACAACGAGCCTGACTAAGAATGTGCAGGGCGTCGGCAGAGTCGGCACGAGCTTTAAAGGACAGATCGGCTATGAACCGCCGCACTCCCAAGGACCGGGCGCGAAAACTTATGTGCTCACGGTCTATGCATTGTCCGCACCCTTGCAGATCACGCAGCAGCCGCGTGAGGTGAATCGCGATGTCTTGCTGGAAGCGATGAAGGACAAGGTGCTCGCCAGCGCGTCGCTCGATGTCGTTTATACCCGCAACGGCAGCAGCAGCGATGAGCAACGTCCTCGTCCCAGAGGAGGTCCGCGTAATGACGCGTCCCCGCAGGTCGAGCAAAACAATCAACCGCCACCGCAGGATGCGCCACCCCTTGGCGGCCCGAACGGAAGAGGCAGGGGTCAAGGCAAGGGCGGTGGTGTCGGCAAGGACGACAAAGGACTCGTGAAGCCCACACTGACGGATACGGTTCACGTCGATGTCTATGCGGACAACTGGTTTGCGATGTTCATCAACGGCGAACTCGTTGCGGTGGACTCCATCAAGTTCACACCGCACAACGTGCAGAGCTTCGATATCCTGCCCGAGTATCCCATGACCATCGCCATCATCGCGAAGGACAACGCCGATCCTAAGACCGGCCTGGAATATGGCGACCACATCGGCGACGGCGGCTTCATCGTGAAGTTCAGCGACGGCACCGTGAGCACCGCGAAGTGGAAGGCGATGAACTTTTTCAAAGGCCCGTTGAATCACGACACCAAGAATTCGCAGGTGATGCACGCGCCGATCCCAGACGGCTGGTGGAAGAAGGACTTCGATGATGGCCAATGGCCAATGGCCGCCGAATACACCGAGGGGCGCATCAACCCGAAGGACCCGTTTTACAAAATTGACTTTTCAGGCGCAAAGTTCATCTGGAGCGGGGACCTTGATCTCGACAACACCGTCATCTTCCGCACAACGATCGAAAAGCCCGGATGGAAGCCGCGCTGGAACACGAAGCCTGACATCGACATCAGCGGCGCACCGTTCAAATGAATCCTTTCAGTAGCCAACATCAACAAAACAAACAAAACATGAAAACAAAACTCATCCTGCTCATGCTCGCCATGAGCGCATCGGCCAGCTTCCTCTCCGCTCAGACACCGGGCGGACAATCTCCACCTGCCGGCGGTGGCGGTGGCGGACACGGGGGGCCGCATCTCCTCCCACCAGGCGCGGCGGAAAAGCTCAAGCTGACCGACGATCAGAAAAAGCAGCTCGCCGACCTCGAAGCAGAAACAAAGGACAAGCTTGAAAAAATCCTCACGCCCGAGCAAGCCGAGCAGCTCAAACAAATGCGTCCTCCCGGCGGCAAGGGCGGACAAAGCGGACAAGGAGGACAAGGTCCACAAGGAGGACAAGGTGGACCACAAGGTTCCCAACAGGGCGGCCCCGGCGGCGGCGGAAAAGGTGGACCTCCCGGAGGCCCGGGCAAAGGCGGCACGGGCAAACCGCAAGGTGGCCCTCAAGGATCCCCCCCACAGAGCTAACCTCAATAGCGGGAGCGACGACAGAGATGTCTTCGCTCCCGCTTCGCATTTATCATGGTGCTCTTCCGCATCTTTTTCATCACTGCGGCATTCAGTGTCGCGACAGCTTGCCTCGCGCAGGAACGCAAGTCTGCGCCCAACGTGCTCATCCTGCTCGTGGACGATCTTGGCTGGAATGACGTTGGCTTTCACGCACCCGCCGCGCCCACGCCGAATATGAACCGTCTTGCTAAGGAGGGCCTCGAGTTGCAGCGCTTCTACACGTATCCGGTCTGTAGCCCGGCGCGCGCGGCCCTGCTCAGCGGCATGATGCCGCGACGCTTCGGCATCACGGATGTCATAGGTCCAGGACAGGCGGGATTGCCGCGAGGCGGCGCGACGTTGCCTGCGGCGTTCAAGGCGGCGGGCTATCAGACCTCGCTCATCGGCAAATGGCACCTCGGCAATTTCAATCCACAGATGCAGTGCGGCTTCGATCACTTTTACGGATTCATGGGGCCGGAGATTGACTACTTCAAACACACCTCGTTGCACGGAGAACACACAGACTGGCAGCGCGACGGCAAGACCGTGGATGAGGAAGGCTACTCGACCTATCTCTTCGCCGACGAAGCGATCCGCCAAATCAAATCGCGTGATACCAAGCGCCCTTTCTTCATCGAGGTTGCGTTCAATGCCGCGCATTTCCCGCTGGCGGCTCCGGACGATCTCGTTGCGAAGCACAAATCCGACGGCCTCTACCGCGCCGTGCTCGATGGACTCGACATCTCCATTGGGCGCATCCTTGTGACGCTCGATGAATTGAAGCTCCGCGAGAACACCATCGTGCTCTTCTATTCAGACAATGGCGCACCGCCGCGCACGAGCAACAACGCACCGCTGAGCAACGGCAAAGGCACCGTTTACGAAGGTGGCATCCGCACGCCGTGCATCATCCGCTGGCCCGGGCACGTGCCTGTGGGCGCGATCACGCAGCAGCCCGTGTCCGGGCAGGATTGGTTCCCCACGCTCGCCGCCACAACCGGCGTGACTTTGCCCTCGAATGCAAAACTCGACGGCACCAACCAATGGCCCGCACTTCAGACCGGCAAGCTCGTCGAGCGCCCTCCATTTCTCATCGCCGCGCATGACATCGCACTCTTTGATGGAGAGTGGAAGCTCATCGAGTTCACCGACGGAAAGCGCGCACTCTACAATTTGCGGACGGACATTTCCGAAACCAAGGATGAGATTTTATCGCAGTCCGAACTCGCGCAGCGTCTCATGGCCAAACTTGCGGAACTTAAAAAAGATCTCCCTGCCGACAGCGGCAGCAAGAGACCTGGCGGCCCTCCCCTCGAAGGTGGTTCCGGACAGCGCCGTCCGCCGCCGCCGCGGCAAACCTCAAACAACAACTCCTGACCGACGCATGGGAAAGTCTTTCCTCAGCATCGCATGCTTCATGGCAATGACAGCAAGCTCGACCGCGCAGAGCACCCGTCCCTTTCAAAAGCTGCACATCCCGGAAGCACTCGGTGGGAAAGCGTTTCAGTTGAACATCCACAAGGACAGCAAGTCCTTCTGGCAGGGCGCAACGACCGCGACCTACGCCTTCAACAATGAGAAATTCTGGGGGCCGACTTTATTCTTCAATCAAGGCGACACCGTGCAGTTGAATGTGAAGAATTCGCTCGATGAGGTGACCACACTCCACTGGCACGGCATGCACCTTCCGCCAGATGTGGACGGCGGACCGCATCAGGTGATCCAGCCGGGCGGCACCTGGACGGCGTCGTTCGTCGTAAAGAACAATGCCTCCACTTACTGGTATCATCCGCATCCGCATGAGGCGACGCAGAAGCAGATTACCTACGGGGCCGGCGGACTGATCATCATCCGCGATCCCATCGAGTCCCGGCTTGCCCTGCCGCGCACCTACGGTGTCGATGACATCCCGTTGGTCTTCACCAGTCGCCGGTTCAACACGAACGACCAGTTCAGCTTCGAGGGCGACAGTGACAAATACGGCGACTTCCTTTTCGCCAACGGCACACTGGATGCCGGGGTCGCCCTGCCCGCGCAGTTCGTGCGCCTGCGCATTCTGAATGCCGAGATCGAGCGTGGCTACGACCTCGGCTTCAGCGACGGCCGCACGTTCCATGTCATCGCCACCGACGGCGGACTCGTGGACAAGCCCATCCCTGTGACGCGCATGAAACTCATGGTCGGCGAGCGCGTCGAGGTGCTCGTGAATCTCGGCAACGACAAGCCCGGCTCGTCGCTCGATCTCATGTCCTACAACGCCGGTCAGCCATTCGGTTTCCCCGGCGGCGAACCCGGACGCACGCCGCCCAATGGTGGCTTCCTCAACAACCTCAATTTCCGCCTGCTCCACATCAACGTCACACCGCCCACCACCCAGCGTATCACCAAGCTCCCCGATGTCCTGACGCATAACCGCTTCTTGACCGAGGCCGATGTGAATCAACGCCGGACCGTCGCCATCAGCCGCTTCGGCCCTCCGGAAAAAGAGTTCGCCTTCGACAAAAAATACTTCGACATGAACTTCATCAACCACGTGGTGAAACTCGGGGACGTGGAAGCATGGACGGTCACGAACGACCGCACGTTCGGCCACTCATTCCACATTCACGACGTGCAGTTCAAGATCACCTCCCGCAGCGATGGTCCCGTTGCGGAGTATGAACAGGGATGGAAGGACACGTTGTATCTCCCGCTCAGTGCGTCCGCGACCTTCATCGCGAAGTTTGATGACTTCGCGAGCGACACCGCGCCGTTCATGTATCACTGCCACATGGCGAACCATGAAGACGGCGGACTCATGGGCCAATTTTTGGTCTCCAAAGATCCCGCGCAACTCAAGAAAGATGCTTCGGGCGCCATCAAGTTCCGCGCCAGCCTCGAGCATCCTCTATCGCCAAAGGAGATCAACGCGGCCGAGAGTCAGACACAGAAACGCGCGGCGGCATTCGAGGCCACTGATCTCGCAGGCCGCACGCTGAGCCTCGGTTCGCTGACCGGGAAGAAACCTCTCGTCCTCTTTTTCATCGAGCGTGAGTGCCCCTGCGCGCGCGATGCCGCGTCGCTCTTCGACCGGTTGCAGTCGGCGTATGGAGACACCTGCACCGTTGTTGGCGTCATCAATGCCTGGCCGGACGTCGCGAAAGAATGGGCCGCGCAAACCGGAGTGCATTTCCCCATCTTGTCAGATCCCTCCTGCAAAATCATCCATGCTTACGGTGCGGAGCGCGCCGTATACATCACGCTCGTGGCCCCTGGTGGAACGATTGTGAAAACCTATCCCGGCTACAGCGCGCAAATCCTGAAAGAACTCTCCGCAGGTATCGCCCGGCTCGGCGCAACCTCGGAACGCGCGATCTCGTTCGATAACGCGCCCGCGAAACTGGTGGTGGGCTGTCCGTTGGAACCGGTGGAGAAAGCTGCGACTGTCGGACTACGTGCCTCCAATTGAACACGCCAGACAGATCGTGACCATGAACGGCGATTGACATCCCGTTCAATTTCTTCATTCTGCCCCATGCCCACCGTGCTGCGCATCGGCGCGTATCGTTTCCATTTCTACAGTCGCGAGGGCACGGAGCCGCCTCATATTCATGTGGCTCGTGACGATTTGGAGGCCAAGTTCGGGCTGCGTCCCCTAGCGCTTGCAACCAACCACGGGTTCCGATCTGCCGAGTTGAGCGATCTCCACGATCTCGTTGAAGAACATTGCGGAACGCTTATTCAAGCTTATACTCAATTTCATGGTGACCGCTGACACCACCTTACAAGACCATCCCACCACCGGCATTCGCTGTTGGGTAGAGGGTCGCCGCATCTGGCTCGAACTCGACGATCAGCGAATGGTCAGCTTTCCTGCCTCGCGTTACCCTTTGCTGGCCGATGCGCCGCAGGATTTGCTGGAAAAAGTCCGGCTTCGAGTCCAAGGACGCGCCCTCCGTTGGGAGGAACTGGATGAAGATATCTGGGTGGACGATGCAGCCCACGGCCGCTTCCCGCGCCCACTCGCAACGACTTAATGCCGGGAGAGCAAGGAGTCAGTCGAGCCTCTCCATTATTCTCCTATGAACGGATGTGGGACATCACCTCGCTGCGCTTTTTTTGTGAAGACATCTGGCATGACACCAATGCGAACCAATAGCAGAATCACCTAGTTCACACGCCACCTTCCTCCGCATCCAGCGATTGAAACAAACTCTCGGACGCTGCAATCATCGCCCGCTGTTCATCCAGCCATTCGCCCACTTCGAGCAACTGCCGTGTCGGCAGCAACTCAAGGGCGTGTTCGATCTCGGCAACCGTGCTCATTGTTGAAGTTTAACCTCGAAGAAAAAAGCCTCAAGCTTCTTGTGATATAAATGTCAGTTATTGGCGCATTCGCCGAATGCTGCCGCGAGTTCCAACCGGCGTTTGGTTTCATCGGGAAAATGAATCCGCATCTGGTCGTAGATTCCGAACTACTGGGCATCGCTGGGATAGAGTTCCAAGGTCGTGACACCTGCCTGCGCTTGCTGGATTTTTCACTCAACATGAAATTGGAGTGTCTGGAAACTTTATGCCCGGTGCCAATTTACGCACCATGCTGACGGCTGCCGCATAGGTCTCATAATCGTTGATGTGATCGAGAAACCCATCATCGAAGACGCCATAAAGGCCAAAAAACGGCTGGCCGAATCTTTCATCGAAGGGGTCATCTGCTGATGTGAATGGCATAATGCAAGAGTCATTACATTCTCGCATGGTTTGAATCCGGAACTTTCTAAAGTCAGAATCTGGTATCGGATTTGCCGCAGAGACGTCAATGGGTATGGGAAGAGAACCGGTGCCTTTGACCGGCAATCCCAAACGCAGTGCGACTTCGAGGCAATCATTGTCACCAAACTCGTCCAGCGATGTGACATCCTTCAGCGCGACACATGCCTCACCAAATTTTTCTTCTAAGAGATACGGCCATGTTTCGTTCAGAATCTCGAATGCGACATGCGCACACGCCCACACCTCGAACCGGGTGCCGGCCCGCATAATCACCCGCATAAATTCGTCGCCCCCTTTATAGCATTCACTCAGATTCACAAGTTGCCCGGAACGAGAGCACCTCATGCACTCGCGCCAGAGCGAAAGTGCGCAGGCAAAAACAGCCGCAGGATCGGTTTCTTCAGTTTGTTGATTCATCACTTTCCTTCAACGCTCCGACTTGATAGATTCCTGGTATGTCTTTTCGGAAAAAATGGACTCGCGACGAATTGCTGGTTGCGCTCAATCTCTACCACAAGCTGACGTTTGGGCAGCTTCACGCGAAACAGCCAGTAATAATTGCGCTGGCTGAAAAACTTGGTCGCGGAGCGAATAGTGTCGCGATGAAGCTATGCAATTTTGCATCGCTTGATCCGGCGTTGAAGCTGCGTGGCATCAAAGGACTGGCGGGCGCGAGCGCGCTCGACCGCACCGTGTGGAATGAATTTCACGGCGACCTCAATATTGCAGTGCCCGCCAGTCAGGATGCACTGAGAAAACTTTTCGATGTTGACGAAGAGAGTGATCTTGAAGTAGTTCCGAAGGAAGGCATTCGCGTGTTAAAGCGTCCGCCGATAGGCCCGACAGAGACGACGGCGAACGTCAAGCTGCGACGCGGGCAGGAATACTTTCGGGATGCGGTGCTCAACAATTTCGGCGGGCGTTGCGGCGTGACGCGATTGGATGTGCGCGAATTATTGATTGCTTCTCACATTCTCCCATGGGGAACGCACCCTGCTGAACGCCTGAACGTCCGCAACGGATTGTGTTTGTCGCGCTTGCATGACGCGGCGTTTGATCGCTGGTTAATCTCATTTGATGAGTCGTTCCGGTTGCTCCTTTCGCCCCGCCTGAAGTCAGAACTTGCCCAGCACATTGTCGCCGAGAATTTCGGCGCCTATGCAGGCGAAGCATTGCACTTTCCTGAAGATGCAGCATTGCCAGACATGAAATTCCTCGCGGCACATCGGACGATTTTTATGGCAAAGTGCAAAGGCGGATATTCATAAGATACATGCCCCACTAAAGATGCCCACTTCGACGATGAGTCTATAGACGATGAGTGAACATGAGTCGAATTCCGGGAGAAGGGCTGCTGACCAAGGAAGGGCGGTTTCCTACCGCCCGCCTAAACGATGACGGCGGTAGGAAACCGCCGCTCCTTGAGGTGGTGACTGTGGGCCGTTTGTGTCAAACGGCCTGACTTTGAA
>JAYVOH010000101.1:0-5477 GCA_043758025.1 Verrucomicrobiota bacterium
CGGCGAGTGTTAACATCGCGCCCATCGTGCCACGTTCACGGGACGAGAATGCTCTTGGGGCGGTCAGAGCGGACAGCTCTAGGACGGGCGGCATCGGTGCGTCGGTGAATCAGTGTAGGGCGGATGTGTCATCCGCCGAAACCTGCGCCATCATCCGCCTTCGTGCTCGGGCTCGTTCTCGTGCGCGTGCTCGAACTCAAACTTACCCGGCCGTTTAATGATGCGGCAGCAACGATCCCAGCCACTCCAAAACCTGCTTGGCCACGCCTCCGGCTAGAAAAATGAAAGCGGTCCAGAGCAAACCCCAGGAGCGTTTCAAGCCCTTTCTTAGAAAGCTGCGGTCAGCTTCGTTGATCTTCGTTTCGATGGCCTGTTTCACGCCTTCGTTTTCTTTGATGAACCGGCAAAACATCTCGGCAAAAACACCTTCCAGCGTCCGGGAATCTTTGGCGCTCTCACGAAAAAACGTGGCCAGAGACTGAGGTGTGGACAAGCACCCCTCAATGGCCGCCATGCGGTCTCCCAGGCTCGCTATCGTCTTCTCATGCACCTCACGCGAGGCTAGGAGCTCCGATGGATCAAAATCGGAAACATCATTCCCCGTCTTTTTGGAAGGCACCGCCATGCTCGTTTTTATTCACTGCTTTTTGCGGCATGGACGGCCCTTGCGACCTGTGGTGCCAGCAGCGAATCGGAGGGATTGAGCGCAACGGGCTTTCCTTCTAAATCAATAACGGTCAGAGTGCGAGTCGCCGACTTGGCAAAAACTGCCAGAACGTAGCGCAACAGGCTCTCCTCATCCTTAAAACCAAGCCGCTCCACGGCACTCTTCAGTGCCACCAGATCGCCATTATTGAAGATCAGAGGCAGTTCGCCTACTTCATCTGTGCTTTTACGAAAGACTGCCATGCGCGGCGACAGTATGACCCGGGTCAGCAAAATCAAGGTCGGCAAGAAATTATTTCTGCAATTTGCAATGGCCAAACGTCAATGGGGTGGATTGCCCTGTGGTCTGTGAATCAGTGTAGTGCAGATGTGTCCTCCGCCGAAGATCAATGGGAAAGCAGCACGAACAGCACCACCTTCGCCACATCCACCACGAGCGCAAAGGTCAGCAGTCTCATCCCGCGCTCCTTCGTCTCCGGCTTCGCCGCCCAGATCGCGCCTGTTAATTCTCCCACGAGGGGAAATAAAAAAGAGATCACATAGATCGGAACCAGCGTGCCTCTTTCCGTGCTCGCGCTGCTTGCCCGCCGCACAGGCGCGGATACCGCGCGAGGTTGTCGCGGCGGTTCCAGAGTGTCCACCAGATCGATGAGCGGTCGCCAGTCCTCCATGCCCTCCCGCCAGTAAGTCATGCTCGCAAAAATTGTCTTATTCCGCCACATGTGCTGCATCTGAGCCAAGGTATAAGGCCCGCGCCGCTCCTCGCCGTCCAGGAGGTAAAATTGATCGAGCGGTGAGGTGTTCATAGTCAGAAGTCTTTGAGTTTTGCTTTTTCTTCCTCCTTGGCCTTGGCCTCCCCGGTGAGGTGGAAAATGCAAAGGTATCCATCTTGGTCGGAATAAAAAGCCTGCCGTTTCTCGTCCGAGCAAACCCAGATTTTTTTAGCAGGATTTTCTGTTGGGGCAAGTTTGTTCCACTTACCAACGCCAGCGTTGGCATCAAGCAGGGCTTCAATTTCACCATCACCCAGCGGGGTTCTGATCTCGGAATCTCTGCGAGTTTTATGCATGAAAACAATTTTCCAGCATTTTTTTTCAGCAAATGAGCAGTAAATCAAAAGATCGCCCTTGGAGAACAAGACGGTGTTTTCATCTTTGCCCACATCCATGAACTCACCATACCGCTTCAGGCACTCGGCTGGCGTCTCTCCAATGCGCGCGGACGCAGGAAGCGCCAGCAGCACCGACGCGATGATGATGAGTAGTGTTCTCATAAGGTCATTCAGTTCTAATGGTTGATTGCACAGGGTAAATCCAGTGAAATTCGCTAGGGGAATGCTCCGTCGCTTCATAAAATGAATTATAGGGAGTGAGCCGGATTCGTGCCTTGGAAGTCAGCGTGTAACGGCGTAAAACCACACCGTCTTTCTTAAACTTGGCTACTACCAGATTTCCCGTCTGCGCCTCACGGTCGGGCAGCACAACCACGCAGTCGCCATTCAGACAGCGCGGCTCCATCGAGTCTCCTTGGATACGCAACACAAAAGCCCGGCCTTTAACCTCTGGCACAGGGATATGTTCTTGTGAATCAAGTGGTAGCTCTTCGTAGGATGCAGCCTCACCCGCGTGCACCCATGAAATTACAGGCAGCCAGCTAATTGGAATCGGCGTGGGGTGCAGGTTTGATTTGATGCTGGCGCTTTGTGTTTCCCCGATAACAGGCGAGGCCAAAAAAAACGAAACAGGCTTGCCAATAATCCCGGCAATCTTTTTCAACAATTCTTCACTTAGAGGCTTTTTCCCCGTCTCCAACTCCGACAGATAGCCAGCGCTGATGCCTATCTTTTCAGCTAATTCCTTAGCCTTTAGCCCGGCCTCACGGCGCGCTGTCACTAGGAGCGGTGCTGAGAAATTCATTTTTATTAGCGAATTTATTTGACTAAGGTGAAGGAATTAGCTAATTCCTAAGCATGTTATCGCGCCAACAAGCAAAAAGCCACCTAAAAAAATTGGGGTGGTCTTATCGGACGGTCGCACCGCGACTCGGCGTCACCTATCCCCACTTGGCAAAAGTGCTCAATGGCCAACGCGACAGCGCCCGTCTGCTCGGCGCGATCAAGCATCTGCCCAAGCGCGGCACCATCAATTTGAAAGGAGCGGCGGTATGAGTGCTACCATTTCAACTCGCCATACTCATCCCAAATCGAGCCGGATGGTGGAAGCAGCGCGGAAACCCGCTCCGCAAAAGACACCGCACGCCAGAGGTCTTCGTAAGTCGCCGGGTCCGGCGCTTCCCATGCCGTCGCCAGAGGCAGCGACTGTCTTGCACGCATCAACAGCACGCAAGTCGCTACGATCAAATCGTTCCGCAGAATCTCTTGTTTCCAAAATGCGCGAGCTTGCAGCGTGGGCATTCGAGCTGTCAGCAGCCACCCGGCTTCTCGCGCGTGCTTTTGAAGAAGCACTTCCGCAACAGACGGGTCGGTCATTCGAGCAACGATATGCTGCAAAGACGATCCGCGCGGGAGAGCCGCTGCCAGCTCTTCGATCCGTTCTGAAATCCGCATTCGCATCCCTTCCCAAGACATCCACTGATGCTGCCACAGGGTCGGCCCGTCGCGCAAGCAGGAAAGGATCCCGCTCATGAAGGCTCCACGCGTCATCGAACTCGACGGCAGCGGTCGCGAAGCTCCGGGCGGCGGGGCCGTGGTGCTCACGGACACCGCTGGCATCATGGCTCCCAAGCCAGGGAAAGAACAGCTCCACACTTGCGCCAAGTGCCAGCGCACCAATTTCACCAAGGCGGGCCTGCGGAATCATCGCTGCCGCCCAGCGGGACCGGGTGAGCCAGGATACACGCCCGAATGCGAGCCGCAGCACGTTCTGCGCAAGACCACTGCACTCAAGCCGCACCCGATGCTGGAGCGCATCGCCATGCTGCCGACGCTAATCCATAATCTCGGAAAGCTCAGGGTGAAGAAGAAGTGGCATCGCGATGCGCTCGATGAGATGCGCGACAGGTGGGCCTCCATCATGGCCAAGTATGACGAGGCCGGACTCACGGATCGGATCACCATTACTGACACCGGCCTGATACTGGACGGAAGGCACCGCTGGTGCTGGGCTAAAGAGCGGAGCGTCGCGGAACTCGCATGCGAAATCGTTTCGGAGTCCGACGCCAAGATGATCATTGAGAACAAGCTGCTTGGCCGACGGCACATGAAGTCTACCTCCCTCGCTTATATCGCGATTTTGATGAACCAGGAAGTGGCTGAGCAAACACAGGGTGGGGACCGTCGGAGTGATCAAATTCTAAAACAGAATTTGAAAACTCAAAAAGACCTCGCGGCTGAATATGGTGTCCCAGTTTGCGCAATCAACAAGGCAGTCGCCTTGTTCCGCACGTTCCAGGCATCCCCTACAAAACGAGCGGAGCTGGAGTGGCGCATCTGGTGCGTCGATGAAGACAAGCTCGGCGCTCAGAACGCCGGTGCAGCGGGCAAGGATCGTCAAGATCAGGCCATTCTCGCGGCCAACTACGTCAACGGATTTGGCCGCAAGCTGCGCAATCTGGCTGGGGCGATCAACGAGAGCGCCAAGCTTATCAAGACCGACGATCTGCGCGAGGAGATGGCCGACTACACGGAGCACTTTTACCAGAAACTACCCGAGTGGCTTCAAGAAAAGATGAAGCAGCGGATCAATGCGGGAGGCTCCAAATGAAAGCGCCCAAGCCAATTTCATTCTTCTTCTGGGGTTACCGTGCGGCGGTCTTGGAGATGCACGCCGCCGTCCGTCGCGGCGCAACCGTGAACGCAGCCATCAGACAAGTGAAGGCAATCTACGGCGGCTGCGAAACGATGAGTTTTTCCACCTTGAGGAGAAGATCCTATCAAGGCTTCTATTCGCATTCATTGGCCACGCGCTGCCGCTGTTCGCCCGATTCGGCGGAGGAGATACGTGGTCGGCTCGCCTGGGTGCTTGCATTCACGCGACACATGGATCGCCACCCCAAAGCACGGCCTGCCGTGGTTTGGGAGCGCATCACTGGTCTGTCTCTCAGCTGGCTGTTGTGCTTCATCGCGGATGAAGCAAGCCGTTCCACCCATCTTCCATCTCCAAACTCCTAACCACCATCATGAGCAAATTAGAATTACAGATCAAAGATGACAACGAAATCTGCCTCCCTGATTGGATTGCAGCATCCAAACTGACACTCGCTGAGATCGGAGCCGTGGCATGCCTCGCCTGCATGGAAACGGGCTCGGGGGGCTACAAAGAGCTTCTCACTGAGCGATTGGGTTCATGCGAAATGAAGGAGGCTTTTGAAGGCCTAGAACTCAAGGGAGTTATGAGCGCAAAACTGGTCGGCAACTCTCTCACCATGCGTCTCGACCTAGACGCTGTCGCACCGCGCGGCGCATGACGCATTTCACCACCGACCAATCATGACAAAATCCACCCTCTCACTCGCCGCGCTCGCCGCCGCCATCCTTCGTTCACGGAGCATTTCGGGATCCGATACCGCGATCTCATCGGAGCCTCCATCGCCCGCATATTACTCGAACTGCTTTCTACCGACGCACCAGCCATTCGGGCGTGTGCCGAAGCGACACATCAAGCGCGAACAACGCGCCGCGCTCAAGGCCCGCAACGTGAAGCGCCACAAAGCCGCGCTCAAAGCAAAACGGCACCGCGCACCGACCCACTGACTCACCGATCAACCAACCCCCGGCCTCCTCCCACATGCCGCCCACACCCATGGAATTTCAACGCCACACTGACATCGTGAGCTCCGTTCGCGAGCTTCAG
>JAYVOH010000102.1:0-5457 GCA_043758025.1 Verrucomicrobiota bacterium
GGATGAGTTCCCGCTCGTCCCGCACCGGCTGCATGTGCAGGCCCGTGGAAGCAGCAGAATCAGCGTTTGCCTCAATGGTGCGTGCGGCGACGGGCACGAACTGCCGGGACTTGGCTCGCTGAATCCGAGGGGCAATGGAGTTTGCCCAAGCTGCACACACGCTTGCCTCTCAGTGGTCCGCTGTGACAACTGCGGCACTTGGGCCGTCGCTGGAATGAAGGATGCGGAAACCGGACGATACTTGCCGCTCTACCGAAAGGAGGACTGGGAGAAAAAAGAGGTTCGCGCATATTCCCTGAGTGGGCGTGGGACAGGTTCTAAAGAAGAAGTATTGGATACCAAAACTGGCACACCCGCACACGGCGGCGTGAGCCTTTATTTCATCCCGGATAATCTGTGCTCTTGTTGCGGCGAGAAGATGCGAGCCGAGGGCCGATTGCTCGGCCAGTCAGCCGACTTAGCGATTTCCGTTTTGACCGAGACTGTGCTTACGCAGCTCCCACCGCTCCCGGTGAAATACAATCAATGGTTGCCAGCGAAGGGGCGGCGTTTGCTGGCGTTTAGCGACAGTCGTGGAGCAGCGGCGCGGCTTGGGCCAAAACTCGGTTTTCAGCATGAGGTGCAACTCTTCCGCGCTGCTTTGGTGCAGTGTATGGAGTTGGAGTCACCGGCCAAAGTTGATGAGTTGGAGGAAGACATCGCCCGAGAGCAACAACGATTGGAGAAAGACCCAAACAACGCCCGTTCAAAGCAAAAGCTGGCAGAGTATCAACGCGACCTTGCCGCGCTCCAACAAGGCGGAAAGGTGGGCGATTGGGCAGCGAAACTAGCGCAATCAACCGTCATCCAGCAGATCATTGACCGGGGCGAACCGGGCTGTGATTCCGAAAACGACCCTTCCACAAAGCACAAGACGATTGCCGACGATCCGAGCAAACCTTCCGGCTGGGATCATGCGCCCCAACGTAATTGGGAGGACAACAGTAAAGGAACGCACAAGTTTATCGAGGCCATGCTGGGGCGAGAATTGGCTCGTTTGTCTTATGGCGGAACCAATCTCCAAATGGCGGGGATGGTGGAAGTCAACTATCCGGGCTTGGACGGAATCAAAGCCTCCGACGCACTACTCGGAACATTGCCCACAGAGGCGATGCGCACACAGTTGCGGAGTCACTGGACGACACTGCTGGCGCTTTTACTGGACACATTGCGGATGGACGGCGCTATCACGCTCGGCAGCGAGGAATATGACGAGTCGTTCCCATACGGAAGCCATTTAATCGGTCACTGGATGTCGCTCGACGGAGTAGGCTATAAGCTGTTGCGATTTCTCGGAGCGGAAGGCGATCCGGGTGAGCCGGATTATGGCGAAGCACGTCAGAGGCGAACGCGGTTTATGGAGCGTGTGCTACTGAAAATGGGATGCGCCGAGAGTTCCGTCACTGCTTTGGCGCGAACAGTCCTTGAATCCGCCTTTGAGCAACTGGCGGTGTCCAATTTTGACTGGTTAAAATCCGAACAGAGGCAAACCAAGGAGAAGGCTTCTGTGAAGGCGATACGGCTGCACTTTCCCTCCCTCACGCTGCGCCGACCGCCACAACTGTTTCGCTGCAAAAATACATCCTCGATTTGGACCCGGCACTTGTGCGGAATCGTCCCAACCAAGGGGAGATTAGATTTGGAGCAGATTGATCATGCTGCGGCTGATGCGGACTTGAGGGTGGGCAGGCATCGAAGGGGCTACCAGTCAGACTTCTACAACACTGGTCTATGGGCAGAGGAGCACAGCGCACAACTTTCCCCGGAAGAAAACCGCAGGCTGCAAAACCTCTTCAAAGCCGGTGCGCGCAATGTGCTGAGTTCAACCACCACGATGGAACTTGGTATAGACATCGGCGGGCTCAACGCAGTGCTGATGAGCAATGTCCCGCCCGGAAAAGCGAACTACCTCCAGCGTGCAGGCCGTGCTGGGCGACGTGCTGATGGCTCGTCCATCGTCGTCACCTTTGCCCGTAACACGCCATACGAACGTGAAGTCATTCAGCGTTTCGGCGACTACCTCGCCAAGCCTCTTCGGAATCCAACCGTTTCGCTGGAACGCGAACGCATCGTCCGGCGGCACTTTCACGCTTACTTGCTGGGGTTGTTTTTTCGGAACATTACGCCCGAGGGCGCGAAAGCTGGAGCGATGGATGTTTATGGCAGAATGGGGGATTTTTGCGGACTGGCCCGCTCTCAATACTGGAAAATTACGAATACTCCATTACGCCCCGAAGCTGTCCTGCGAGGTAGTGCGGCGAAGAGCATTGCCAATCAGTATTTGGCGTTTCTCGAATCCCTGCACGGTAGGAACGACTGGCATGACTCCGCAAATGCACTGATTGCCGATACTGCCTTGGCGTCAATGGACTTGCAGGCTTTGTTAGCTGATGCGAGCAGCCGCTTCACTGAATTGCGCGACCGATGGGAAAGCTCGTATCAGCCCGTTTTGAAAGCGTGGGAAGCAATCCCAAACGATGACACGGACCGTGCTGCATTTGCCAACAGACTCCACTACGAACTCGTCGCAGCTCATCAAATCACCGTCGTCGCAGCCTTGGCCGAAGAGCAATACCTGCCGCGCTATGGATTCCCGATTGGCACGATGAAGCTCAAAGTAGTCGCCACAGACGAAAGGCACCGCGCAGAGGAACAAGAGCAGTATCGGCTGACGCGCAGCGGGATTCAGGCGCTCCGCGAATATGTGCCGGGTTCGGCGTTGCTCGTAGGCGGCAGATTGGTCATTTCGAGAGGCTTGCTAAAAAACAGCATCGGCATTGGCGATGGCCCTGAGAAGACGCGGAGTTTCGGAGTGAGCGGATGGTTTTCGAAATGCACGAAAGACCATTTCATGCACGGCACTGGCGACGGTGTTTCCGCAAAATACGAGGTCTGCAATGGGGATGCCGTCGGAACAAAATCCGACTTTCTGATTCCCCAGCATGGCTTTGTCACGGCTGCTTGGGAAAGTCCGCAGCGGCACTTGGGGACGGAGCGCATTGGCTCGGCTGTCGTTCAGGCGATTAACCTTCGAGAAACCGCAGTCAGTGACCCAGCTTTCGCGGGAAATCCTGCTTGGACGGCCTACTACAAAGAGAGCGGCGAGATATTTGTTCACAATCGGGGAGAAAAAGAACTCGGATATGCGATCTGCATCGCCTGCGGGATGACGGAGAGCGAATACCGCCCCATAGCGGTGGACAAAGATAAGAGCCTCCCTCACGAGTTACTGCACCACAGCGGGCTGCACTCTCCAAAACCAAGACAAGGCTTTCACCCTCCCAAACCCTGCGATCACCAAAACAGCTTCCTGCGCCATCAATCCCTTGCCAGCAAAGTCATTACCGATGTCCTTCTGGTTGATTTCGGCCCGCACGCATCCGATCTAGCCGAGACGCTCGCATTGGCCCTAAAAATAGCGGGCGCACCTTTACTGCAACTGGATAGCCGCGAACTTGGGCACACCGTTGCTCCGTCTCCAAATGGCGGACTCCCCACGGCTGTTGTTTATGATAATGTTCCCGGCGGGGCAGGCCACGTCCTTGAGTTGATGAAGGGCAGTGCGCAATGGATAAAGCTGGCAGCAAAGGTGATGCACGTCTCCGAAAAGCACCACGAATCCTGTGAAACCGCGTGCATGGACTGCATTCTAAGCGCCGACATTTTTGATGACGCCGACATTAAAAAGCTCCGCCGCAAGCGAGCCTATGATTTTTTGATGCTTTTACATACGAAGGAGTCGTCTAATGAGATAGAAATTGACTCCAGTAATAGCTCATGGTCTTAGGGCGTGTTAATGTAGGTATTGCAGGTTGGCCTGAGGGTCAGGCTGCTTGGGGAATGGAACTGACCCAAGAGCACTGCGAACGGATCGCGCACTGCTTTCCAACGCACCGAGAAAAAGCCTGACCTACAGTAATTTATAGGTTCTAAATGCCATTCTTTACATCGCCTAAAATGGGGCGAAATGGCGATGCCTACCAATCTGAAAGTTGGTATTACTTCCCTTCCACGTCTTTTGCGCAGCGGAAGCCGGTATTTTGTAGGCCTGTATCTGGCGAGGTTTTCATCCGGGCGCTGGGGCGGTAGCCTCGGCAGTAGCTGTCTGAGCACATCCAGGAACCGCCGCGTGTGACGCGCTTTTTTACGCCGGGTTCGTCGGGGTCGAAGCTCGTGTCGGGGCCGGGTGGGTTTTCTTTTGGCGACTTTGCGTAGTAGTCGGGGAGGTAGAGATCGGCGCACCACTCCCATACATTCCCCGCCATGTCGAAAAGGCCGTAACCATTGGCTGGATACGTCGCCACGGCGCTTGTGCCCTTGGCTCCGTCGTCGCCCGTGTTCTCGCTTGGGAATTTCCCCTGCCACGTATTCGCCATCCATTTGCCGGCGGGATTGAATTCATTCCCCCATACAAATCGCTGCTTCACGCCACCGCCGCGCGCGGCGAATTCCCACTCGGCTTCGGTCGCTAGACGCTTGTCTGCCCATTTGCAGTAGGCCATCGCGTCGTCCCAGCAGACGTGGACGGCGGGGTGCTGTGCTTTGCCTTCGATGCTCGATCCTTCGCCGTCTGGGTGCCGCCAATTTGCCCCCATCGTCGGCACCCACCATAGCGACACGTCGCGTAAATCCGCCGCGCCTTTTGGCGGGCGGAAGCAGAGCGAGATCGTCTTGCCCTCATACTCGGGGAGCAGCCCCGGCAGGTCGCGTGCGCTCAGTGGGCGCTCGGCCACGGTCACGTATCCCGTGGCTTTCACGAACGCCTCAAACTGCGCGTTGGTCACTTCCGTTTTATCCATCCAAAACGCGCCCACGGTGACTTCGTGGATTGGTTGTTCGTCGCTCGGGCCGTCTTCGCTGCCCATGGAGAATGTGCCACCTTTTAGCAAGATCATGCCCTCGGGCTCGGCGGCGAAAAGTGAGAGGCTGAGGGTGAGTAGGGTGAGTGTGTGTTTCATGGTTTTGAGCGGGCGATGGACTTTATGGACTTTATGGACGGGATGGACGGAGGTTGCAGTCGTCCATCGCGTCCATCCTGTCCATCCTGTCCATCCCCCCAAAAAAACTACTCCACCGGAAACCCAGCAGCCAGCGCCTTGGCTTTTGGGACGGTGTGGGTGGTGACTTGGCGGGTGGTTTTTACCGAGAGGCTGTGGCTGGTCACGATGGGCGAGGAGGTGGTCGTCTGGATGCGGTGGGAACGCTCCAGGCGGTCGCTCATGCGGCTCTCGAAGCTGCGTGGGAGCCGCTTGAAGCTGTCGCTCGCTCCGGCGAAGGGATTTTTGCCGGTGATGAGGTTGTCGAGATTGAAGGGGACGCTGACGGCGATTTCGGCGGTCCAGTGGCCGCCCATGAGCGCGGTATTTTCCCAGTATTCCAGGTTAGCGGTGACGCCTTGGAGCAGGCGCGCTTCGAGGC
>JAYVOH010000103.1:0-5450 GCA_043758025.1 Verrucomicrobiota bacterium
TGCTCAGCGTGCATGATGCGGTAGATGACCGGGTCCCGCATGTTCAAGTTCGGATGAGTCATGTCGATCTTCGCCCGCAGGGTGCGTGCGCCATCGGGGAACTCACCGGCCTTCATCCGGCGGAACAAATCCAAATTCTCCGCCACACTCCGTTCGCGGAACGGGCTGGACCTGCCGGGTTCCGTGAGCGAACCCCGATGGTGCCTCATTTGCTCGGCATTCAGATCACAGACGAATGCCAGCCCCTTGCCGATGAGCTGCTCGGCAAATTCATATAACTTCCCAAAGTAGTCGCTCGCATAGAAAAGATTCGCGCCCCAGTCAAAGCCGAGCCACTTCACGTCTTCCATGATGGAGTCCACATATTCGGTCTCCTCCTTGGTGGGATTGGTATCATCGAAGCGCAGATGGCATCGCGCGTTGGGCGCATTTTCTTGGGCGACACCAAAGTTCAGGCAGATCGACTTGGCGTGGCCGATGTGCAGATAACCATTTGGCTCCGGCGGGAAGCGGGTGACGACCATGCCGCCGTTTTTCCCGGCGCGAACATCGTTGGCGATGATTTCGCGGATGAAGTCAAGACGCTGGGCTGTGGCAGGAATGGTATCAGACATGATGGAATGGGCAGGAATCGGATGCGGGGAAATTGCGCGCAGTGGGCAAAACTACAAATCCCAATTTTCAAAACACGATAGATGACGGCTGGGCATCGCAGGTATAATCTCGCTCATGCCAGCCAAACAGGTATTTTACACAGGACGCGTCCAAGGCGTGGGATTCCGCTATGCGGTGAAAAGAATCGCGTCTGGATTCGAGGTTACAGGATGGGTGCGGAATCTGCCGGATGGCCGCGTGGAACTTCAGGCCATGGCGGCTGACGCAAAGGAGTTGCAGGCATTTCTGGATGCCGTGAAGGATAGCTCCCTGCGCGGAAACATCCGGGATGTCGCGGCGCAGGACATTCCTCCGCTCACCGGAGTGCGTGGATTTAGCATCATTAGCTGAGTTCATGTATTATTATAGAGATAGACTGAGTTGCAAAAGCTGGCTCCCGCTCTTCTATCTGCCAACATCCCCTCCCAACCATGCCCCGCGAGATCGACAACCAGAACCCGGCAACGCCTGCCGTTGCCGTGGAAAACTTGACCAAGGTTTTCCAGGGCGCGATGGGCCGCAAGCCGCTGACAGCGGTGAGCGGGCTTTCGATCACCGTGCAGCGCGGCGAGGTCTATGGCCTGATCGGGCCAAACGGCTGCGGCAAGTCCACAACGATGAAAGTGATGCTGGGCCTGCTGATCCCAACGGAGGGCAAGGCAAGCATCTTTGGCCGAGACAGCTCCGAGGTCGCCAGCCGGCATGATGTCGGTTTCCTGCCGGAGAATCCGTATTTCTACAAGCATCTCACTGGCCAGGAGACGCTGCATTTCTTCGGGAAGCTTTGTGGCCTCCGCGGTTCGGAATTGCGCGACCGAAGCGCTGCGATGCTGAAGCTGACGGGCCTGGAGAATGCCGCCAACCGTCGCGTGGGCGGCTACTCGAAGGGAATGCTCCAGCGCATCGGACTGGCTCAGGCGCTGATCCATGAGCCACGGCTGCTGATTCTCGATGAACCAACGGCGGGCGTTGATCCTGCGGGATCGCGGCGCATTCGGGATCTAATTCTGGAGTTCAAGGAACGCGGCATCACCATTGTGGTCACTTCTCATCTGCTGGAACAAATGCAGGAGGTGTGTGATCGCGTGGGTATCATGTCCCAAGGACGCATGGTGCGGGAAGGACGACTGGAGGACTTGATCTCGGTCGAGAATCAAACGGAAATCATTCTGGAAGACGCCACGCCGGAGCAGCTCGAACAAATCCGCACGCTCATCAAAGGAAGTGGCAGCTCAACGAAACTGGTGTCCCTGGGCAAACCGCGCACCACCTTGGAACGGCTTTTTTTGGAAACCACCGTCCAGACGGGAGAAGGAGAATAAATGAACGCAACTGCAGTCACAGAAACTTCCATGAAGGGCTTCAAAGCATTTTCCCTGTCGCGCATCTGGACCATCGCCACGAACACCGTAACGCAATTGTTGCGGATGAAGATTCTTGCATTCCTCGTGGTCTTCGCGGTCATCGTCGTCGCAGCGGCCTTCGCATTTCCCACGATGAGCCCAGAGCAACAACTCAAGCTGCTCAAGGATGTGGTCTTCGGGGCGCTCCAGATTTTCTCCATCGTCATCGCAATCGCTGCTACCGCGCTTTTGCTGCCGCGTGATGTGGAAGATCGCACGCTCTACACGATCCTGAGCAAGCCGGTGCCACGGCATGAATATTTGATCGGGAAACTGCTTGGTGTTCTGCTGCTCATTGGCGGTGGCTTGTTCATCATGGACATCTTTTTCTGCGGGGTCGTTTGGCTGAAGCAATGGATGATCACGGCCAACCAAATCGCCGCTCTGCAATCGGAGCAAAACGCCACACCGGAAAATATCGCCGCCGTGACCGATTACATCGGCAGACAGGGGCTTTCCTGGAACCTTCATGCTGGCGTCTGGTGTGTCTTTCTCAAAGCGGCGGTCGTCACCTCGCTGGCGCTGCTGATGTCTTGTGTTGCCACCTCCACGTTGTTCACGATCATCGTGAGTTTTTGCTTCACCATTGTCGGTCATGGTGAGGGACTGTTGCGGAGTTATCTGCTCAAGTCTCTCGCAATAACATGGAAGAAGATTCTCTCCTTTCTGCTGGCCGTCATTTGCCCAGACCTGACACTGTTCGACGAGGTGCAAGCTGTGATTGATGGCAACGCCATTCCACTGGCCACTCTCGGCCAGATCACCGGCTTTGCGCTGCTCTATATTGTGCTCTACACGGCGGTGGCGCATTTGATTTTTTCGGAGAAGGAGCTTTGAGAATGGAAAATGAAGAATTTGGAATATAGGAGATAGAATTTAAAAGATAGAACGATGGCAATGGACCTATGAGCGCGGCGCAAAGTTTTCGAGATTTGCTGGTGTGGCAGCAGGGTCATCAGTGGGTGCTTGCAGTGTATCGCATCTCCAATGACTTTCCGAAGACTGCAATTTTTGGGTTGACCTCGCAGTTAATACGCGCGGCATCATCAGTCCCGGCAAATATCGTGGAAGGCTTCAAGCGGCGTGGCAAGGCGGACAAAATGCGCTTTTACAATATCGCCCAGGCATCGCTTGATGAAGCAGCCTACCATCTTCTTCTAGCACACGATTTGAATTGCGCAGACACGGCTGCATTGCAAACCAAGGCAGATGAATTAGCACGGATGCTGACGGCATACATTCAGCGCATGACTAACTCATAGTCCATTCTCCCTACTAAATTCTCACTTCTCTTTTCTCTTCCCCCCCATGAACCGCAACCTCGCCGCCATCGCCCTTTTTGCAGCCGTCGGCATTGCGAAACCCCCGCTGGAGCAGCGGCTCTCGGATGATCTTCATGCCCAAGGTCTGCTCGAAGATCCAGTGGGAATTGATATGCGCGAGAGCCTTGGCCAGATGGGTTTCGCCGCCTCGCTGGGCGGGCTGCGCTCCTTGGTGGCCAGCATTACTTATCTTCAGGCTTACTCGGCTTTTGAAGATGTGGACTGGGGCAAGGTGGATTCGCTCATGACCATCACCACGCGATTGCAGCCGCGGGAAGCCACCTACTGGGATGACGCCGCCTGGCATCAGGGTTGGAATGCTGCGTCCCATTATCTGCGCGATGAAACCCTGCGGGCGGCGCTGCGCAGCAAACTCTTCCGTGACCATGTGGAGCGCGGCATTGAAATCGTCCAAGAGGGACTGCGCTTCTTGCCAAATAATAAAAAACTTCTGGTGCGGCTCGGCGATCTATATTGTGACCGGAAGCCTGAACCCGCGAAAGCAGCGGAAGCCTACCTGTCAGCCTACGCGCAGGGTGCCTTGCGATTCTACGAACGCAAAGCGGCCTATGAACTCGTGAAAGTTAATGACCGCGCAGCCTGGGAGCGCGCCTATGCGATCCTGAAAAAAAATTATGACGATGGGTTGGACACGCCCAGCGTGATGATGAATCTGCCAATTCTCGAAAAGCGACTCGGTATCCCGCCGGAAAAGCGAACCAACCCCGGCGCAGGCAAAATGCCGGACGTTACGAAAAAGCGTCCCATGAGCACCAGGGGTAATTGAAAATGGTGTTTTTTAAATTTGAGAGGAACTCACGTCATGTTCTAGATGACCAAACCCAAGTTTCAGGTTGAGCCTTCGCTAACCGACAGCATGGTTCCCATCCTCATGACCTCTGATCAAATCAAAGACGCAATCCTCGACATGGGCCGACGCGCCCGGGCTGCTTCACGCGAGCTGGTAAAGCTTTCCTCCTCGCAGAAAAACGATATCTTGAACGCCATGGCCAAGGAAGTGCGCCGCGCGGAAAAGGCCATTCTCGATGCGAACGCCAAGGATGTGGCCCGCGCGGAGAAGAACGCTTTGAGCAAACCGATGGTGGACCGGCTTCGGCTGAGCAAGAGCGGCTTGGAGGCCATTGCATCCGCCATCGAAGATGTCGCCAAACTCCCCGATCCAGTCGGCGAACTTCTCAGCGAGTGGACTCGCCCCAACGGCCTTCATCTGCGGAAGGTGCGCGTGCCCATTGGCGTCATCGGCATCATCTTTGAATCGCGTCCGAATGTCACGAGCGATGCCGCAGCACTTTGTTTCAAGACCGGGAACGCTACAATTTTACGTGGCGGCTCCGAGGCCATAGAATCCAACACCGCACTCGCTGCCGCCCTCCAGCGCGGAGGCGAGAGCGCCGGGCTGCCGAAGGACAGCATCCAGCTTGTGCCCTTCACAGATCGCGAAAGCGTGGATCATCTGGCGAAGATGGATGCGTATCTGGATCTCATCATCCCGCGCGGCGGCAAGGGCTTAATCGAACGTGTCGTCAGCACCGCCCGCGTGCCGGTCATCAAGCACTACGACGGCATCTGCCACGTCTATGTTCATGAAGCCGCGAATTTCGAGATGGCGGCCGACATCATCATCAATGGCAAATGCCAGAAGCCTTCCGTGTGCAACGCCGTGGAGAGCGTGCTGGTGGATCGCGCCATCGCGGAAAGTTTTTATGCCACTTTGTCCGATCTCATGCGCTCGCATAGCGTGGAGATTCGCGGTGACGAAACCGTTCTGAAATGTTGGCCGGGCGCGAAAGCCGCTACAGAAGAAGACTGGCGCACCGAGTATCTCGATTTGATACTCTCAGTGAAAACCGTCTCCGGTCTCGATGAAGCCATCGCCCGCATCAACGAATACGGATCGCATCATACCGATGTCATCGTCACGGCCAATCAAGCTGCCGCTGAAAAATTCCAGCACGACGTGGACAGCGCCGTTGTTCTCTGGAACGCCAGCACGCGATTCAATGACGGTGGCGAGTTTGGTTTCGGAGCCGAGATTGGCATCAGCACCGAC
>JAYVOH010000104.1:0-14926 GCA_043758025.1 Verrucomicrobiota bacterium
TTCCCTTTGCTCACGGCTCCACGCGCTCAATATGTCGAAATCCTCCACCGTTCCAGTTACCGCGCTGCGGCTTAACTAAGCGCCATTCAGGACTGACCCTTTTCAACTTCTTTTCAACTTTCACAATTCACTTTCAGTGGGCTTTTGGGGCTTGAAGAAGATCTTCAGCGGTCAATCATTTTACCGTCTTGATGACCTTGAATTTTTTGACCCGATGCGCCAAGCCGTCAGTGCCGGTGTAGTTGTAAACGCCATCTTCAATCGCATCAACGTCAATCCATTCATTGTCAACTTTAGTGGACTGACTCGGATGGCCCGTGACAAAGAAAATCCCTTGAACTGAATGTGGCCGATTTACATCTGAGGAGTCGGCTGGAGGGAGGTGGCCGCCTCCGCCGACGCTACCCATACTACTAGTCACGGGTATTCTAGATTGGCACTCGATCATAAAACCCTCGTCCTTTATCTGAATCACGCGCCCTTTGATCCGAACACTTCCGTTGTCTGCTGCTTTCCGATTTTTCTCCTCTGCTAAAGTCTCCTCTGCTAAAACTTTTTTGAAATGAACTTGTTGGAAGTCCGACAACTTCTCGAATGGAATAGTTTTCTTATGCGGTCGTCGGGAGAGGTCCAAAAATTCAATAGTCACACCCATACTAGAGACATTCAAGACCTTGACCTCTGCATAAGTCTCATTGTCAATACGCCAAGTCTCAGCACTAGATGCAGCGGTGGCCCAAAGAAGTAGTGGAACAATTAACTGGGTGATTGTTTTCATGGTTTGATCTGATTATTGGCTAGCAGCTTTGTGCGTCCAAGCAATTAATGATACCGGTTTGAGTTGTAAATGGGGTGACACTTTTGGTTTGTGGTTAGGCTGATCAGGTTCTGGCAGCGGGGCCATGGTTTCCACAGCGTGACGCCAAGCGGCGTCGAGGCTGCGGTGATCGGCCTTGTCCATTTGTTGCATGATGACATCCGAGCGGGTTTTAATCCACACGAAAATGATGAATGATGTGGCGTTCCCTTTTGTCGAACCGGGCAGAGTTCGGTGTTCACGCTTTAGCGTGCTTGATTTTATCACGCTAAAGCGTGAACACCAAGCCGGATAGAAGGTGCGCTCTTGCGTTTGGCGGCATCGATGCTAGAAACAACGCCTCATGCTGCATCATCTTATCGAAGTCTGGTTTCAATGGGTTCAGGACTGGGGTTACCTCGGGGTCATCGTTCTAATGGCGATGGAGAGTTCCATCTTCCCGGTGCCGAGCGAAGTGGTGATCCCGCCGGCCGCGTTTCTGGCGGCGCAGGGCAAACTCAGCCTTTTGGGGGTGATCGCAGCGGGGACGCTGGGTTCGTGGATCGGCGCGGCCATCACTTACTGGGTCTCGCGCTGGCTGGGGCTGGCGGTGATCACGCGCTGGGGAAAATATTTTTTCATCAACGAGGCGAAGCTGAAGCGTGCGGAGCATTTTGCGGAACGCTATGAGGCGGGAGGCATTTTCTTCGCGAGGCTGCTGCCAGTGGTGCGGCATTTGATCTCCATTCCAGCGGGTGTGCTGGAGATGCGCTTCGGCATGTTCAGCGTGATGACGATCGTCGGCTCGGCAATCTGGTGCTCGATCCTGGCTTGGTATGGCAAGGGTTTGCAGGAGCGTCAGCCGGATATTATCAAAGACCCGGAAAAGATGATCCATGCCATCAAGCATGAGTCGCTCTGGATTGTGGGCGCGATTGCTGTGATCGGCTTGCTCTACTTTGTCATGCTGAAGATGACGGCGAAGAAGGAGGCGGCACCGAAAGGCTAGGTTCCGGCGTTTCACAGAAACGCCCTACATCCGACTGAAATGTGATCAGGACTGTTTCGGCGCAGCTTGGAAAAATTTCCTGACCTCGTTGTAGAGCGCGTCGTGAGGCGCGGTGGGGACGCTTTGCTGAATGCCTTCGAGCCAGGCCTGGGTGCTGGGCGAGTGACTGGCAGCGGCTTTGAGAAGCGATTCCATGCTGATGGGGACGGTGCGTCCTGCGTGGATGGCTCCGGAGAGAGCGACCTCAGTGGCGCGATCGAAAACCCATTTCAGGTCCGCGCCGGAAAAGCCCTTGGTGGCTGCAGCGAGCGCGGCTTCGTCAATCTGGCCGACAGGTTTGTCCTTGCCAAGAAGCCGGATGATTTGCAAACGGGCGGCGTCATCGGGCGGCGGAACAAAGATGGCCTGGTCAAAGCGGCCGGGACGGCGCAGCGCGGGATCAAGCTGCCACGGCGAGTTCGTCGCGCCGATGACAAGAATGCGCTGGTTTTCCGTGCGGATCCCGTCCATCTCACTGAGGAACTGGTTGACCACATTTCGCACCTGCGTGTCGCGCGTATGGCGGCGGTCGGGAGCGATGCTGTCGATCTCGTCAAAGACCAGCACGCAGGGAGAGTTAGCGCGCGCGGTTTCGAAAATCTGATGGAGGTTGCGCTCGATGCTGCCGTAATAAGGATCGAAAATCTCGTGCAGCCCGACCGCGAGATAGTTGCAGGAGACCTCACCTGCCGTGGCGCGGAGCATGAGCGTCTTCCCGCAACCGGGCGGCCCATAGAGGAGAATGCCGCCACCGGTCTTGCGTCCGTAGGCTTTGTAAAGATCGGCGTGCTGGAGCGGGTAGATGATCTTGAGCCGGATTTCCTCCTTCAGCGCTTCCATGCCGCCGACGTCTGCGAAGGTGCATTTCAGCCGCTCGCCGTCGCCGGGAGTGAAGAAAGTTTCCGGTCTCCATTCGTAAGGAGGCTCATCAAAGGGATCGTCAAAAATTTCCTGCTGAAGTTCGGCGGCGTCATCATCATCGTCGAGCAGGTCGAGCGGACTGACGATGCGGTCCTTGGTCTGAGGCTTGACGCTGCGGCCCAGGTCGGCCTCCAGCGCGGGGTCGGCTGCGGATGAATCGATGTCCAGCGCGCGGTTGTAATGCTCCAGTGCCTTGGGCTTGTTATTTTCCGTCAGGTGGATGCGGCAGAGGAGAAGATGCGCCGATACGCTCTGCGGCTGACGCTGGAGAATGCGCTCCACGCGCACGGCGGCGGCACTGGTGTCGCCTTGCAGCACCATGGTGCGCGCCAGGCCAAGCTGGGCTTCGATGTGATCCGGCTCGATGCCAAGAATGCGCGCAAAAGTTTCATGCGCCTCCTCGAGCTGAATTTCATCCAGACAAGCGTGACCGTAGAGCAGAAGCAGGGCAACATTGTCCGGCGACTGTTCGAGAGCTTCGCGAAGCGATACGAGGCGGGACATAATTTTAAACTCGTGGGAGTTCGAGTTGATTAGCTACCATCATGCCGTCAGGCGCTCATTTCCAGAAAATTCTTCAAAAGACGCTTCCCTTCCTGGGTGAGAATGCTCTCGGGATGAAACTGCACTCCGTGAATGGGCAGCTCGCGATGACGCAGGCCCATGATTTCATTTTCATCGTCCAGCGCCGTCGCCGTGATCTCCAGGCACGCGGGCAATGTTTCGCGCTTCACCAGCAGGCTGTGGTAGCGAGTGGCCTCGAAATCTTGCGGCATGTCCGCAAAAACAGACTTGCTGGTGTGATGGATGCGGGAGATTTTTCCGTGCATCAAACGCCCCGCGCGCACCACATCGCCGCCGAAGACGTGGCCGATGCATTGATGACCCAGACAGACGCCGAGCAGCGGGGTGCTCGCGCCGAATTTGCGGATCACGTCGTTGCTGATCCCGGCCTCGTTCGGCGTGCATGGCCCCGGCGAAATGCAGATGTGATCAGGTTTGAGCTGTGTGATGTCATCCAGCGTGAGCTGATCATTGCGGCGGATTTCCATCACCGCCCCCATCTCGCCGAAATATTGGACGAGGTTGTAGGTGAAGGAATCGTAATTGTCGATGATGAGGAGCATGATGTGCGGATCTCGGCCAAGTTTAGATGCAAATCGTGGGCTGGAAACTGGAAAACATTCCTGCATCAACTTGATGGAGGCTGTCCTTGCTCAATTGATTAAGTCATGCTAACTACCCCAAAATACCCTTGATAGCGATCAGTGATTGCATCGGCATGAAAATCGCTACAATATCCTATCCTAAACCCTTACTATTCTTGGCATTCACTCCCTGAACGCCTGGAACAATTGCACGACCTTAACGCACCTGCCCCATGTCTGAACTATTGTCCAAAGGAGGTCCGCTAGTCTGGTTGCTGCTCAGTTGCTTCGCCCTGGCCCTTGCCATCTTCGCGGAGCGTTTGGCCTATTACCACCGCGCCAGCATGAACATTGGTGAATTTCTCGCCGGACTGGCCAGCCTTATCCGGAGAAAAAACCACGCGGAAGCGTTGCAAGAATGCGTGGCCACCCGGGTGCCAGTCGGTCGCGTGCTTCATGCCGCCCTGCTGCGCCATCAAGCCCCGCGCGAACAGCTCAAGGAAATCGTCCAGGAAGCCGGACAGCTCGAAGTGCCCCGACTTGAGCGCTATCTCAGCGTGCTGCACGGCATCGCGCACGCCGCGCCGCTCATCGGCCTGCTCGGCACCATTATCGGCCTGATGGACACGTTCACCAAGCTCAACAACGTGAATGGCTACGCCACTCCAGCCGATGTAGCCCACGGCGTTTACACTAGTCTCGTCAACGCGGCCCTCGGGCTTGTCGTTGCCATTCCCAGCTATCTTTTCTACGCCTTCCTCGCAGCCAAATCACGGCACATCATGAATGATCTCGAACGCGCCGGCATCGAGATCGTCAACATCTTGGAAGACAATCGCGAAATTTCCGCGCCCGCCGCCGCGAATGCCGGGGCGCAGATCGTCGATTTCCGCGATGCCGCCACCGACGCTTCGCGCAAACGCGGGCGCAACGCCTGAGTCGCGCACTATCTTGCCACCATGAAGCTTGAGAGCCGCCTGCCCAAGCAGAGCTTCTGGCTCTACCTCGGCCCTGTGCTGAACGTGCTCACGCTGCTGCTGGTCTTCTTCCTTCTTGGTTCCACCTTTGTCATTCAGAGCGGAGTCAATGTGCGACTCCCGGAGAGTGCCTCGCGCCTCACCGGATTCGACCGCGCCCGAGTCATCACCGTCGCGTCATCGGGCGATCAGGTTTTCTATTTCGACGGAGAACCCGAGTCGCTGGAAAGTTTGAGAAAAAAGCTGCTGAAAGCAAAGCGCGAGAGCAACCGGGTCATCATTCACGCGGATGCCATGGCCCCGTTCGGTCGCGTGCTTCAGGCCAGCAACACCGCCCTCGCGCTCGGCTTTGAAGTGGCCTATGCCACCCAGCCGCCGGCCGAGGCAACCGCTCCCTAAGCGCGTGCCCGGTGATCAAGGTCAACATTGAGCCTGACAAGCCTCTAATTCCGAGTTTGAATCTCTGCCAATGCCGGAAACTTCACCTCCAAAACCCGCGCTGATTTTCGACTGGCGCAAGCCCAAGGGACAATTGGGGCGATTGTTGCTGTGGATCGCGGCGACTGTGCTGGCGTTGACCGTCTTCTTTTTTCTCTTTCGTGTGGTGTATCCACAGACCCAGCGTTTCATTCCTGTGGCCCAGCAGATCGTGATTCTGAATCCCTTGGATCCCGCTTCCCTGGCTGCCATCAACCATGTGGCGGACCGTGATTTCATGGTCATTCCTTCAGCCAACCAGCAAAAAAACGCCTTGAACCTTGAGGATCATGCTCCTGTTTTTCATCCACTCTATGAAAAACACGAACTGAAAATACTAGATGTGCCCCAACGCAATTCCGCCGTGGCACCGCTGCGGTTGCTTGATGTCACCGCGCCCATATTGCCTCGCCTGGATTTGAGCGAATTGCATCGACTGCTGCCGCCGGAAAAATCCTCCGCCGCTGCCCCCCTGCTGGAAGTCAGAGTGACGGGTGCTCTGGCTTCAAGGAAACTCACCTTCCGTCCTGAATTCCCGGCCGCAGCCATATCAGACCCCGAAGCATGGCGCTTCAAAATTGGTGTGAACTCTGGAGGGCGCGTCACCTTCGCCCTGCCTACCGGCAATCCGGAAAAAAATAGCGAAGCCGCCAGGCTGATTGGTTTGATGCAACAACTGCGATTTGAGCCGGATGCATCTCAAGCGGCGGACACTCCGGTGTGGGGCCTCGCCACCTTGATCTGGGTCGTCACTCCTTCTGCTCCATGATCCCCGTTTCACTCACCACACTGCTGATCATCGGACTTGCTGTCGGCGTCCTGTTGCTCGGTCTGCTCTGGTTGCTCGCCGTGACGTCCCAGCGGCGACATGAAAAAAAGCTGCAACAATATCTCGTCCAGTGCCGCATCTGCGGAAACATCTACGACAACCCGGACAGCAAAACCATGAGCGCCTGCCCGTCTTGCGGCTCGCTTAATGAAGCGACCCGCAGCAGGCCGATCTGAGCGCGCACAAAACCTCCGTCATCCGACTTTTTACCTCATTTCCCTGACGCGCCGGAAATAAACTTTGCCAGGTCGATCTTCTGCTTCTTCAAATCCGGCAGATTGAGATACATCATGTGGCCGGCAGTGTAATCGTCGATGATGATATTTTTCGCAAAGGCAGGATTGGTGTTGAGATGGTTGAAGGTGTAGCGGCTGGCGAGCCAGGGGGTGGCGAGGTCGTAGAGGCCACAGGAGACGTGGACTTTCATGAAGGGGTTTGACGTGAGGGCCTCGGCCAGGGTGCCGGCAACATTCACGTAGCTGTTTTCCTCACCCCAGTTCCACTGGCCGATACCGCCGAGAATGGTGTAGGGCTGATCTTCTTCGAATTTCAATTCGGCGCGGATGTATTGGTTAAACGTAGATGCATAGGCACTGCCCACGGCGTCGAAGCTGGGGTCGCGCCCGGCGCTGGAAGACAGCGTGTCGCGCATAAAACTGGTGTATCGGCTGTCAAAGCGGCCAATATTGAGACTTTGTTCACGCAGTAATTCGGCACCGAATCGTTGCATGGTGATGCGTAAATTCGCGCGATCCACATAAGACTCTGTCAGGCCGGTGAAGCGAGCGGTTTGTTTCACGATGGCGGCACGCTTGGCGGGCTCGATGGAGGTGCCGCGCAGGAGCGCCTGATTGAAGTCGCCGAGCGCGAAGGCCTCGGCTTGTTTGAGCACTTCATTGAGCGGGAGCTTTTGCAGGTCAGCGGGAAGTTTTTTGTGATACCACGCGGTGGCGGTGTAGGTCGGCAGGAAAAGGACATAGGGCAGATCGTTTCCATCGCCGAAGTGAATGGTCTGAAAATCCAGGACGGTGCTGAGGAGCATGATGCCGTTGAGGTTCATGTGATGCCTCTGTTGCAGCTCACCACTGAGGGCCGCCGCGCGGGTGGTGCCGTAGCTCTCGCCGATGAGGAACTTGGGCGAAGTCCAGCGCGTGTTCTTCGTGACGTAAAGGCGGATGAATTCCGCGACGCTCTGCGTGTCTTCCTTGAGTCCCCAGAACTTCTTCCCGTCATCGGGCTTTTCAGGACGGCTGTAACCGGTGCCCACGGGATCAATAAAAACAAGGTCTGTCTCATCAAGCAGTGACTGGTCGTTATCCAGGAACTCGTAAGGCGGCGCAACAGCAAACCCGTTGTCCTGCAGTTTCACGCGCTTCGGACCGAGCAACCCCATGTGCATCCACACGGAGGATGAGCCGGGGCCGCCGTTGAACGAGAAGGTGAGCGGGCGCTTTGCGGCATCGGCAACGCCATCCTTGGTGTAGGCGATGAAGAAAATGTGCGCCGTGGTGGTCTTGCCATCCTTGTCTTTCAATGGCATCAACCCGGCGGTGGCGGTGTAGTCAATCTTCCGGCCATTGACAGTGATGGAGTGCTTAGTGACGGCTGATTTCGGCTTTTCCTTTTCCTTCTCCTTGCCCTTTTCGTTTTCCTCGGCCTTGGGCTTCTCGCCGTCTTTCGGTTTATCTTTTGAGGTTTCAGCCGCTTCTTTGGTCGCGGGCTTATCCTCGGGTTGAGTTTCGGCAAAGGAAGTCAGGGTGGCCAGCAGCATGGCCAGGAGTGATCGCAAAAAAAAATTCATGTGGAACGCTGGCGCGGACGAATGTGTTTGTAAATGCTGCAACGGCTTCAATGTGAATATTTGTTTGAAATTTGTGCTTGGTGACTGCCTCGCACTCTGCCACATCTACCGCCGCAACCCCGCACCAACACCATGCCTGATTCCGCCCGAGAAAACCTCCGTTCCCTCCTCATGAAAAAATCTGTGATGCGCGGAGATTTCACCCTCGCCTCCGGCGCCAAGAGCGATCTCTATGTGGACTGCCGCCTCACGACGCTGGATGCCCAGGGCGCACATCTGCTCGGCCAGGTGATGTTTCCCATCCTCCGTTCTGCAGAAAAAGAACTGGGCGTGAAAGTGAGCAGTGTGGGTGGCTTGACGATGGGCGCTGATCCGGTCGCGCTTTCTATCGCAATCGCCTCCCACATCGCCGAACCCGCCTCTCCCGTTCACGCTTTCAGTGTCCGCAAGGAACCGAAAAAACACGGGCGGCAAAAGCTGGTGGAAGGCAATTTCAAAAACGGCGACAGCGTCGTGGTCGTGGATGATGTCATCACGACGGGCGGCTCGACATTGAAAGCCATCGAGAACGTGGAGGCGGAGGGCGGTAAGGTGGCCTTCGTCATGGTGCTGCTAGATCGGGAGGAAGGCGGACGTGCCATCATTGAAGCGCGCGGATACAAGGTCTATCCCGCCTTCACGCGCACTCAGCTTCTGGCTTGATCCATTCGAAAAAATCTTATAAATGAAATTGAATGAATTGACGTGCACAGCGTCTATGTCATAACGTTATCACCTATGAAAAATCTCCCTAAAGTTCTTACCCTGTCGGTGCTCGGAGCCTTGTCGCTCGTGAGCGTGAGTTGTGACACCACCACTGGCGCTCTGGCTGGCGCTGGCACCGGTGCCCTAGTCGGCGGCATTATCGGTAATCAGAGCGGCCACACCGCAGGCGGCGCCCTGATCGGTGGTGCGGTTGGCGCTGCTGCCGGCGGCGTGATGGGCAACCAGAACCAGCGCATCAACAACATCGAGCAACAGAACAACCAACAGCGCGCTTACGATCAGGGGCGCTATGATGCTCAGTATCGCTAAATCGCGACATTCATTCCTAAATCAAGCCCACGCTCCACAAAGAGCGCGGGCTTTTTTTTGCTGGATTGCATCAAATCGCAACTTGCAGCAAGATGCTGCCTGCCCCAGCGTGTGAAACACTACATCCAGCGTTCCCATGAAAGGTCCCATCGACACCCCCACGATCGCCATTGTCGGATCGCTGAATCTGGACACTCTTGTCTCGGTGCCACATCTCCCCCAGCCTGGCGGAACGGTCACCGCCGAGGGCTGGGAGATGCGCTATGGCGGAAAAGGCGCCAACCAGGCCGTGGCGGCCTGCCGGCAGGGTGCCATCGTGAGCATGATCGGCTGCCTGGGCAATGACGCTTTTGGTCTTCCGTATCTCGAACGCTTGATGAGCCTGGGAATGAACGTGACGGGCATAATCGTGCGCGACGACTGCGGAACGGGCAGCGCGCTTGTTTACGTCAATCCAGAAGGCGAGAACAGCATCGTCGTGCTCAAAGGCGCCAATGGACTCCTCACAAGGGACGATGTGCTCGCCCAGAGCACCGTCTTGGAAACGGCCGACGTCGTGGTCTGCCAGCTGGAGACCACCCTGGAGGCAACCGTCGCCGCTCTGCGCCGTGCCAATGAACTTCACAAGACCGCCATCTTGAATCCATCCCCGCTGATTGCCGAATTCCCCTGGGGACATGTGATGATTGATTATCTCATATTGAATGAGCGCGAAGCTGCGGCCTTGCTGGGATTTTTTGTCGAAAGCACCTCGGAGGCTCCACAAATACGGGCCAAAATGTCCAGCCTTGGCGTAGGCACGCTCATTGTTACGCGCGGTGCCCAGCCAACCTTCGCCATCAGCACCCATCAGGCGCTGAAGATTCCCCCGCCCCAAGTTCATGTCATTGACACCGTGGGCGCGGGCGATGCCTTCACCGGAACCTTTGCCGTCCACTGGGCGCAGACTCATGATCTGCTCGGCTCCATCCGCAAGGCCAACATCGCGGGGGCGCTCACCACCACCAAAACCGGCGCACAGGACGCCATCCCGTCCCGCGAGGAGGTCGATAACTTCGGCAGCTAGCCTGCCGCTCCGGCACCAACTGAATGCAAAACCTGAGGCACCATTCCATGAAATCCCTTGTAAAACTCGCCGCGTTGGCGGCCCTTGTATTTTTCATCAGCCCCCTTTTGGGCCGATCCGTGAAAAATAATGTCGGTGAGTCGCTGCCGAAACTTGAGGTCAAATACATTGGCGACGCCCCAGCGCTCGCAGGCAAGCCCATGATCGTGGAATTCTGGGCTACCTGGTGCGGCCCATGCCAGGAGAGCATTGCCCACCTCAACGAAATCTATAAACAATACAATGCCAAGGGTCTGGAAATCGTCGGGGTCACCAAAGAAGACGCTGCCACCGTGACGGCATTCACCAAGGAAGTGCCCATCAACTACCCTGTCGCCCTTGATCCCAACTCCACTCTTTCAGCACTTTTCGGCATCACCGGCATCCCCCACGCGCTGCTCGTGGACAAGACCGGCAAGATTGTCTGGGAAGGCCACCCCCAGGAATTGCAGCCTGCGGACATCGAAGCCCTCCTGAAATAAGCCCTCTGCCCAGCGCGCGTCATTTGCGCCAAATGGCCGGAGGTGCTAGATTCCGCGCCTCATGGAATTTCTCATCAGTTCGATACGCTTCATCGGCATCATTTTTCTCGTCATCGTTGTCTTCAACCTCATGATCGTCGTGCACGAGTGGGGACACTTTCTCGCAGCCAAATGGCGCGGCCTCAAGATCGAGAAATTCTACGTCTGGTTCGGCAAGCCGCTCTGGAAAAAGACCATCAATGGCGTTGAATACGGCCTTGGTTGCATTCCCGCCGGCGGTTTTGTGGCTCTGCCTCAAATGGCACCCATGGATGCCATCGAAGGCCCCACTGAGGAGAAACGTGATAAGCTCCCACCCATATCGAGCCTCGACAAGATCATCGTCGCCATTGCCGGGCCCCTCTTCAGCTTCGGCCTCGCGTGTTTCTTTGCGGTGCTGGTATGGCATTTTGGCAAGCCTGAAAGCGAAGGCAGCACCACCACGGAAATCGGCTACGTGGCCAAGGACAGCGCTGCGGAGAAAGCCGGACTCAAGCCCGGCGACAACATCAAATTCATCGACGGCAAACCCGTGCGCAGCTTCGGCGGACTGGTGGACAGCGTGCGCTGGCTCGTGGTTGCCAGCGAGGGTGAAAACATCAGCTTCACCATCGAGCGCGATGGAAAACTTTTGCCTCCGATTCCGGTCAAGGCCGAGAAACCAGAGCAGGACAAGAACATGTCATGGTGGAAATCCATATTCGCCCGTCCGCCCTTCCGCGAGGTCGGCATCCTCGGACGCGACACGCCCATGGTTGCCGCGCTAATCGAGGATAAGCAATACAACCCCGCCGCCATAGCCGGAATCAAGCCCAACGACTTGCTGATCGCCGTTGATGATATTCCTATACGGGGAGTTAGACAGCTTGGTGAATATATTCAGGATCATCCAGAAAAAACGCTCTCCATCCAGCTCCAGCGCGGCCAGGAGACTAAAACGGTTCAGGTCACACCCCGCGTGCCGGACGAGCGTCCGAAGGGTTTCGAAAAAGCCATGATTGGGATCAGTTGGGATTTGGACGGACGCCGCATCCCATCCCACCCCACACCATGGGCGCAAGTCCGGGATGCCGGACGCACCATGTTCCAGACGATTCGGGCCGTTTTCTCCAGCAAATCGGATGTGGGCGCGCAGCATCTCAGTGGCTTCATCGGAATCACCCGCGTTTACTACAGCCTCTTTCAGGACAAATACGGCTGGCTTCTCGTGCTCTGGTTCAGCGTGGTGCTGAATATTAACCTGGCCATTCTGAACATGCTACCCTTCCCCGTTCTCGACGGCGGCCACATCACCATGGCCGTCATCGAGTCCATCCGTCGCCGCCCCATCAACATTCGCGTGCTTGAAGTCGTGCAGACCGCCTGCGTCCTCCTGATTTTCGGATTCATGATCTTCGTAAGCATCAAGGACACAGGAGACATCTTCGGGGCCGGTCAAAAGTCAGAACGCCAGTCAAAAAGTGATGACCTGAAAAAAGATCAAAAGACCCTTTACAGGTTCACAGCTCCAGTAGCGAAGTAACCCTCCTGCATGTCAGCGCCAAATACGCTTCGCTACTGCCCCGACCTCTACCACTACGCCCGCCGCGAAACACGCGTTGTCAGGGTTGGCAATGTAAGCATCGGAGGCAGCAACCCCATCCGCGTGCAGTCCATGCTCACGTCGGACACCCGCGATACCGACGCCTGCGTGCAGCAGACGCTGGAACTCGTCGCCGCCGGTTGCGAGATCGTGCGCCTCACCGCGCAGACGCGGCCCATTGCGGAAAACTTGGAGCACATCAAGGCCGCTCTTCTCGCCCAAGGCTGTGACGTGCCACTGGTGGCCGACATCCATTTCAAACCGGACGCCGCGATGGAAGCAGCCAGGTGGGTGGAGAAGGTGCGGGTGAATCCCGGCAACTTCGTGGACAAGAAAAAATTCGCCGTTCGCGAATACTCCGATGCCGAATACGCTGAGGAAGTCTCCGCCATTGAAGAAGCCTTCGTGCCGTTGGTGCAGCTCTGCATCGAGAAGCAGCGAGCCATGCGCATCGGCACCAACCACGGTTCGCTCAGCGACCGCATCATGAACCGCTACGGCGACACGCCGCTCGGCATGGTGGAGAGCGCGCTGGAGTTCGCCCGCATCGCCCGCTCGCTGGATTATCACAACTTTGTCTTCTCGATGAAGGCCAGCAACCCGAAGGTGATGATCGAGGCCTATCGTCTGCTCGTCGCCAAGCTCAACGATCTGGGCGGCGACTGGAACTACCCGATCCATCTCGGCGTCACCGAGGCTGGCGACGGCGAGGACGGTCGCATCAAAAGTGCCATTGGCATCGGCTCGCTCCTCGCGGACGGCATAGGAGACACGGTGCGCGTTTCGCTCACGGAAGATTCTGTTCACGAAATTCCCGTGGCAAAGGCGCTTGTCGATTGCGGATTGCGGATTGCGGATTGCGGATTGATCAAGCAGTCACCGAAGCCGGGCTGGGATCCGTTCTCCTATGAGCGCCGGCACTCTGCATGTCTTGAAGTCAACGCCGTTCCTCTCGGCGGCGAGGAAACCGTGCGCGTCTTCACCACCCGCGCCAAATGGAACGCTGTCGCGCACAAACTTGACAAGCTCGGCGACTTCCAACCGGAAATAGTCATTGAGGACAGCGGTGTGGTTGCTGTTGATCCACGCGACGATGCCGCCATTGCGGAACTCAACACCTGCGACTCCGTGCGGCTCGTCACCGTGAAGGACGACCTCGATCTCGCTACCATCCACGCCTTCCGCCTGCTCGCTGCGAAACTCGACGCGCGGCATCCGATACTCTTAAAGGATGAAAATGAATCTACTTCATCCCTCATCCCTCATCCTTCATCCTTTCTCCCCTCCCTTCTCAACGCAGCGATGAACCTTGGCTCCCTCCTCTGCGATGGCATCGGCGATGCCATCATCGTGCAGGGTGAAGAAGCTCCCGGCCAATCACTGCGCCTGAGTTATAACATCCTCCAGGCCGCCGGCTCCCGTATCTTCAAGGCCGATTACGTCGCCTGCCCGAGCTGCGGGCGCACGCTCTTCAATCTGCAAACGACCACGCAGAAAATCCGCGCCGCCACCGGCCATCTCAAAGGCGTGCGCATTGCCGTCATGGGCTGCATCGTCAACGGCCCCGGCGAAATGGCTGATGCCGACTTCGGCTATGTCGGTGGCGCTCCCGGCAAGATCAACCTTTACGTCGGCAAAACCGCCGTAAAGTTCAACATCCCCGAAGATGAAGCCGTCGCGCGATTGATTGATCTCATTAAAGAACACAATCGGTGGATAGATGCTCCAGTGGCTGCCTTGACAGTTTAGAGCATTTTAAATAATATTGTAGCCGCCAGCAGAGGATGGACATCTTCATTACTGTGCCTTGTCCGACGCGCCTGTTGTCGCAGCGCGACAATGGATGGTAGCCGTGGGTTTCAACCCACGGTCATCGGCAGCGCGAGAGTATTAGTCGCGTAGCGACGGTGGAACCGAACCGCGCGCTTGGCATTCAGTCCCAGGGTTCCGATGTCGCTACGCGACAAGGGGGACATGCGGCGTTTTCCGTGGGTTAAAACCCACGGCTATCATACGCCGTCACTACGCGACGGGACAGAACAGCGTTGGCTAGAGATTAACTTAAAATGCTCTAACTTTCCTGCACACGCTTGTGCCAGTAATCGGATCGGCGTTTCTCGTGCATCACCGCTTCTGGATGAAAATCAAACGTCATGCGTTGCGGCGCGCTGCGAGAGACTGCTCAATGCGTTGAAAAACTTCCTCCCCTGGCACAGGCAGAACTTTTCCGGATTCGATCTCTTCGATCCTCTCGCGAACGACGCACGACTGCTCCACCTCATTGTCTTCTTCAAACCCAGGCGGCAGCGATTCAAGCAGAATGGAAGCCAGTTCCGCACGCTCCAGCTCTGGAAGAGCCAGTGCTTGTGATCGAAGCATTTCGATGGTGGTCATAGGCAGAGCGTAATTCATCGCGGCGCGCCCGGCAAGATCAACCTCTACGATGGTAAGAACTCCGTGAAATTTAACGCCGAGGACGAGGCTCGATTGATTGACCTGATCAAAGAGCATCACCCGTGGTTTGAGGTGCCGCTTTAATTGCTATTTCACCTAGCAGCCTGTCGGACTTGATGCAAAAGAGTGACGATCTCTCGGATTTGCGCTCGTCGTGAACTTTGAGTTTAGCGTCGATTGTGGCGCTACTGGT
>JAYVOH010000105.1:0-14868 GCA_043758025.1 Verrucomicrobiota bacterium
ATCAGCGATTCCAGCCAGCCCGCGTGTTGCTGGCGATCGGCCAGACCGCTGCCGACAATGGCGATGTTGTCGCCTTTTTTAAGTTCAAGATGCTGCGCAGATGCGGCAGTCATGCCAAGCATGAATGTGATGAGGGTGATGATGATGTTGTTTTGTTTCATGGAGAATAAGGGTCGGAGAATACGGCGATGGCGGACGCTTTTTTCGCGCAAATGGCCGTGAATGCAAATTATGTATTCAGCCCGGATGCCAAATTTGCAGGCACTGCCTGTGCCAAATGGAATGGGAGCTTCGACGCATTCTTGGTATTTGCAGGGCGTCTGTGTCAGACGCCGAAGCAGTGTAGCTCTATCTTCAACGTTTCTTGCGTGCGGCTGTGGGCGCTGGCTTCAACTCTTCGGCTGTCCATGAATGGGTGCGGGCTTTGTTGGTTTCGCGAATCTTCGTGACTTCTGCGGTCTCGACCGGTAGGCGTTGTGTTCCCACATCGCGACGGATGTAGGTGAGCACGCTGGCAATTTGTTCATCGGTGAACTGCGGGAGCGGTGGCATCTCCAACGCCCAGGTGGGTCCGGCAACATTGATGGGGCCGCCGAGTCCGTGAATGACAATGCAGATGGGAACGTCGGCGGGGCCGAGCACCCAGGAGGAATCCAAGAGCGGTGGCGCGAGTCCTTCCAGTCCGGTGCCTGTGGGTTGATGACACGCGGCGCAAAGTCCGGCATAGATCGTCTTGCCATTGTCGAATTGTTTCTGTTGTTCCGCGGTCAAGGGGATGATGACCGGCGGCGGCGGTAATTTGAATTTCAACTCCGCATTCTCCGGCCCGCGATTTGAGGTGCGATCCGATTTCTTACTGGTTCCATCGGATTTAGCCTTGGCGACAAGACAGGGAGTGATAGCCACCAACGATGCCAGGAGGAGCAGTGCGGCAACATTCTTTTTCATGGATAAACGCAAAGTCATAAAAAACTGCGTGGATATCTGCGTGGCAGTCAAGGCAAAACATACAGAGAGTCCATTTTGGCGATGCCCGAGTATCGTAAGCAAGAAAATCTCAAGATGAACGCCAGACGGTTGAGCGACATCTTATGCTTGTAAGCGCCCTACAAAACTGTTGCCAATTCCTCAACTACGCGAAAAAAAATCGGCAACCCGGCACCTGCCAGCGCGTGGCTATTCCTTAAATCATCCCGAGCTTCATCTTCCCCTCTTCGGAAATCATGCTCTGGTTCCACGGCGGATCCCAGACGACTTCGACGGACGCATCGTCCATGTCCTCGATGGTCATGATGCGGGACTGGGCATCGGCGGCGATGGTCGGCCCCATGCCGCAGCCGGGCGCAGTGAGGGTCATTTTGACGAGTGCCTTGTGCTTGCCGTCGTCTTCGGTGATGCGGCAATCATACACCAGACCGAGGTCCACGATGTTCACGGGAATTTCCGGGTCATAGACATTGCGAAGCTGGTTCCAAACTTCCATCTCCAAGTCAGTGACATCGGTCGGGATATTGGAGGAGCTGGTGGTCTCGGCTTTCTTCTTTTCTTCCGCAGGATCAATCCCGAGGGCATCCACATCTTTCGAGGGAATGCGGGCCAGTCCGTGATCGGTGGCGACGGTGTAAGTCCCTCCCAGTGCCTGGGTAATGATAACCCGGGTGCCGGCGGGGAGCTTGATGGCGTCACCACTGGGGATCTGGATAGCTTCGACTTCGCGGAGGAGATTGATTTCGGAATGCATAGGAGAATTGGGAGTTAGGAGTTAGGAGTTAGGAGTTAGGAGTTAGGAGTTAGGAGATGGGAGATGGGAGATGGGAGATGGGAGATGGGAGATGGGAGTGAGGGGGATGATTTTGATTTTGCCGACTTTTTTGTCTGCGGCGGAAAGGGCGTCGCGGAGCGTTGTGGCCTGGTTCTGGCTAACTTCAAAAGCTCTACTTGTCTGAGGCTCTGATTGTCTGCTCCCCTGCTCTGCTTCAAGCGCGGCTTTGAGTGCACCTTCGACCATCTGACCGCAATGGATTTTCATGGGCGGAAGCGGGCCGAGCGGCGCGCTGAGTTCCCCGGCGTCCATCTTCATGGCTTCTTCCTTGGTTTTGCCAAGAATCATCTGGGTGGCCATGCTCGCAACCGCGATGGCGGTCTGGCAGCCGAAACTCTGGAAGCTGGCTTTGTCGATGATCTTCTGTCCATCGCGCTCTTTGTATTTGATCCAAAGCCGCACCATGTCGCCACAGTCCGGGCTGCCCACGGTGCCAACGGCATCGGCATCGGACATCTCGCCGACATTCTGCGGGCTGGCGATGGCTTGCTGGAGGGTGTCTTCGGTCATATGAGAGATTGGACGGAATTAACTGAATTAATGTAATTGTTTGAGTGAGCGTTTTAAAATTCTGTTCCATTCCGTAAATTCAGTCTATTCCTCAAGTTCAACACGATAGCGCGGAAGGCTTTGATCTACTTGCAATGAATACGCGTCAATCCCGCCGGCGAGACACTTGGTTTCGGAGAATCCGTGACCGATGAAGTAAGCGGCGGCGTCCAGGGCACGGTCTCCCAGATGATCGTAAATGATGATCGGCTCCGTCTTGCTGGCTGTATTAAACAGCTCCTGCGTGAGGTCTTGCGTCATCAGGCGCGAGCCGGGAATGGCCACGGCTTCGTGTTCTTCACGCGAACGAACGTCGATGAGTTTCAGCCCCGGATTGGATTTGAGCAGCACTGCCAACTCCTGCGGGCTGATCTGGATTTTGGCGTCGGCATCATGACTGTCATGAATGTGGGCGATGACTTCGCTCACGGGCAGGTTCTCGTTGCGCGCGCAAACTTCGGCCAGTGTTTCATCGGGCCGGAATCCGCAACTCCGGCAACCGCCGATATGGTAACGCGCAAAAAGCGCCCGCTGTGCCCCGGAATAAACTTGCAGCAGATCGGCCATCGTGGTCTCGCTGTTGATAGTTGTTTTAATTTCTTCGGCTGCGGTCATGACACAGAGTAGGCGTGATGACGGCTGGGTCAAACCGTTCGGACTGCGGAAAAGAGTGGGCGGTGCGGGCTTTATCGGCTAGATTAACACACTATGGCTACTGACCGGGAACCACGCATTTATTTGCTGCCGAATTTGATGACCGCGGGAAACATGATCTGCGGGTTCATGGCGATCCTTCACATCGTAGGGCGATTTCATCAGGGGGATGGACATGCGCGATACCTCTGGGCCATCGGTTTGATTCTGATCGCCTGCGTGTTCGACCTGCTGGATGGAAGATTTGCCAGGATGAGCGGGCAGTCCTCGGATTTTGGCCGCGAGTTTGACTCGCTGGCGGACATTGTTTCATTTGGCATCGCGCCCGCGCTGTTGGTTCACGATATCGTGCTCGCTGAGTTTGAGCAGAGCCTCGGCGGGTTGGGCTGGTTGATTGCCTGCGTCTATCTGGTCTGCGGCGCGATGCGGCTCGCGCGTTTCAACTGCCTGGCCACGACTGATGACGGCACTTCATCGAAATCATTCCGCGGCTGCCCGATTCCCGCAGCTGCGGGCGTGATCGTCTCGTTGACGATGTTTCTTCTGTGGCTGGACGGTGAGAACCGGGAGATCGGCCGCTGGAAATATGCGCTGCCAGTGCTGATGATGCTGTTGAGTTACCTCATGGTCAGCAGCATTGAGTATCCCAGCTTCAAATCGATCAACTGGAGGACGCGCCGTTCCTTTCACTGGGTGCTCGGCAGCATCGTGCTGGTTGTCTTCACGGTAAAAAACTGGCAATGGATGCCAACGGTGATTTTCGTTTCTTATCTGGCGTATGGCTTGGTGCGCCCATGGGTATCCCGTCGCTGGCGGCAGGAGATCGAGGAAGATGATATGGATGAAACTCCCGATGGAGAAGCAAAGAAGGAAGAACCAAACGCCGCGCCACAATCTGGTGATTCCTCGGCTTCGATTTGACATGGAAGAGATGATGCAATTGTAAGCTGCACTCGATGCCTGATTTTCATCAACCGATTCTGTTGCCAACGCTGCATCATCTGGCCGAGACCGGCCTGGATGAGCGCGAGGCCTTGCTGGAGAAAGTGTCAAAAAAGAAGCCCGTCGCGCTGGTGATTCCGGCGTTATATGCCGAGCTGGAGCAGAAAGCGCTGCCCCGAATGCTCAAGCAACTGGCCGGGGCGCGTTATGTGAAGCGCGTGGTTTTCAGCATGAACGGCATGGATGCGGCGAAGCATCGCAAAGCCGTGCGCCACTTCGCGAACAGACTCGGAGACATCCGGCATAGCGTGCTGTGGAATGACGGACCGGAGTTGAGCGCCTTGCATCAGGAAGTGGACAGGGCCACGGGAGGCCGCCACGCGCAGGGAAAAGGCAGCAACGTCTGGATGGGTATCGCCCATCTTCTGGCCGATGGGCATCGCGGCGTGATCGCGTGCCATGACAGTGACATCCTGAATTACGATCGAGAGATGCTCTGGCGCCTATGCCTTCCCGTGGCCCATCCCGACATGGGATATGTTTTCGCTAAAAGTTATTACGGACGGGTGCGTGAACGCATGTATGGCCGCGTGACCCGCTTGCTGGTTTTTCCCCTGCTTCAGGCTCTGCGCGAGCTGTTCGGCACCACTCCCCTGCTGAGTTTTCTCGCGATGTTCCGCTATCCATTGTCCGGGGAATTTTCTGCGGACACAGCTTTTTTGAGCAAGCTGGGCCTGCCCTCTGACTGGGGACTGGAAATCGGCATGCTCTGTGATTTGTTCCGCCTCGCGCCTTCACAGAAAGTGTGCCAGGTCGATCTCGGCGGAAATTTTGATCACAAACATCAGCATTTGGGTATCGATCCCGTGACCGGAAATGAAAACGCGGCCACCGGGCTCATGCGCATGGCGCGCGAAGTCACGCGCACCTTGCTGGCGCGACTATGGGACGAACTCGGCTTTGCTGCAGAAGCGACAAAATTGCAAAGGCTACCGGTGGCATACAATCAGACGGCAAAAACCCTCCTCAAGCGCTATCGGCATGAAGCGCTGTTCAACCATCTCAATGATTCGTCCGGGGAAGAAAGTCTGTTGGTGGAAATGTTTGCCCGCATGATTCGGGACGTGGTCTCCGACGGAAAAATCCCACAAACGCCAGCTTCCTGGCTGCCTTCATGGAACGATATCCAAAACCTGGTCCCGGATTTTGCCACAAAGCTGGAAAATGCCGCGGCGGAGAATTAAAAATCCAATATCTCAAAACACGACTTTCTGGATTCAGAATTGTTAATCAAAAAGTCACACCCGGCAATGCCTGCCTCCTCTCTCCATTAAATGCCCGCGCAAGAACCCATTATTTGGCTCAACGGCAAGCTCCTCCCGGCTTCAGCGGCGTGCATCTCGCCGTTTGACCGGGGCTTCACTGTCGGATGCGCCGCCTTTGAAACACTCAGAGCGCTTCGTGGACAGCCGTTTGCTGTGACGCGACACTGGAGGCGACTCGTTCATTCTTGTCAGATTCTTGGCATCCAGCCTCCACTACTGGACGTATTTAAAACTTCTATGAAGGATACGCTCGAAGCCAACCACCTGCCAGATGCGCGGGTTCGGTTCACCGTAACTGCGGGCGATGGCCAGACAACGTCCACCAGTTTTGGAGCGGGCCAGACATTAGTGGTTCATGCCGTGCCCATTCAAAGCTACGCTGACCAAGAGCAAGTGGTCACGGTGCCCTGGCCGCGAAATGAGCGAGGTGCACTCACGGGTGCCAAATGTGCCTCCTACGCCGAGAACATGGTCGCGCTGGCATATGCTCACAAGCAAGGAGGTGGCGAGGCCATCTTCGCCAACACCCAGGGTGATCTTTGCGAAGGTGCCACCACCAACGTCTTCATCGTTCATGACGACGTGGTGCTGACGCCTTCCACTGCATCCGGCTGTCTGCCAGGAATTACCCGGGAACTCATTTTGGAGCTTTGTAGATTGAACAATATTGCCGTGGAGGAAACAAAAATTCCTATGAAATTACTCAATGAGGCTGATGAATGCTTTCTGACCTCATCTACGAGAGGACTGCAGTCAGTAGCCAGATTTGATGATAAACATTTCCCCAAGAAATCCAATTCACGCACGCACGAAGTCCTCAGCTTTTATCATAAACTGTTGACGGAGAACAACGACCCATGATATCCCAGCTTGACAACTCCCTGTAAATTAATCAAAAATAACATACTAATCCCAATGCAAAAACACCATGGCCAGAAAAACATCCAATCCTAATCAGAACATCACTCGCATCGAAACTAAAGGCGATGCCGAAAAACGCCCCATCCGCGGATGGGAAGTTCGCATCTACCGTCGGGGCGAACGCTTTAATCAATTCTTCTCCGACTCCGCACACGGCGGCAAAACAAAAGCTTTGGAGGAAGCACGCAAGGTCCGTGACAAAATGGAGAAGAAGCTCAAGCCATGGGGACGGCGCGAACTTGCCAACAAGGTGACTGCCCGCAACACCTCAGGGCACCGCGGCATCCGCCTGCGCAAGACCAATATCAAAGTTGCTGATAAAACCTATAGCTACGACCACGTCGAAGCCTCATGGAGTCCCGAACCCGGCAAGGTCATCAAAAAATCCTTCTCCGTGGCCAAACTCGGCAAGGAACAAGCCTGGAAGATGGCTATTGACTGCCGGGATAAAGCAATCGCCAAAATCAGGGATTAAATTCCACTGAAAGAATCCTTTTGTTGAAGCCCGGGCCAACTGACCCGGGCTTTTTCATTTTGAGATTGAAGGTGCATCCTGCACTCCATTCCCCCTCGACAAAGTTTGTCTCCTCGCCAAAATCTGTTTTCATGAAACCAAACTTCATTGCCATCATCGCCCTGGCCGCAATGGCGCACACCGCCATCATCAAAGCCGATGAAGGCTGGATCTCTCTTTTCAACGGAAAAGATCTCACAGGCTGGAAATCCAATGTCACCACGGAAGAAAAGCCTGGCGAAAAAATTAACGCTTTCAGCGTTGAAGACGGCAAACTGAAAATCAGCAACGGACGCGCGCACCTTTTTTACACCGGCACTGACGGCAATGCCAAATACAAAAACTTTGAATTCAAAGCCAAAGTGATGACCACACCCGGATCAAACTCCGGCATTTATTTTCACACGGCCTTTGTGGAAAAAGGCTGGCCTGTGAACGGCTATGAATGCCAGGTGAACGCCACCCACACCGACCGCAAAAAGACCGGCGGACTCTATGGCGTCGCCGACGTCATGGACAAGGCACCCAACACCGACGGCGTCTGGTGCGACTACTACATCAAAGTCGAAGGCAAGCACATCATCATCAAGATCGACGATAAGGTGACCACTGACTGGACCGAGCCGGAGGACTGGGATCCCAAGAAAACCCTCAAGAACATGGACGGCCGCAAGCTCAGCGAAGGAACCATCGCCCTTCAAGGACACGATCCCAAGAGCACGACTTTCTACCAAGACATCTTTATCAAACCGCTGCCTTAACGCGGAAGCGGCGGAACAGTGGAATATTGCAACAACGGGATGCTGGTCTGCCCGGCATCAAGTTCTCCGTTACATCGTTCCTCCTTTCCATACACCATTCTTGCGCTTGCCCTCCCCGCAATTGCGGGTTGTCATTCGCCCCATTCTGTCCTTTGCTTTCGCCCGCCACATGCCTGCCATTATTGAAGTTCATTCCCTCACGAAGCAATATGCGGGCCGCACAGCTGTTGAAGGTCTGACCTTCTCGATTGAGGCGGGTCAATGCGTTGGCTTTCTCGGTCCCAATGGCGCGGGCAAAAGCACCACGATGAAGATCCTCGCGGGTTATCTTCCCCCAACTTCCGGCACTGCCCGCGTCAACGGCTTTGACGTATTCCACCAGTCCATCCAGGCGCGACAGAGCCTGGGCTACATGCCGGAAAATGCCCCCCTCTACACGGACATGCGGGTGAAGGAATATCTTCATTTTCGCGGTGCCCTCAAAGGACTCAAAGGCAAAGCCCTGCAAAAACGCACGGGTGAGTCCATGGAAGCCTGCGCCCTCACAGACTCACGTCGAAAAATTATCGGCACTCTTTCCAAAGGCTACCGCCAGCGAGTCGCCCTGGCCGACGCGCTCATCAACCGCCCGCCGCTCCTCATCCTCGACGAGCCGACCAACGGACTCGATCCCGTGCAAATCCGCCATGTGCGCGAGTTGCTGGCAGCGCTCCGACCCGCCAGCACCATCCTGCTGTCCACCCATATTCTCTCCGAAGTTGAACACGCTTGCGATCGCGTTTTGCTGATTCATCGCGGCAAGCTCCGCGCGGACGACTCTCCACGCAGACTTGTGAACCGTCTGCGCGCGGCGAGCGACGTGCATGTGGAACTTCAGGGCAAGGGCAACCTGGCTGAAGAGCTTTCAAAAATCACCGGCGTGCGCAAGATCACCGAGGAGAAGACAGACGATACCTGGAAGCGATTCACCCTCCGCGTCGAGGCCCGCGCTGATATTCGCGGCGCCATATTCGACCTCGCTTTGCAAAAAAAATGGCACATCCGGGAACTTCACCGTGAATTGCCCAGCTTGGAAGATGTCTTTGTCGAATTGACCTCCAGCGAAATCTAAAAATCCGCGCCGCGTTCATGAGAATTTTATATACACTGTTTTTCAAAGAACTCCGCGCGCTGTTCTTCTCGCCCGTCGCATGGGTGGTCATGGGATTGGTCATGGTTATCAACGGCTTTTTTTTCCGCGCCGCCATCGCCGCACTGGAAAGCGGGCCGCGTGTCGGCAGCATCGTGACTTGGACCTTTAATTCCACGTGGTTCTGGATTTCCTATTTCTTCGTGTTTCCGCTTCTGACCATGCGACTCTTTGCGGAGGAGCGGAAGCTCGGGACATTTGAAACGCTCTTCACCGCGCCCGTGCATACCTGGCAGGTTGTCAGCGCCAAGTATCTGGCCGCCGTCTTTTTTTACTGCCTGCTCTGGCTTCCGAGCCTGGGGAACTTCGCTCTCTTCCAGTGGATGACTGCGGGCGCAACGGAGCTGCCGCACGGCGTGCTCTACAGCACCTACCTGCTGCTTTTTTTCATGGGCCTCTTCAATCTCGCAGCCGGCTGTTTTGCCTCGGCTCTCACATCGAACCAGATCGTCGCCGCCGCGCTTTCCTTCACCATCAGCGTCATGCATTTCCTGCTCGGAATTTTCATCCTTTATCTTGGCCGCCGCGTTCCTGAAGTTTTTGTTGATCTCGTATATTACATCGCCAGCATCGAGCACATCCGGGTCTTCACTTCCGGTCTGGTTGATACTCGCATCCTGGTTTACTACGGCAGTTTTTCACTGCTCTTCCTCGTCTTCACCCACCACGTTCTGGAATTCCGCCGCTGGCGTCTCTGATCCTTACCGCCCATGCCTGACGCCACTCCCTTTGAACCCGACCCGACGCCCGCCCGGCCCATGCGCCGCTGGAGCATCGCGGTGAACGTGTTCACGCAGATCGTCCTCTGCGTCGCCCTGTTCCTGCTCGTCAACTATCTCAGTTATCATCATTACCGGCGCTTCGATCTCAGCCCCAGCCGCGACTACTCGTTGAGCGAACTTACCATCAATAACCTGCGCAAGCTCTCCAAGGACGTCACCCTGACCCTCATATTCACCCGTGATTCCGACAGCATGAAAGATGCGCGCACTTTGATGGAGGAATACCGGCGTGTGAAGAAAAACCGCATCCACATCGAAGAGATCGATCCCGCGCGCGACATCGAGCGCGCCGAGCAGTTGAAGTTGCAAAACGGCATCGTGCTTCACGGCAACGGCATTCTGGTGCGGGCCAATGATCACAATCGTTTTATCGGCGAAGAGGAGCTTGTCATCAAGGGGCTGGAAGGTGGTCGCGAACGCCCCAGTCTGGACTTCCGTGGGGAAGAGGCCGCCACCTCCGCCATCATCTCCCTCGTTGAAGGCGGCGCTCACAAGTTCTACTGCATCGTCGGCAAAGGCAACGCCAGCGGTCGCGACACGGATCCGTCATTCGCAGCACTGACCGAACTCGGCCGCCAGCAAAACATTGAGACCGCCGCGCTCAATCTCACGGATGTGACGGAAATTCCCGCCGACGCCAGTGGCATCGTGCTTCTCGGTTTACGCTACGACCTCGCGGAGAGGGAACTTGCCATGCTTCAAGCTTACTGGGAAGGCAAGCGCGCCGCGATTCTGGTGCTGCTTGATCCCAATGGTGATACGCCGCGGTTGCGGAGCTTTCTGTCCGCCAACGGCGTAACTCCGCGTCCAGATCGTGTGCTCTATGCCGAGAGCACGGCGACGGGCCCGCGCAAAGAATTCAGTGTGCAGACCGCCTTCCTCAACAGCTCGCCCATCAGCAAACCCTTCAGCACCGTTGCATCACGCTTGAGCGGCCAGACACAATCACTCGAGGTGCGAGGGGACCTGCCCGAGTTGCGCGCGCGGAGCATAGCCGTCAATCCCATCATGAACGCGACTGACCGCTATTGGGGCACGACAGACTATCTCAGTGAACTTCCTGTGATCGGTCCCTCTGACACCAAACCGCCCGTGCATCTGGCCGCAAGCATTGAGCGCGGCCATGTCTCAGACGAGCGCCTGCGCATGGACAGCTCCCGCATGGTGGTTGTTGGAAACGCAGAACTGCTCAACCCTGAGTTACGTCTCGCAGTTCATCAGGATTTTGTTTCCGCCTGTCTGAACTGGATGCTGAACCGGGAGCGCCTCATCGGCATCACACCCAAGCGGAAGGCAGTCTTCCGCATCGAACTCACCGAGCAGCAACGCCGCCGCATCTTTCAAGTGTCCGCCCTATTTCTGCCCGGCACCGCGCTCGCTTTTGGCTTTCTCATCTCGGCGCATCGGCGCGCCTGAACCCGTTCTGTCATGCGCGCCACGACCACCATTCTTCTCCTCGTTCTCACAGCCGGCCTCGCCTGGTTCGTCTTGCGATTCGACGCAGCATCGCGCCCGGTTGCGGGTGTTTCCACACGACTTATTGACTTCAAGAATACGGAAGCTGATGCCATCGAAATCAGCGGCAAAGATCAGAAAATAACCCTGCAACGTCGCGGCGAGTATTGGTGGATCACTTCACCAGTGGAAGACCGCGCCAATCCACTGCTGACCACGATCTTGCTGGAAAGCCTTAAGTCCTTTGAAAGCATTGAGTCACTCAAGCAGGACGACCTCGACAAGGAGGACTGGAAGCGATCCGGCCTCAACGGAACCTCGACCAAGATCACCTTGCGTCAGGGCGGAAAAAACATCGCGATCTGTCGCATCGGAGGACACACCCCCATTGAGAACACAATCTACCTGGCCATCTCCAAAAATAACTCCGTTGATAACATACATGTGGTTCAATTGCCCAAGCCGGGTGTTACCCAAAATCCTGATGTGGTGCTCCCTGACATCCTCGGTGTTTTGCAAACTCCCGCCGCAAGCTGGCGCGACCCGGCCTTGCTTCGCTTAAAGGCTGACTCGGTCCGTCGCCTGATCTTCTCCGCAGGAACCGGCATTATTGAATTCAAGCGCGCAGCGAATGAACCTTGGGAGCTGGTCAAACCCTTGCAAACCCGCGCCAGCGACGAGCGGGTCAATGCCGTTCTGGCCGCCCTCCTTCATTTCGAAGCCAAACCCATTGCCAAAGTATCGGAAGCTGCCACTCCTGGATCCGCTGCGCTTCCCGGAATGAAAGTCAGCATCGAGGCGGAGAACTTGGAAAAGCCAGTGGAAGTGGCGCTGGCAGCAGCCGCTGATCCCGCCGGAGAAATCCAGGCCACCGCCACCGACCGACCCGGCACTTTTCTTCTGCCGGCCAAGGCCGGAAATATATGGAAGCTCCAGCCAAACGATCTGCGCGATCCCAGACTCGCCCGGATTCCTGGCGAAGAACTTGCTGCCATCCGGATCAAGAGCATTGCTAATCCAGAAATCATCCTCAACAAGCAGGGTGAAACCTGGATGCTCACCCGTTTCGGTAAAAACGAACCCGCCAACCCTGAACGCGTTCTCAGCTTCATCAATGAAATGAACGCCGCTCTGGTGCGGGAATTTTCAGCCGATGTCGCAAACAATCTGGATCCCTTCGGACTGCAACAACCTTTCCTCGAAGTTGAATGGCGGGTGAAAGAAAAATCCACCCTGCTGAAATTCGGCCAAGGAAAAGACAACGGCGTTTTCTGCCAATACGATCATGAACCGTTCATCTACCGCATCAATCCACTGCTCCTCGGCACCTTGCCGACGGACAGCCTGAAATGGACCGCCTTGAACATCCTCAGCGTCAGCACCCTCACAGTGAAACGCATCATCCTCACCGAGGGTGCCACTCCTCCAGTGAACCTGCTGTATGACGCTGAACTTGCGACATGGAGTGGCGCACTCGCCGGCAAGGACATCACCGTTCAAATTGACCGCAGCAAGGCAAACTCTCTCCTGAACCGGCTCTCCAACTTCAGCGCGGAAACTTGGGTAAGCGACCGCACCGCCGGATATGAAGCGCTAAAAAATCCTTCACTGACGATTCAAATCCTCGCTGCCGATCCCTTACGCCCGGAAGCCGCGCCTCGCCCGCGACTGCTCAGTTTCGCCCCCACCGCCCCAGGCCGGCTGACCGCTTCATTCTATGGCCAACTTGATGACAATCCTGACATCTTTCTCATCAGCCGCGAGACTTATCGCGAGCTCGTGATGCCAGTGATGAAGCAGGCTCAGTGATAAAGCTGAAAGTTGCGGCGAATCGATCCGTTATTCGAAACTCATGAAAGCTCTCCTGCTCTTCCTGCTCGTTTTTTCGCTCTCACCCTGATCGCTCCATTCTGAAGGCATCGCGGGCAAAAAGCCCAACATCATTTTCATCCTCACTGATGACCAGGGCTTCGGCGATGTCTCGGCGAACGGGAACCCCGTTCTCAAAACACCGAATATGGACCGCCTCCATGACGAGGGCGTGCGCTTCACTGACTTTCATGTCAGCCCCACTTGCTCTCCCACCCGCAGCGCGCTGCATACCGGACGTCATGAGTTCAAGAACAGCGTCATCTTTGGCAAATGGCATCTCGGCGACGAAGACGACCATCAACCGGAGAACCGCGGCTACGACGAGGTCTTCATTCACGGCGCGGGGGGCATCGGTCAGCATTATCCCGGCTCCTGCGGTGATGCGCCGGGCAACACTTACTTCTCCCCGCTCATCAAGCACAACGGCAAGTTTGAAAAGACCGAGGGCTACTGCACGGATGTCTTCTTCTCGCAGGCGACCAAGTGGATCGAGGGCGCCAAAGGCAAACAGCCTTTCTACGCCTACATCGCCACCGTTGTGCCCCACGCGCCGCTGCAAGTGCGTGATGAAGACCTCGCGCGTTACAAGGACAAGGTGAAGGATCAAAACGCGGCGAAATTTTTTGGCATGCTGGCTAATGCTGATGACAACATCGGCAAACTGCTCGCCAAGCTCAAAGAATGGTGCATCGAAAAGGACACGCTGGTTGTCTTCATGAATGACAACGGTGGCACTGCAGGCTGCGAGGTTTTCAACGCCGGTATGCGGGGACACAAGGGCACGCCTTTTCCGGGCGGCACGCGCGCCTCATCATTCTGGCGCTGGCCCGGCACGCTGAAGCCAACCGATGTGACCAAACTCGCCGCACACATTGATTTCTTCCCGATCATTTCGGAGATCGCCGGAGCCGCGCTGCCGGACAAGGCAAAAAAACAAATTGATGGCCGCAGCCTGGTTCCCCTGCTGGAAAATCCCACTACAGTGTGGCCCTCGCGAACGCTCTTCACTCATGTGGGACGCTGGAAAAAGACGCCTCGCCCGAGACTGGCAAGTATGCGAATTGCAGCGTGCGCACGACGAATTACCACCTTGTTTCCGCCGGGAAAAAAAGCAACGCACCCGCCTGGATGCTTTTTGACCTTCGCAAGGATTACGGCGAGGAGCACGACATTGCCGCGCAGAATCCAGACGTGGTCGGCGAGATGCAGGGCGCGTATGAAGAGTGGTGGCAGTCCGTCGTCCCCATGATGATCAATGTAAAGGCGCCGCTGGCCGCTGAAAACCCATTCCTGACGCTCTTCAAAAAGCAGTTCGGTGACGCCGCGATACCGTCCAAGAAACGGCGTTCGCATGATGATGGCTGATGGCTGCCATGTCTCCGCTGGATTGCCGGTGAAGGCAGTGAATTAAGTATTAAAAAACGCGGCGTCAATTTCTCCCCGCCACGTTTGATTTGAGTCTTCTTCCTACTGGCAGGCATCGCAGACTTCGCCCGCGTCGTTCTTGCGCTTCTGCTCAACCAGCCAGCGCTTGTATTCCTCGGGATCGGCACCGCCGGCGGAGCCTGAGGACGGAGCCTCGACTTTGGCAGATTCAGTGGCCTTGGTGATGTTGCTGGCGCTGGGAGTGCGGAGGTAATACGTTGTCTTCAAGCCCTTCCGCCATGCAGCGCGATACATGTGGCTGAGGCTGCGCATGTCGGTGCTGGCGAAGAAGAGATTCACGGACTGGCTTTGATCGATCCACTTCTGGCGGCGAGCAGCGGCATCCAGGAGGTAGTTGTAATCAATGCTAAAGGCGGTGGCGTATTTGCGCTTCAAGTCCGCTGGGATGCCATCAATGCTGCCGACTTCTCCGTCGCGATATTTGAGCTCCTGCCGGATTTCATCTGTCCAGAGTCCGCGTTTCTTGAGGTCCTTCACGAGGTAAGGATTGAGGACGCAGAAGTTTCCGCTGAGGTTTCCTTTGGCAAAGGAGTTGGTGAAGATCGGCTCGATGCAAGGGCTGCTGCCCATGATGTTGCTGATGGTGGCGGTGGGGGCGATGGCCACACAGTTGCTGTTGCGCATGCCGTGCTGGGC
>JAYVOH010000106.1:0-14868 GCA_043758025.1 Verrucomicrobiota bacterium
ATCGCTTTCTCTTATCAAATGCCTGTCAACCAGACCGCTGAAATCTTAACGATTTAACGGAAAGAAAAATTCCCCCCAGTCTTTCGCTTCGTCAAGGTAGTCGTATGCCGTGGTTTCCGGCACATAACCCGTGGTGGTGATTTTGAAAGGTGGCACATCGCTGTTACCTTTGGCTTTGTCCAGATATGCCGTAACGCGGTCCCGAACGCCTGCGGCATCAATGGAATAATCGGAGGCCAGCGCCTTCAAGTATTTGAGATGCACATCGGTCTTACGCCATTCGCGATCAAACAAGCGCTGAAACTCCGTCTGCTGAGGATAGGATCCATTCCCGCTTGCGCCAGACTGCGCCAGAACCATGCAGGCTGGAAAAAGAACTAGTGCCGCCAGCCATAATTGCCCGAGCCGGATCAGAAAGGGATGGCGTTGTGAGGATGGAGATTGCTTCATAAAGTTTCCCTTTGTCTCAATAAGGTGAATGCTTAACAACACCATCGATTTCTGTAAATGAAAAAATGGATTAACAATGATTGATAATTAACCAAGCCATCATGGAATAGTCTGTGACAGAGCTTTCTGTGCAGTCATTTCTGCTGCGGTTCGGACCAGGATTTTGATCGCCTCACTGGCTTCAAGCATGCATCATCCTTTATTTAATGAGTTGAAGTCTGAGCAAACCGCGACGCATCGCCCGCCCTCTATCCCAGAAACATCTCCCAGTCGCGCACGCCGTGGGTGTTACGGATGAAGTAGCTGGAGGGCATCTCGCGCGGAGGAGATGGTGATTTGAGCAGCTTGAGGCCTACCTCATCAGGCATGCGGCTGCCTTTGCGAGAGTTGACCCGCTTGTCGGCTAGCACACAGTTTTCCCAGGTGGTCTTGCCGCCACGAGAACGCGGAACGACGTGATCAATGTTGCCTTCTTCGCGCGCGAGTTTCTTGCCGGTGTATTGGCAGACGCCACCATCGCGATCCCAGATGCCGCGGCTGCTGAGCTTGGGGCGATGCTTGGGCACTTTGTCGTAACGGGCGAGGACGAGGACGGTGGGCACGCGCACGGGCCCGTGGACGGTGCCGACGCAGTTGTCGCTGTCGCGCACGGGCAGAGCGAGCCATTTGTCCCATTTGCAAGGCTCCATGTTCTCGCCGCTGGAGATGTCGAGCGAGGTGGCGGTGCCTGCGGCCATCATGCAGAAAGCATCGGCCGGGGATTTGACATCAATGGCCTGCCAGTTGCGGTTAAGCACCAGCACGGTCGTCTTGTGGAGGACGTCACTCATGACTGGACGCAAGTTTTGCCGCAGAACAGCGCGTCCGTCAAACGCTTTGATGTGACGGAAACCTCACAGCGAGATGTCACTTGGGAGGCTGAAGCATCAGGTAAATCTTGTCGAAGGTATCGCGGGTGATGATGTTGGCGCTCTGGAATCTTCTGGCGCGATCCAGCATGGACGGGATGAGTTTCTCATCCATCGCATCGCGCACACTGGCGGGCAGGAGTTGGAAATTGGCCAGGCTTTGCGCGGCCTCGGGCGCATAAAGCGGGGAGATAATGTGGCCGACGACGGCCTTGTCCTTCTCCCACCCGGGTAGCATGACCGTGGCGGGCTCGCCACGCTCCAGACTGAGCAGGTTGTCAAGGTCATCGAGAATGTGAAGCCTTTTGGCCTCGGCAAAGCTGGCCTTCAGGCTTTCTTTCACGACGATGTGCAAAGGCGGGACGTTCAGTTCCTTGCACGCTGCGTCCAGCTTGGAACTGATGTCCACCCAAGGCGTGGAATCTTCGTCAGGTGGCTGGGAGGTGAAATTCATGTCCACGCCATTTTCCTGTGCCTTGTGAAAAACATAGAGGAGTTGAAAAAAAGCGGCCTCGTCCGGCAGCAAGCCCGTTGTTTTTTTATCAGGGCCGCCGCCAGTGAACTTGCCGATCAAGGGCACCAACTGGGAAACCCATTGCCGGTCCTGCCGGCCCTTGCGGTTTTCTTTGATCTTGAACCAGCCGATGATCAGGCCGGCGATGACGAGAAGGACGAGGAAAAAACGCATGGCGAAATGAGTAAAGGGGACGATTCACCGGGATGCAACCGGCGGGATGGCATTCATTTTTTCAAGTGCCGCGTGGCTTCGTGATGGGCCTGCTGAATCATGGACTTGTCGCGGCAGCGCACCAGCGCGTCGTCGAGCGAGATGAAACCGTGACGCACCAGGTGCGAAAGGCTGTCGTCAATGGTATGCATGCCCTCGTTCCCGCCGATCTGGATGAGACCTGGAAGCTGGGAAAAGCGTCGCTGGCGGATGCAGGAGGAAATGCCCGGATTGTTCTTCATGACCTCGCTGGCCATCACACGACCCGGCACATCAGCGCGGGGAATGAGGTGCTGGCAAACCACGCCGAGCAAGCTGTGCGCGAGCTGGGAACTGACATAGTCCTGCACCTCGCCGGGGAAGGCATCGAGAATGCGCGCAATGGTAGAACTCGCGTCGGTCGTGTGCGTGGTCGCGATGACCAGATGCCCAGTCTCCGCAGCGGCGATGGCGATGCGAATGGTCTCCAGATCACGCATCTCGCCGATGACGATGACATCTTCGTCCGAGCGCAAGGCACCGCGCAAGGCATGAACGAAACTCTGGGTGTCCGCCCCCACCTGCCGCTGCCGCACGATGCCGCGATGATGCTCATAGACATATTCGATGGGGTCTTCGATGGAGAGAATGCTACCGCCTCGTTCCCGGGCGATTTTCTGAATCATGCTGGCCAGCGTAGTCGTCTTGCCGGAGCCGGTCGTTCCGGTGATAAGGATCAATCCGCTCTCTTCATTGCAGAAACCTTCCACCGTGGGGCCGTGGCCCAGATTGGCCAGCTCCGGGATCACATCCGGCACATGTCGGAACGTGGCTTCGACATGACCCATGGCAAAGCAAGCCGAGCCGCGAAAGCGCCCGAGGTTTTCCACATTGATGGCGAAGTCCAGTTCCCAATCATGCTCAAGTCGCGCGCGCTGGGTTTCCTTCAGAGCACCGAAGACAAGATCGCGGCAGACAGTCGCATCCACCACCTCCTCCACCAGCGGTTGGAGAACTCCGTTCACGCGCACCATCGGTGGCGCGCCCGCGCTCAGATGGAGGTCGGAACCACCGGCCTCGCAAACCATCGTCAAGTAGTCAATCAGATCAGCCATGGAAGGGAATGATGAATGTTTTTTTATCCTTGAATACCACGCGCCGCCCGGCGGAAATCGGTCTCGCTGCCGAGAGCTTCAATCGCCGTCTCCTCGGAGATGATCCCCTGCTGCCACGCCGCCACGACGGTGTGCAGGAATGAAACGGCATTGGGATCGCCACCGCGACGGAGATAATCTTCCATGTGGTTCACATCGCGATTGCGAATCCAGTCGCGAATCGCACCGCCGTTTTCGATGTGCTCCACGAGCAGGTGCAGTCCGCCATCAATACGTTGCACGAGTTTCTGGCATTGAACGCCCACGAGTTGTTGCGCCAGCATGTTGGTGCCGATGCCCGCCTGATCTTTCGGGAACAGATTTAGGAAGCGCTCCATGGTGTCCGCCACCCGCTCCGAGTGCAGTGTGGCCAGCACGAGGTGGCCGGTCTCGGCTGCTTGCAAGGCCGTGAGCGCAGTCTCGGCATCGCGAATTTCCCCCACGAAAATCACATCCGGCGCCTGGCGCATGGCCCCGCGTAGTCCGGCGGCGAAGTTCGCGGTGTCCCGCCCTACTTCGCGCTGAGTAAAATGACAGGCCTCATTGGTGAATACATATTCCACCGGGTCTTCGATGGTGACGATGTGCCGCGCGAGGTTCTCGTTCATCCAGCGCAGCAGCGCGGCGATGGTGGTGGATTTGCCCGTGCCCGTCGGCCCGGTGATGAGAATTAAACCGAACGACCGCTGCGCCCAGCGAGTCAGGAGCCAGTCCGGCACACCCAGCTTGTCGATGGACGGAACCTTGGTCTTGATGCGGCGCAGCACGGCGGCCAGGCGGCCCATGGTGCGATGCAGGTTAACACGAAAGCGGATGTGCTGCTGCGAGATCAATCCGCTGTCACGATCCAGATCGCCCAATGGATTCGCGCCACAAGCCTGCCACAGAGCGCTCATTAGACCGAGCGACAGCGGTTCCTCGCCCAGCATCATGATCTGCTCGTTGATCTTGATGCGCGGCGGCTCCCCTTCCTGAAGGAAAAGATCGCTCGCCTGATGCTGCTCAGCGGCGGCAAGAATATCATCGATGGATAAAGACATGAAGGAGTTAGTTCTACCATGCGGGGCGCATGAGAGGCAAGATGGAAAGACAGCCGGACAGGAAAACTTGTGCCTGCGCCGTCGATTTTTGCGCGCAGTTGAGTAATGGGCAACAGAAGCTTCGCCGTTTGACACAAACGGCCTACAGGCCAATTTAATTTATGCGTTCGCCGCGTATTCCCAATTTGCTGCCGCCGGAGAAGGAGACGATGTATTTCATCACAATCTGCGTGGACGGACGCCGTCGCGTGCTCAACAACGCAGCTACTTGGCAAGCTATCTGCGATACGCTGCACCGACTTCTCCCGCTGGTTCAAGCGCTGGCTGCGCGAGTCGCTGCCCCACGAATGGGACTGGCAGGAGGGTTGTTTCGATCATCTCGTGCGATCCGGTGAATCCGCGAACGGACGATGGGAATACATCCGGCAGAATCCGGTGCGAGCGCGGCTCGCCCAGCGACCAGGGGAATGGCCGTGGCAGTTCGGCTTCGAGAAGCCGCTCCACGAAGGCGTGCAGGACGTTTGTGCCAAACGTCGAAGATGCAAGTCAACGAGATCACATTAGAGGTGCACCCAAACAAAAAAGCCCCGGTCTGCACGCGGCAAACCGGGGCTGCTGAATCATCAATGCTGGTATATCACACGGCCTTCGTCACGCCGGGAACGGGAATCAGATAGAATCCGTTCGCATCTGGCGCGGTGGGCGGGACGGTCTCCCAAGAGACCTTGGAGGGCATGAGCTGGATTTGGGAATTGATGGCGTCATCCCACTTCACGTCTTTGCCGGAATAGCTGGCCATGCGTCCAAGGATGGAGGTCATGGTGCTGTTCGCGACGTATTCGGCGTTGTTCAACGGCTTGTTGTTGATAATCGCATCTTGCAGCTCGTTGTGCTCGACTTGATAAGGATTGACGCTCTTCTGACGCGCATCGAATTTCCAGATGATGTTGCCTCTGAAATCGACGGCCTGACAACGGTTGTCGTCATCGAGGAAGAGGATGCCCTTGGAGCCGTGGATTTCTTCACGCACAGCATTGGCGCAACCTTTCTGGTGTCGGCACTGGCTGCTGACGCGGACGCCGTTGGCATAGGTGAACTCGATGGCGTGGTGATCGTAGATTTCGCCGAACTGTTGGCCGGTGCGGATCTGACGGCCACCCATGCCTTGGGCGCTGATGGGATTGGAGCCGATGAACCAGTTGGCAACATCGAGGTTGTGGATGTGCTGTTCGGAGATGTGATCACCGCAGAGCCAGACGAAGTAATACCAGTTGAGCATTTGGTATTGCATTTCTGTCATGCCTTCGAGGCGGTCCTTAACCCAGACTCCGCCGTCGTTCCAATAAACATTCGCACTGACGATGTCGCCGATGATGTTGTTTTCCTTCACCTGCTTCAAGGCCTCGCGATAACAGGCCTGATACCGACGCTGGAGTCCGGCGACGACCTTCAATCCTTTCTGCTCGGCGATCTTGCCCATCTCCAGAACTTTGCGCACGCCGGGGGCGTCGGTGGCCACGGGCTTTTCCATGAAGACGTGTTTGCCGGCATTGATGGCGGCTTCAAAGTGATAGGGGCGGAAGCCGGGAGGAGTAGTGAGAATGACGAGGTCGCATTCTTTGATGACCTTTTCATAAGCATCAAGCCCGAGGAACTTGCGCTCATCAGGCACGTTCACCATTTCCTTATGCTTGTTGCTGAGGTTGGTATAAGCGCCAGCGAGACGGTCCTGATGCGCATCACCCATCGCCCAGAGGACGACGTTTTTGTTTCCGGTGCTGAGAGCGTTGCTGGCCGCGCCTGATCCGCGTCCGCCGCAACCGATGAGGCCCACTTTGATCACGCCGTCGCCTGCTGCGAGAGCGTTCGTGGCATTGCTCATGGCCAATCCGGCACCGACGACGGCAGTGCCGCGCAGGAAATCGCGGCGCGAGGGTGTATTCGACACATAGACAGCGTTGTTTTCAGATTCGTGAGTGGTCATAGTTTGATTAGGTATGCGGTTGACGTCTTTTTTGTCTTTGAATGAATTGATCGATTCAGCGGATGGGCACGATTACAATACTGCTCATTCGCGCCAATCTTGCGTTATCATTTCAGGATTCGTCCCATGCGCGGCGGATAAGCTTAATACCCTCCGTGTAAACTTCCTCGGGTGATGTGAAGAAGTCACGCCACACGCGCGTCGCTGCGGCCAGATCGGGCAGCGCACCGCCAAAGGCCTCGATGGTGAGCCAGCCGTCGTAGCCGAGCGATTTGAGCTTCTTGATCTGGGCGGCGATGTTGATATGGCCGTGACCGGGAGTGCCGCGATCGTTCTCGGAAATGTGAACGTGATTGAGCTTGCCGGAGGCAAAGACGGTCTCGATGGCCGCGAAGGTATCCTTCTCCTCGATGTTCGCATGGAAGGTATCATACATGGTGCCGAAATTCGGATGATCCACGCGCTTCACGTAGCTCGCGGCCTGCTCCATCGTATTGAGCAGATGCGCTTCAAAACGGTTCAACGCCTCAATGGCGTTCTTCACACCCGCCGCCTGCGCGATGGGGGCAATCGCACGATGCACTTCAACCGCGTGATCCAACTCGGTCTCGCTGGGATATTTTCCAGTGAACTGGCCGAGCACCTGATAATAAGGGCCGCAGAGCGTCTGCACACCAGCGCTGTGGGCGCACTCGATGACAGACTTGAGGTGATCAATCGCGCCCTGACGGTTTTTTGCGTCCGGGCTGATGGCATTGTGAGCTTCGTCAGGCAAAACAGTCACGGCGGTGCATTCGAGTCCGTTGTCCTTGAGAGCCTGCCCGATCTTCTTGAAGTGCGCGGGGGCACTGGTGTCGAAGATGGGAATCTCCACGCCGTCGTAGCCTGTGGCCTTGAGTTTGGGGAGAAGGGCGAAGTTATCTTCGGTCACGTGGCCGGTCCAGAGGAGTAAATTAAATCCGATTTTCATGGGGTGTCAGACTAGGGAATCCACAGGCAACGTGCAACTGCACAATGCAAAAGTTTTACGGCAGCGAGTCCGCTGGGGGCAAACGCCCGGCGGCGAATGGCAAATAGGCGTTGCATTGTTAAAGAATGATTAAATAATCAACCGACCCATTCACCCCTTGCGGCCGCCATGAAATTATACCTCCCCCCGCCCTCTCTCCCACTCTCATTTAATCTCGCGATCTTGCTGTCCACCACTTTCCTGTCCTCTTGCAAGACGACCGAGAAACAGGACGGTGCCCAATATGCCACCAACGGTCAGTATGCGACCTATCCGAGCGATGGTCACTACAATCCCTATCCTGCCGGCAGCAAGCCCCCGGCGACCTCATCCACGCAGTCGCAGTATCAACAATACAGCGAGGCACCGCCGCCGCCGTCGCAGCCCAAAAAATCCAGCACCAGCGCGAGCTCCACTTCCACGAAAAAGAAGAATCCTTCCACCTCCAACAGCAGCACGAGCAAGACCGCGTCCACCACGAAGAAAAAATCTACGGGCAGCACCACATCCAAGACCGCTTCGTCTGCCAGCGGAACGACCTACGCCGTCAAACAAAGCGACACGCTCTACGGCATCTCGCGCAAGTTTCACGTCACGGTCAGCAAGCTCAAGAGCACCAACAACCTCACTTCCGACGTCATCCGTTCCGGGATGAAGCTGAAGATTCCGTAAGCGGCCTGCGGAAAAATTTTACTGCGGTCCGGCTGGTCTGCCGGGCGATTTGCTCGCGGCTCACACCGCGCAAATCCGCCAGGAACTCAGCGGTCTTCGCCACATAGGCAGGCTCGTTCCGCTGCCCGCGATGCGGGATCAGTGCCAGATAAGGGCAATCGGTCTCCAGCATGAATCCATCATCCGGCAGGGCACGCGCCGTGGCCTGCACGACCTGGCCGTTCTTGAAGGTGATGATGCCTGTGAAGCTGACCAGATGACCGGCCTCAAGCAATGGCAACGCCTGCTCCGCTGTTCCCGTGAAGCAGTGAAATACCGCGCGCAACCGGCCCGACCACGGCAACACTTGCGCCACCAGATCATCAAAGCTCTCGCGATTGTGCAGCACGACATTCAATCCCAGCTCCGCCGCCAGTTCCAGTTGCGCCTTCAAGACGAAAGCCTGCCGCGCCTTCCATGATTCCAAGGTGAATCCTTCCGGCGGCTGGTGAAAATAATCGAGTCCGATCTCGCCGATGCCGACAACCTTCGGATGTTGCGCGAGCTTTCGCAGTTCACTCACAAACGATTCGTCATTAACCGAGTCCGCGTCGCAAGGATGCACGCCCACGGTGGCTTCGACTTCCGGATATTCTTCCGCGATCTCGATCACACGCCGCGCATCTTCCAATGTGGTGCCGACGCAAATGATGCGCGTGACTCCAGCCGTCCGTGCGCGGGCCACAACCTCCGGCAGATCGCTGGCGAACTGGCGTGAGGCAAGATGAGCGTGGGTGTCGGTTAACATCGGCATCATCATTTTACCATCCATGCGAGGCTTTCAACCCATATGCCGCCTCCTCAAGGCCTGACCTGAGAGCTTTCAACACCTTCCTCATGCTTCGGCTCCGGCGGCAGATTCCACGCGGTGAGCCACTCTGATTTGATCCGCTTGAAGCCCAGATCCTGCATCCGCTTGTCCATATCAGGCAGATGCGCCGCTCCATAAAAGATGCCGAGATTTTTTTGGCCCAGCTTGATCTGATCCTGCATCACCTTGAGCGCCACAATATTCCGTTCCGTAACGATGACAGTGCCGTCTTCCGTGTCCAGGCCCGCCAGCATGTTCTCCATGCTCCCGAACATCCGACCCAGGACACGACGGAGTTCCGTGCTGCTGTCCTTGCTGCAGAGGATTTCCATGATCTTCAACAGCCCTGGCTGCTCCGGTGCCGCATGTGGATTTTTCATCTGTGCGACCACGGAGCTCAACCAGAGCTTGAGAAAGCTTTCATTCTTCTTGTTCTGCATGTCCGAGAACTCCTTCATGGTCATGTCCGCGTGGACAAAGTTCGGTTTGGAGTAATCAATGCAGCGCATCTGACCGGAGAGGCCCAGCGTCTTCTCCATGGTGTCGTAGAGCGGATGCAGCCACGCCAGCTTTTTTCCGGCAGTGGCTTCCTCGGTTTCTTCGGGCATTGCTTCCAGCTTTTTGTCTTCCTCTTTCGCCTTCTTGCGAGCCACGCGTTTTTCAAGCGCCTCGCCCACCATTTCATACAACAGCGCGTCGTATTGCGTGAAGCGCTCGTTGAGCTTCTCGTAGTAAGCCTTGTCCGCAATGTGAATGGCCCCGATCAAGTCCACGGTCACGCCGTCCTGATTTTGATAAGTGGCGATGCCCGTCTGCAACCGCGCACCTTTGTCATCTTCCACGAAGCGCGTGAACTGGCCCTTCCCATCCTTCTGCGGCTCGTCGCCCCAAGCGGGTAGGGCCAGACAAAAGAGAACAGCAGGGAAAATCAGGCGCGGCTTCATCCGGACAATGTTCCTTGAACTGACAGCGAAGGCAAGCTCGCGCTCAATCCGCTTTCGGTTTCCGCCGTCCTGAGAGTCCGGCGTAAGCGAGAAAAGCCAGCCCCGCTCCAATCATGAACGTGGAATAGAACTGCCCGTGCGTCATTCCCATGATCGGATTCGCGCCGGAATCTGGCTCGCGGAAGCTCTCGCCAAAGATGCGCACCGCGGCATAGAGCAGGAAGAACAACGCCGTGACCAGACCGTTCGGCAGATGCTTCGAGCGGGTGCGCACGAAATAGAGCACTACAAAAAGCAAAAGCCCTTCCAGCAGCGCCTCGTAAATCTGCGAGGGGTGCCGGGGATTGAGGATAGACTCCAGTTCCTGCAAGCCGCCGGGGGCTTGACTCATCGCATCAATAATTTCGTGACTGTGATGCGGCAAGGCCAGGTAGTTAAGTTCCGTGGGGACCGCCGGAACAAAGCCGCTGTGGTGCACTTCGGTAGGAAATTTCACTGCCCACGGGACATTCGTGATGCGCCCAAACAACTCGCCATTGATGAAGTTGGCGATGCGCCCAAAGAACAGACCGATGGTGCCTGAGACGACGAGATTATCCGCGAGTCCCACCCACGAGAGCTTGTTCCGCCAGCCATAAATCATAGTATAGATCGCCAGCCCCGCGATGCCACCGTGACTGGCCATGCCGCCATCCCAGAGTTTTACGATGATGGACGGATGATGAATGAACTCGTCAAAATTATAGAGCAGCATGTAGCCGAGCCGTCCGCCCACAACCACACCGAAGAGTGCGGCGAATGTAATAAAGTCAGCCACCTTGTCCGGTTTGATCTCGCCATAGCCGCGCTTCGCGAGGCTGTGCATCACGAGATAGGCGCAGTAAAAACCCGCCACATAAGCCAGCCCATACCAATGCAGCGCGACCTTATCGCTGAAGCGAAAAATGTAAGGGCTAAGATGATGGAGATAAAAAGCGAGCATGATGAAAGGCGGTCAGGCTGGCTTCGCATCGCAGGAAAGCAAATCAAACAGCGTCAGCATTCCGACGAGTTTGTTTTCTGTATCGCACACCACGGCCTTGCTGGCACCGGTGCGGATCAGGGTCTCGAACACCACGGCGATTTCATCACCGGGCGCAACGATCAGCGGGCGTTTTACCGGGAGGTCGCGCGCCAGCACCCCGCTGTTGATGGCATGGTGCTTGAGCCACTCCAGCGTATCACTGCGGCGCAGCAAGCCTTTGAGATGACCCTCGGCATCCAGCACCGGATAACTCGTGTGTCGCTCGGCATGGAACATCGCCAGCAACTCCGGCAATGTCGTTGCCTCCAGAACTGAGATTACTTTACTGACCATGATATCCCGCACCGCGCCCTCTCTGGCCCGCTGCGGCAGATGTTCGAGGACATGCTTGATCTCATTTTCGCTGTCATAAGTTTCAGCCGAGCGGAGAAAGAGTTTATTAAGCGAACCAATGGAGCCGACGAGTTTCTGGAAGACCTTCTCGCTGATAGTCACCAGAGTGGATGACTCCTTCGCGGTGGCATTGTATCGCCAGATGTGATCTCCCAAAAGGGCACGTTCGCCAAAATGCTCGCCCGCCGTGACCGCTTTCACCAGGTCGCCATTCTGATCCGTGATGTCGATTCTGCCGCTCTTCACCGCATAGAAAGAATACGCCGGTTCGCCGCTCAGGAACAGCGGATCGCCCGCCTCCAGATGCACGTCTTCCATCGGCGAGGAATACTGCGGCGTAAGCAGGTTAATGTCGCGCGGGAAGAACAAATCAAACGTCCACTCCGCCATCACGCGCAGTTTGCGATCCAGCCCCGGCAGCTTCATCAAATAAATGGTGCGCCACATGAACCAGGCGATGAACCCCGAGAAGTGGCGGCCAAAAATTTCCGCCACCGCCGTGCGATGTCCGATGGAAGCCAGCTCGCCCTGCCCCGTGAACTTGAAGGGCTTCAATGTCTTGCCCGCGATGCAGGCGGCGATGTTGTCGCCCAACAACAATCCCTGGCGGAACGCGAACTGCGCCGTCTCCGGGCAGTTGCCGCCATCGCTTTTCGGAAACACCGCGCAATCGCCCGCCCCCCATACATGACCTTGTCCCCTCACCTGTCCCGTGGGCTCGACGACGACATGACCTTTTTCCAACGTTAAAGCGCCGCTCTCGCCGAGCTGCAAGATGAGCGGATGCGGCGCATTACCCACCGTGCAGACCACCGTGCCCGCGTCCAGCTTGCTTCCGTCCTCCAGCACCACGCTGCACGCGGTGGCAGCTTTCACGCGGGATTTGAAAAGAATATTCACCCCCATCTTCGCGAGCTGCGTCCCGGTGTAGTCTGCGAGTTTGGGCGAGAGCATCGGCAGCAACTTCTCCCCGCTATGAATCAACGTCACCGAGATGTCCGCCGGCTGCACGATCTCGTAGTAGCAACAGATGGATTTCAGCAAGTCGATCATCTGCCCCGCAGTCTCCACCCCGGAGTAACCGCCGCCGACCACGATGAAGCTCAGCAGCTTCCTGCGCTTGGTCGCATCCTCGATCAAGTTCGCCTCCTCCATGCGCGAGATGATCGTGGCCCGCAGCTTCATGGCGTCGCCCACATTGCGCACCAGATAGGCGTGCTCGCTCATGCCCGGAATGCGGCTCAAGTTCACCTCGGAACCCAGCGCGAGCACGATGTGATCAAAGCTGAACGTGATGTTCGACGAGTGAATGCCGCCGTCCAGCACCACGGTCCTGGCCACCAGATCAATCGCCCGCACCGTGCCGCGAAAGACATCCGTGCCCTGGCAAATCAGGCGGATCGGATTCACCACATGCCGTGGCGCGAGCGAGCCGCCCACGACCTCCGGCAGCATCGGCTGGAAGACCATGTGATTCTCGCTGGCGATCAGCCCCACCGTTTTCTCCGTGCCGCGCAATCGCTTGACCACGCGTTGCGCGCAGTAAACCCCGGCGAACCCGCCGCCGAGAATGAGCACATCGTAATGTCGTGGAACAAACATGGCGCGCATCATGCACCCAAGACGACGGTGCGCCAAGCGACATTGTGTTCAGGACAGAAGGGAGCGCGGGCACTCCTGCCCGCATCCTCACGATAATAAGCAGCTTCGCCGCGAAGATGATTAGATGGCACAAAATGGCTCGCGCTCCCACAACCGGCCGCCGAAAGCAGGCGCAGGCCACGCCCGAGCGTTTCCGCAGAAGTTCCAGTTACGAGGGTCTGCCTTACAGCAAAACCTTCACCGCAGCGGACACACCCCGCTTCACTTCAGCCCAGTGCAAACCGATGAGGCTTTGTGGCTCGTCATCGTTCTCCGCGTCGGCGAAATAGCACAGACTGCGCAACAGCATGAGGGGCTCAGTGCCCGGAAACTTGGCTTGATAACAGGAAATCAAATGTGGCAGACCCAACTCGCCGATGAGTGTGTAAAGATCGAAAAAGTCCTTCCTGGCTCCGCGATTGGTCACGGCGGCGAGTTTCATCTCCACCACATCCGACAGACTCAGCAGCCGGATGCCTTCCAGCTTTTCCGGTAGGTGGAGCAGCGCGTAGGGATACTTCACAAAGTCCACCTTCACCCCCGCGACCATGGCGGTCACACCCGTGGGTCCGCGGCGGCGGTCCTCGTAGGCGAAATCACGCTTCAACGACGTCACCAGCGCGTCATTGTCAAAAGGCACGCCGGTGAAGAAATCCAAGTCCTCGGAGATTCGGTGCCCAAAGCGCAGGGCCAACGAGGTTCCTCCCGCGAGGGAGAAATCAGTCTGCACCGGATGCGCGGACAGGGCGGTCAGTAAATCCAGGGTGCTTGGGAGAAGGGTCTCGTGGTGCAGCATCGGAAATCCTCGGGCTTGAGATCAAAGGCCATGCAGCACAAGCTCACCGCCTGGGGGCTGAGGCTGCGCAGTTCCGTGACGACCTGGCTCATGCGCTGGTCTCCATAATGGTGGCGCACGGCGTGCCAGTCTTGCAGTCTTCCCAGCTCCACCACGCGCCCGATGATCTGGCCTGCGTGCTTCTCCAGATCCAGAGTCGCCGGGTTCACATCCCAGAACAAATTGGCAGGGAGACCGAGTGGGGCGGATGGGGCATGAACTAGGGCGACCATGAGCAGACTTGTAATGCCTGATTGACGTTGGGACAAATCGAATCTGGACAGCCTGCTGATGGCCGCATGAACGATGACGAACGGGGATGTCTGCGGCGGATCAAAATACTGGCGTGCGGTGGCTATGTGAGGTAGAAGGTCGTGATGGTTCATGCTTGTAGGCTGCTGCGCCTGATGGCGCGTTGACCTGCGTAAATGGAACAAGTGTGGCGCGCATCATGCACGCAAGAACGCGGTGCGCCAAGCGACAATGTGTTCAGGACCACTCCTCTCAAACCCCAAGGAACGACGGCACTCCTGCCGTCGCGAGCGCTCTCCTTCAACTGCATGACGGCAAGAGTGCCGTCATTCCTTGTAAAAATAAGCCGCCCAATCCGGCCTCCAACTCATACCAGCCGCTGCGCGGCCATCCGTTATCATTCAGCAGGAAATATCGGAGTTGGTATTGGTGATATCGCCGAACGAGCTTGGGATGCGCGGATGAAAAGGAGCACCTTAATGCAAGCATCATAGTGGAACAGCATGACGAAGTCGGCAAAGAACGAAGCCATAAGCGGACCTACAACGACCAGGATAATCGACATTGGATGATTGCTTGGTTCTTCGGTGGTAGGCGGGTCTGTAAAGCTGAGCGCATGTAGGATGCGGGAATAGGAAGTAAACGCTCATAAACCGACTCCAGTCATAACAAGAAATATCACGAGCATGGAAATAAATGAGAACTTCCGTGCACGTCGAAGGCGTTCAATTAGCTCGTCGCAACTTTTAGCACTACGAGCCGCCTCCTCCCAAAGACGATCAGTTCTAAAAAGTTTCATGGAATTAAACAATGCGGGTTGCGGTTGCTTTCAGTGGGTTCCCTTAGCAAATTTGTCCACCCAGACACCGAACTAATTTACTACTATTTTTACTCTAACTCAAGCAAGAATGTGTTTCGTTTCCAAGGAGCCTGTTGCCTCATAAGTATGACACCGGCGGAGGTTTTGGAGGGGAGGAGCAAAAAGGTCGTTGACTCATAAAGGATG
>JAYVOH010000107.1:0-14818 GCA_043758025.1 Verrucomicrobiota bacterium
CGGGCGAGGGGCTTCCGCAACTTCGATAACCTTAGAGCCATCTGCTATTGGATGGCGGGTGGTCTCAATCTCAAAGCCCCATCAGCTTTTACCCATCCAATCTAGCGAAGCGCCTCTTTTTGATGCAGAGCGATGTCCATCTTGCCGGACGAGACTGGTCCTTCCTCGACCGGAGTGAGCTTGCCGAAGTCAGGAAGCTTTGTGAGGTTCTCGCCAGTGTAATAGCGGCAGTGCAGATTCTTGACCGGAGGCAGGGTCTGGCTGACGCGCAACCTGCCGTTCATCACCATCGCGTGGCCGGGGAACGTGCAGACGTAGGGATAGATTCCGGGTTCCTCCGGAGCGGTGAAGGTGATGGTCTCGCTCTGGTGAGGGTTGACCATTTTCGTGTGCGCGAGGATGCGGGGATGCTGTGGTATCCATTCCTGCTTCATACCGGCCTCCCCCAAATTCCAAGCGGCCATGGCCACTTCCAGTCCCTTGTCGTTCACGCCGCCTTCCTGCGGCTTGCAGACGACTAAATTGTGCGGAAGGTCGTCGTCGTTCTGCAAGGTAATCGTGACCTTGGCGCCGGTGTTGACATTGATGCGCTCCAGATCGTATTTCATTTGCGCCGGCTTGGTCTTGATGGTTACAGAGACCGGGCTTGGCGTTGTGTCTGCAAGAAGGTTCGAAGTGATGGAGAGTGCGAGTGCGGTGAAGAGCAGATGGTTCATGGGAAAATATGGGGAGCGTAATACGGCGGAGCTCGGTAAAGCATTCCACTCTGGATGATGAATTAATCAAATGGTCTCGGCAGGACACAAAGCTGCTTTACTCGGAAGGGGAAATGTTTAGAATCGTCATGGTTTGACACGAAATTCATGTGCTGCATCATCTAAAACGAAATATGAAATCATTCTCCAGCATTCTTCTAATGACCTGTCTCGGACTGCTGGCGCCTGCCATGTCCCTGGCGGACTTCGTCACGCTCAAATCAGGCGAAAAAATCGAGTGCAGAATTATTAGTGAGAATGAGGACTCCCTGCAGATCGAATACCGCCTGACTCCAAAAATCAAAGACACCAAGACCATCCTCAAGTCCGCCATTGCTGACGTTGTCAGGCAGACCCCCGCGGAGCTGGAGTTTAAGGAACGCGAATTGGGCAAGCTGATGCCCACAGGTGATTTGTTATCCGCAGCGGATTATGAGGCCATCATCCAGGACAGGCTGAGGACTTTTGTTGCGAAGTATCCCGACACGCCGGAGGCCAAGGAGGCGGAGTCCATGATCGTCCGGCTGGCCGATGAAAAAAGCAAAGTTCTGTCCGGTCAGTTGAAGATGGAAGGCAAGTGGATCGACGCTGCCACTGTCAAACGCGACTCCTATAATATAGAAGCCTACCATCTTCATTTGAAGATGAATGCCGAGGCTGCATCCCGCACGGAGTTGAACTATCTGCACGCTCTGAGAGAGTTTGAAAAGCTCCGAACCGGCTACGGCGCGTCGCCGCACTACGTTAACGCCATTCAAGATGCCTTGGGCATCCTGAAGAAATATGAGGCTCAACTCAAGGTCATGCTCGCCGAGGCACCTATCGTGCAGCAGAAACGGCAGAATGGATTAAAGACGCTTCTCGGTAATGACCTGACCAAGACGATGCAGGCCATTGCCAAGGAAGAAGCCGGCTTTAAGGCGGCCATCGATCAGCAGACTAAGGACAAGGTGAAGTGGATGGAAATCTCCAAATATGACGAGAAAAGTCTGCAGGACGCCTTGGCCGCCGTGGAGAAGGAGCGCGCCGAACTCCAATCGCTTGATCTGGCCGGTCTGCAACAGGAGACCGATACGGTGTTGTCCATGATTCGTTACATAGCGGATGGCAATCTTCCCGAGGCCAAGGTTATTTACGACAAAATCAGCAAGATGCCCGGCTTGATCAACAAAACGATCGTGCAGAACTTTGGTAAGAAGATCGAAGACTTGGAGAAGGTCGCGCAAATGGAGCAAAAAAATGCCGCCAAAACCGCAGTCACCACGCCGACCACCGAGCCGAGCAATGAAACTCTCGCGACAAATCCAGTGGCTGAGGAAATGAAGAGATTGCAGGAGAAAAAAGAAAAAGAAGCGGTCGAAAAGGCCAAGGAAGCCGCTGCGGCAAAAGTGGCTGCGCCGAAGAATGTGCCCCCACCTGCGCAGGATGCACCCGGCATCATGAGCACCATCATGGATAACATCCCGATGGTTGGCGGGGTGGTGCTCGCCATCGGTGCAGTAATCTGGATGATGAAAAGGAAGAAAAAGGAAGCGTGACCGTTTGGCGGGCTGGCCTGCCGTTTTATTTTCCTTTCGTGAAGTCCTCTGCCCGCAGGTATGGCAGGTATCGTCAGCGCTGATTATAATCAGTCGCTCTAATCTTGAGAAATATATGAGATATTCCTCCGGTTGAATCGTTTCAACAGCAGATAGATGACAACCTCAACCTGTTGCTGTTCATGAAAATCAGATATTTCATCCTCTGTATGGTGGCCTCGTTCTGTCCCTTGGCAGCATTTGCTCAGGAACCTGCCCCTGCAGATCAGTCGCAGAATGTGTTGCGCGTCTGGCGTGATACACAGGGCCGGGCAATTACGGCCACCTTTCGTGGAGTGGAGGATGGCAATGCATTTTTGCAGACCAAGGACGGTTACGTTTATCGTATTCCACTGGAACGGCTGGTGCCGGGGGATCAGGAAATCGCGCGTCAATTGAAACCCGAGGGCTTGGGCATCCCTGCCGACCCGAACGTTGCGCAGGCTGCGGTGAGGATTGATGAGATCGTCGTCTATGGTCTCAAGGCCAAGGGCGTGACACCCAACGCGCTCGCGAGCGATGAGCAGTTCTGCCGGCGCGTCTATCTTGATCTGGTGGGGCGCATCCCCACAAAGGAAGAGACGACGACCTTCCTGAACGACGCCAGTTCCTCGAAGCGGGCCAAGGTCATTGACAAGCTCATCAACAGCGAGGGATTTAACGCCCGCATGTTCAGCTATTTCGCGGACATGCTTCGGATGGCTGACGATGCGCAGAAAGCCAAGTTTTTCACTTACGAAGAATGGTTTAAAAGCCAGATCTGGCAGAACCGCCCTTATGACAAAATCGTCTTCGATCTCATGACCGCCAGTGGCAAGCTTATCAATAACGGTGCCAGCGGCTATTTGTTGCGCGACAAGGGAATGCGGCTCGACAATCTCTCCGTCACTCTCAGCACTTTCCTCGGCGCGAATGTCGCCTGCGCCCAGTGCCACGACCATCCGTTTGCCGATTGGACGCAAAAGCAGTTCTACGAAATGGCCGCGTTCTTTGGCACCACTGAAACCTATGATACTAAAAGCTCGAAAAAAATGCTCGCCGGATTAAAGGGCAAACTCACGCAGGAAGAACTCCAACGGGTAAAGAAACTTGTCCAGATCAATGCCCTTGAAGTGCACGAGATGGGTTACAACGATGTGAAGCTCCCGGATGACTACAAATACAAGGATGGCAAACCGGGCGACAGCGTCCCCTTGAAGCTGATAAAGTGGGAGCCGGCGACCGACGTGCAGAAGCTTCCTCTGCATGATCCCGTGGCGATGCAGAAACTCCAGGCTTCCAGAGACCAGCTTTACAAATCCGTTGAAGCATCGTTGAACAAAAAGGGCGGCGGAGAAAATCTCCGCGCTGTATTTGCCAAGTGGATGACCAGTCCGAGCAACCCGCGGTTCGCCATGACCATCTCAAATCGTTTGTGGAAGCTCGTCTTCGGCATCGCGGTGAAAGAACCGGTGACCGATCTCGACAATGCCGCAGACGCGAACAACCCGATGCTTCTCGGCCACCTCGCCAATGAAATGGTGCGGCTCAAGTTCGACCTCCGCGCTTTCATGCGGCTGCTCTGCAACACCCAGGCTTACCAGCGCGAGGCCATAACGAAGCAAGTCGTGGCCGGCGAGCCCTATTACTTTCCCGGCCCCATCTTGCGCCGCATGACTGCCGAGCAGGCCTGGGATTCCTGCGTCACACTCGCCATTGGTGAGAAGGTCGACAATTACAAGCTGCTCCGCGCCGGTGAGTATTCGGCATTGATGGGACTCAAGGGTAAAATCACCGCCTCGGGAATTCGCTCCAAACTCGAAGGCATGAAAGGAGCCATGGCCAAATTCGGAGGCAAGAACAAGCCCGGCAAAAACGCCAATATGAAAAAAATGAAGGACACCGATGGCGATGAAGTGGATCACACCCGGCCGGACGTTCTCCAAGGGCAGGTATTGGCCCGTGCATCCGAGCTTCCGCAACCGGAGAAGGACCAGCATTTTCTCCGCATGTTCGGCCAGAGTGACCGGCAGATTTCTGACGCCGGGAGCGACGAGGGCAGCATCCCCCAAGTGCTCATGCTCATGAACGGACAAACCCAGAGCGTCCTGCGCAATCCAAAATCACTCGTGCTGGCCACTGCCAACAGTCAGGCTGGAGCGGAGAAGCAGATCGAATCGCTCTTCCTGAGCTTCTTCACCCGGCATCCGAAGGCAGAAGAAATGAAGGACGCGAAAGACGCGCTCGCCAGCGGTATGACTCTCGCTGATCTCACATGGGTGTTGTTCAACTCCCGTGAATTCATGTTTGTGCAATAACCCTTGAACGCCTCACTATGAAATCTCCCGTTCTCAGTCTCGACCCCCTTAGCCGTCGCTCATTCGTTGAACAGATCGCCAAGGCTTCATTGGGCGTCACTTTGCTGCCCTTAGCATTGAAAGCGGGCGAGACTGACAAGCTCAACGGTGATGTGCATAAGTTCCCCGGATTCGGAAAGGCGAAAAATGTCATCTGGCTCCAGATGATCGGTGGGATGTCGCACATCGACACCTTCGATCCTAAGAAAGGCGAGACCAAGGGCGCAAGCACAGCCGTCAATTCCAAGGGCGGATTCGAACTCAGCGGGTATCTGCCCAAGCTGGCGGCGCAAGGCGACAAGCTTACGCTCATCCGCTCCATGACCTCCAAGACTGGTGTTCATGCCGCAGGGCAGTATGTCATCCGCACCGCTTTCGAACAACGTGGCGCCATCAGTCATCCGATCCTGGGTGCTTGGGCGCAGAAAATTCTCGGGCCCAGCCACAAGACCCTGCCCTCCAGCGTCTGCATCAATCGCGGCCCCGATCGTGGCAACGGTTTCTTCGGTGCCGCTTATTCTCCATTGCCCCTCCATGACCCTGAAGCCGGCTTGCAATACGCCCGGGGCGATGCGTCCTCGGAGCTGCTGCAAAAACGGCTCGCACTGCTCAACAAGATGGACGCATCGTTCCGTGGCAAGTTTCAGGATATGAACCTCAAGAGCTACACGGAATTTTATGACGATACATTGAAGCTGCTCACCAGTTCCGACTTGAGTGCCTTCAAGCTGGATGAAGAGCCTTCCGTGCAGCGCGACAAATATGGCCAGAACAAATTCGGCCAGGGCTGCATGCTGGCCCGCCGCCTTATTGAACATGGGGTAAGATTCGTGGAAGTCGCCTACGGCGGCTGGGACATGCACAACGAGATCGACAACGCGATGGATGACAAAGGCACCGTGCTCGATACCGCCGTCTCCGCGCTGATTCAGGATTTGGGTGCCAAAGGCCTTCTTGATTCCACCTTGATCGTGGTCTGTTCGGAATTCGGACGCACGCCAAAGATCAACGGTCGCAGCGGTCGCGACCACTATCCCAAAGTTTTCAGCACCATGCTCGCCGGTGGTGGGGTCAAAGGTGGCTATGTTCATGGCTCCAGCGACAAGGAAGGCAAAGAAGTCGCTGACAAACAAACCAGCATTCCAGATTTCCACAGCACCATCGGTCACGCCATGGGCATGGATGTCGATCAAGTCGTCATGTCCAGCAGCGGTCGCCCCTTCACGGTGGGTGGCAAAGGAAAAATCGTCACCGACGTTTTCGCTTGAAGCGGATCAGGCATCTGGAGTCACTGCCGGTCTAATTATCCGTGACATCTCAAATTGATTCCCTTCAAACTGTCTTGCTGGCTGAATTCACAAATTCGCTGTAATCACGGATGTAATCAGACGGTTCATAGGGGTGAGACGCGAACACAGAGAGGAAGCAGTCTTGTGAATGTTTGAACTGCACGGTCCATATCATGGGTGGGATGTAGAGACCCATGGTAGGACTGTCGAGCCGATATTCCTGTCGGTTCTTCCCATCATCCACCATTACCATGCATGAGCCCCGGGCTGCGATGAACAATTGATGACATTCACGGTGTGCGTATTCACCTCGGACATCCTTGGATCCCGTATTGAAAATAAAATAGTATCGCGCTGGCTGAAAGGGAACTTCCTCGCCAAAATTGCCTACAGTAAGATCTCCACGATGGTCTGCGATAAATGGGAACCGGATTAGGCGCACATCTTTGACCAAAGAATCCCATGATTCAGCCGGGGCCGATCTGGGCGGCGCTTCCGGCTCCTGCGGGCGCATAGTGTCCATGTAACCGGTGATTCGAGCGGGATTGCCTTTAACAATCGTGTGGGGACGAACATCGGATGTCACTACCGCGCCAGCACCGACCATGGAACCGGTGCCGATGGTCAAACCGGGCAGGATTGTCGCATTGGCACCGATGGAGGCACCATCCTCGACAATCGTTTTGAGAAATTTCTGAGGCGGTTGTTTGCTGCGGGGCAAGGCATCATTACAAAAAGTCGCGTTGGGGCCGATGAATACATCATTGCCGAGCCGCAGGCCGTTCCAAAGCTGCACCCCGCATTTGATCGTGACCCGGTCGCCAATTATAACGTCACCTTCAATGAAGACATGATCGCAGATGTTGCATGAACTGCCAATGACCGCGCCGGGCAGCACATGCGAAAACGCCCATATCTTGGTGCCGGCGCCCACCTTATCCGATTCACATCGCGAATCTTGATGGAAGAAGGGAGGGGGCAGGGCGTTCACGTGAGGCAGATAGGTTCGTAATTGAACATTTATATCCTTGCCTGCGCCCGGACGATGTTCAAGCATCATCGCACTCAGGTCGGAATGACAACCCCTGTTGTGAATTCATCGCTATCACCACTTCGCTTTCGGCCCCCATTCCAAGGAATGCCGGTTGATGGAGGGGGTGTCGAACGCTAAGTCCCGTGCCGGTTGGGCCTCGGGATACTCGAAGACATTCCCCTCATAATTCCTGATGAGAACGCGCTGTCCGTCTTTCATCAAGACGTAATCGGGATTGACCGGGACTTTGCCGCCGCCCCCGGGCGCGTCGATGACGAACTGCGGCACGGCGTAGCCGGTGGTGTGGCCGCGCAGTTGCTCGATGATCTCGATGCCTTTGCTCACGTTGGCGCGCAGATGGGCGCTGCCTTGGATGAGATCGCACTGGTAAAGATAATAGGGGCGAACGCGGCACATGAGGAGTTTTTGCACGAGCGATTTCATCAAGTCGGCGTCATCATTTACACCGCGCAGCAGGACGCTCTGGTTGCCGAGAGGAATGCCATGATTGGCGAGACGTTCGAGTGCTTCCTTGACCTCAATGGTCAGTTCACGCGGATGGTTGGCGTGAACGCTCATCCAGAGCGGATGATGTCTGGCCAGCATGGTGCACAGGGCGGGGGTGATGCGCTGAGGCAGAAAGATGGGCACGCGGCTGCCGATGCGGATGAACTCAATGTGCTTGATGGCGCGAAGCCTCGTAAGCAGCGCATCCAGTTTTGCGTCGCTCAACAATAACGCATCGCCGCCGCTGAGAAGCACATCACGAATTTCCGGGTGCTTTTCCAGATAGCGGAACGCAGCCTCGAATTCCGTATGCAATTCCTGTTCGCCCACACCGCTGACCACGCGGCTGCGAGTGCAGTAGCGGCAATAGCTGGCGCAGCGATCCGTCACGAGAAACAAGACGCGATCAGGGTAGCGGTGCACCAGTCCCGGCACGGGCATGTGGCTGTCTTCACCGCAGGGATCGGCCATTTCATTGGGATCGTCCCAGGTTTCCTCAATGCGTGGAATGACCTGACGCCGGATGGGGCAGTCCGGATCAGTGGGATGAATCAGATTGAAAAAATGAGGCGTGATGGCCATCGCGAGCTTGTTGCCGCTCAGCAGAACGCCCGAGCGCTCGGCATCGCTGAGAACAAGATGCTCTTCCAGCCCCGCCAGCGTGGTCACCCGGTTCTTCAGTTGCCAGACGTGGTTGTTCCAGTCAGCTTCGCTGATGTTCTTGTTTTTCCAATAGCCCGGCGCGTAGGTGCGGAAGTCCTTCTCGGGAAGCGGCGCGGGCGTGAACATCGGATTGATCGGTGGCATGCTAAAGACTGGGGCGGTGGTGTCAATGACTGTTGCTGCGGATTGTTGAGACTCGGAACTTGATGTGAGGTTCATTTACAAAAAGAAATACGGTTGATAAGTTGCACACGGCCAAAAAGATTTCACGTTGGGCGCGTCGTAAGTCATGATTCATCACGCCCGCGAAATCGCTCCTTCTGTCTCTTGGGACATCCTTCTGCGCGTCAAACGCAGCGGAGGCATGTCCGTCAACGAATTGTGCGTCGTCATGAAAATGAGCTACATGGGCGTGAAGCAACACTGTGACGCGCTGCGCAAACGCGGTTATCTGGATACCTGGCGCCGGGCGAAAGGCGCTGGTCGTCCTGAAAAAATTTACAGGCCAACGGAAAAACTCGATCAAGTTCTGCCGCAGTGGGGCAACGAACTTTCCCTCGCTCTGCTCGCCATCGTCAATCAGCTCAACGGCGAGACGGCCGCCGAGCGGCTGCTGCACCAGTTTTTCATGCAAAAAGCCGAAAAGCTTGCCCTCAAGTTCAAGGGAACTACCCCCAAGGAACGCCTCTCCGAACTCGCCCGGTTGCGCACAGCGGAGGGCTGTCTCTGCACCGTGGTCAACGACGCCGAGAACGGACTGCGCATGGTCGAGCAACACAATCCTCTCTCGGAAATCGAGCGTCTTTATCCCAGTGTTTGCGAGATGGAGACGCGCATGATCGAGCGAATCCTCAAGGCTCAGGTTCAGCGCGTGGTCAGCGATCTTCAGGTCGAATTTCACGTCTTAGAGCCGAAGCCCGTGGGAGATGAAGTCTTCCGTCTGGAAGCATGAGTGAAAGGAGCGCGGACATTCTTGTCCGCTTCATCTTACATTTGCGGCCGCGCCGCGCATCTGGTGTGCGGTGATCAAAACGATTGGCGTGTGTTCAGCTCAGCTCGCGCTTTTTTTCTTCCCTCGTTTTTCCTTGCCCCGAATACTGAACCGGAAGGGGATGCCCTCTGCCGGCCACTGCTCGCGGATGACGGCTTCGAGGTGGCGGAGATAACTGTCCTGGAGTTTGTCGGCGCGATTGGCGAAGAGGACGATATGCGGCACGGGAATCGCGGCGGGTTTCTCCTCCTTGATGAACGTGGCGTATAGCAAGTGGAATGATTGCCCGCTGCGTCCGAGTGTGGCGACCGACTTGTCCACGGCATTGTGGAGCAGGCGGTTCAGCACTCCGGTTCCGGGCCGGTTCTGCGCTGCGTCCTGCACTTTTTTCACGGCGTGGAAAACTTCATCCACTCCCGTGATCTTCGTCGCACAGATGGGAATCATCGGGGCGTAGGGCAGGAAGAAAAACTCGCGCCGCATATCCGCGATCAGTTCCTCGCGCCGCACCTTGGGCTTGGCATCAGGGTGATAGAGGTCGAATTTGTTGAGCACGATGATGCAGGGCTTTTGCTGCTTGAGGATCAGATTGGCGATGGTGCGATCCTGTGCCTTCGCGCCGTCGGCGCTGTCCACGACGAGGAGGCAGATGTCCGCACGACGCAGACTGTGAACCGCGCGACCGGAACTGTAGGATTCGACTTCATCCAAAATCTTGGCTTTGCGACGGAGTCCGGCGGTATCAATCAGGATGTAAGGCCTGCCGCCGATCTCGCAGGGGACGTCAACGGAATCGCGCGTGGTGCCTGCAATATCGCTGACAATGGTGCGCTGCTGGCCGAGGATGGCGTTGATCAATGAGGATTTGCCGGCATTGGGTCGTCCTATAATTGCGATTCTCAATGGCCGCAAGCGCTCGGTCTGAGGTGGCGATTCGGAATCGGAATCCTCATCAGTAATTTCATTCTCAACAGCATTGGCGACGCGCGGTATGCAGCAACCTTTGATGAGATCCACAACTTGATCCACTAGCTGATTGATTCCCAATCCGTGTTCGGCACTGACATCCGCCGTGTGCTTGAAACCGAGGCGGCTGAACTCGGCGGCGTGGTCGCGCCGTCTTTCTGAATCCACTTTGTTGACGACCAGCATGACGGGCTTGGTGGTTTTGCGCAACATCTCTGCGAGCGTTTGATCCACGGGCTTCTGGCCTTCGTAACCGTCCACAACAAACAGGATCACATCCGCCGATTCCATGGCCAGTTGGGCCTCGGCCTTCACCTGATCGGCGAATTCATCGGAAATAGTTTCTCCGATGCCGCCGGTGTCCATGATTTCAAAGGGAACATCTCCGCGTCGGCACATGGCGGTGAGCCGGTCGCGCGTGACGCCGGGGCGGTCATGCACGATGGCGATGTTGCGGCCCGCGAGCCGGTTGAAGAGCGCGGACTTGCCCACGTTGGGACGTCCGACGATGGCGACCATCGGGTGCGCGTGAGTGGGTGGATGTGCTTTGGCCATGGTTTTGAATCTAAAAGTTAAAGGTGATATTTAGTGCCGGGAGGTCTCAACGCGATCCCGTATTTTGATCGTGGTTTTGCATCTGCCGCATCGCGTCCGCCAGGTGAATGCCGCCGGATACAAAGGTGAAAGCACAGGCCACCGCCGCCACCCAGGGCACGAGTTGATCCCAGCGCATCATGGCGCATCCTGCCGTGGTGATGAGTATGAAAGTCGCGACCTTGCCGGTCCAGTGCGGATGGACTTCCACTTTTCCGGCGACGTGATCGATGAGAAAGGCTCCGGCGATGGTGAGAATCTCCCGGGAGATAACCACGATGACGAACCAGAGCGGCAGACGGGCCGGCCATTCGGAGAAAGCCAGCGTGAGCACGGCGGCCAGCAGAAGCAGCTTGTCCGCCAGCGGATCGAGAATTGCGCCGAGCCGGCTGAACTGGTTGAAGCGGCGTGCGACCCAGCCGTCCAACATGTCACTCAGCGCTGCGATGGCAAAGACGGTCACGGCGGCGATGCGCATCCGTTCATCGGGTTCGCCGTCACGGATGCTGCGCGCATAATACACGGCGAACCCGACGAATACGGGAATCATCAGAATGCGCAAAAGGGTGATCTGGGTCGCGGTGGTCACAATGGGGGCGTGTCTAATAGCCCACCCACAGACAGGCGCAACAAGCGTCTGTCTTGCTGGAACTTTCGAGATGATGACTTGCGAATGGAATCGTGTTGTCAATCGACGATAAGAAAGCACAAAGTAAGTCACATTGCCCTTTACTGCGCAGATGCTCATGCTAGTTGAATGCCCCTGAATTATTCCGCTTCCGAACGTGTCCAGCCCCCAATCTGACAACCAGCCTGATCTGCCCGCGCCCCCGACGTCTGCGGTGTCTCCTCACACCAAAATGGTGGATGAACTCTATGGCGACTGGTTCCTTGATTACGCGAGCTATGTGATCCTGGAGCGGGCGGTGCCGCACATTGACGACGGGTTTAAGCCTGTGCAGCGGCGCATCATGCATTCGCTGCATGAACTGGACGATGGACGCTACAACAAAGTCGCGAACGTCGTGGGCAACACCATGAAGTATCATCCGCACGGTGACGCGAGCATTGGCGATGCCATGGTCCAGCTCGGGCAAAAGGAGTTGCTGATCGATACTCAAGGGAACTGGGGAAACATCCTTACGGGTGACAACGCCGCCGCGCCGCGATACATCGAGGCGCGGCTCAGTAAGTTCGCTATGGATGTGGCATTTTCGCCCAAGGTCACCGCTTGGTCGGCTAGTTATGACGGGCGCAACAAGGAGCCGGTGACGTTGCCGGTGAAATTTCCGCTGCTGCTCGCGCAAGGAGTCGAGGGGATCGCCGTTGGTTTGTCCTGCCGCATTTTGCCGCACAATTTTGTTGAGCTTTGTGATGCCTCCATTGCCGCGCTATGCGGTGAAGCGTTCGAGCTATTTCCTGATTTCCCACAGGGTGGCATTCTGGATGCGAATGACTATAACGATGGCAAGCGCGGCGGACGGGTGCGGGTGCGCGCCAAGATCGAGCAGGTGCCGCGCCGCAATATCCTTCGCATCACGGAGATTCCCTTTGGCACAACGGCTGGCAGTCTTCAGGACTCCATTGTCGCTGCGAACGAAAAGAGCAAGATCAAGGTGCAGAAGGTAGAGGACAACACGGCGGAGTTTGTGGAAATCCTCGTGCACCTTCCCAGTGGCACCGATCCCGAGCAGGCCATGCAGGCGCTCTATGCGTTCACGGATTGCGAGGTCAGCATCAGCGTGAATGCCGTGGTCATTCAGAATGACAAGCCGCGATTTATTAGCGTAACGGAATTGCTGCGCGAATCGGCGGAGCTTGCGAAGCAGATACTCAAGCGGGAATTGGAAATCGAGCTGGGCGAGATGGAGGAGAAATGGCATTTCAGTTCGCTGGAGAAAATTTTCATCGAGAAGCGCATCTATCGCGATATTGAAGAACAGACCACCTGGGATGGTGTCATTGGCGCGATCTGGAAGGGGTTGAAACCCTACTTGGGACTCTTGCGGCGGGAGATCACCGAAGATGACATCGCCAGGCTCACCGAGATCAAGATCAAGCGCATCTCCAAGTTTAATTCGTTTGAGGCCGACAAGCAGATCAAGACGCTGGAAGAAAATATGGAGGAAGTGAGGCGCTTCCTGAAGAGGCTCACGAGCTATGCGGTGAAGTATTTTGAGCGAATCAAAGAGGTTTACAGCAAGGGACGGGAGCGTCGCACCAAGATTCCAAAAAGTGGTCTGGAGCGTGTGGCTGCAGCGGAAGTGGCGCTGGCGGATGAAACACTTTACCTCGATGCCAAAGAAGGCTTTGCCGGATATGGCTTGAAGAAAGAAGGGGAGCCGCTCGCGAAATGCTCCAGCATGGACGAGGTTCTGTTCATCACCCGCGATGGTTCCATGAGCGTGGTCAAGATGGCACCGAAATTTCACGTCGGGAAGAACCCGTGTTATATCAATATTTTCAAGCGCGATGAACAGGCGGTGTATTCGTTGATTTATCGCGATGGCAAACAGGGGCGCATTTACGGAAAGCGTTTCCAAGTGGGCGGTGTTACCCGCGACAAGGAGTATGCGCTGACGATCGGGACGCCCGGCACCAAGGTGCTTTATTTTGCGCGCCATGAAAGCGAAGAAGAAAGCAATGCGCAAAGATTACTGATCCATCTACAGCCCAAACCACGACTGAGAAATTTGGTGATCGAATACAATTTCGGGGAATTAGCCATCAAAGGTCGTGACTCCAAGGGGAATACCATTACGGAGAACTCCGTGGAGAAGATCATTCGGAATCGCTAGGGTGGGGCAGAGTGAGAGATGCGTCTCGCTTCACTCATCAAAAGATTCAGACAGAATTTTTAGCTGTCGTAAATGCATTTCATGACGCTGGGATTCTTCGTGATCATCCCAGCCGGCGAGATGGAGCAGGCCATGAATGATGTAGAGAGCCACCTCGCGCTCGTAAGATTCTCCGTGCTCGACAGCCTGGCGCTGAGCGGTATCGAGACTGATGATGATTTCACCGTGCGGGAAAGTAATGACGTCAGTCGGTGTGGGATCATCTAGGAACTCGCCATGCACGCGGGCAATGGCTTTGTCGGAGACGAATGAGACTTCGATCTCCTTAAGTGAAAGCAACGCGGCCCCGCTTGATTTGGCTGCGGCCAGGCAATGGGGCAGGGCACGTTTGGCAACCTTACGCCAGAGCTTGAGCCGCGAGGGCTGGCGTCGCTGGTGATTGTAGAGATGGAGGGTGATGTCCTCCGGGATCATGCCGCGCTGGCCTTGGCCGCAGCCTGGGTTGTCACGGCTTCCTGATCGCGGCCCTGTCGCAGGGCGATCTGGGTGGGAGTTACTTCCACCGGCTCCTTGGGATATTTGATGCGGCTGTGCAACATGCTGAGCAGAGTTTTCACGAAGCTGGATTTAATCTCCGCCAGATCGGACAGGGTGAGGTCGCATTCATCCAGCTGATGATCCAGGAGGCGGTCGCGCACGATGTCTTCGACCACTTGCTCCACCCGCGCGGGCGTGGGCTTGTTCAGCGTGCGGCTCGCGCCTTCTACGGCATCGGCCAGGCTGATAATGGCGCTTTCTTTGAACTGGGGTTTGGGACCCGGGTAGCGGAATCCGTCCTCGGTCACTTCAGGGACGTCGTCTTCACGGGCCTTGTCCTGCTCGACGAGACGGAGAATTTCTTTCTTTTGGTCGAGTGCGCGACGGTAGAAGAAATAGACGAGAGAGTTTCCGTGATGCTGCTCGATGACGTCGATAATGCGGGCATTGAGCCGGTGCTGGATGGCGAGATCGACGCCGTCCTTTACATGGGCGATGAGCACGAGGGCACTCATGCGCGCGGTGAGATCGTCGTGTGGATTTTCATCGGGGTTCATGTTCTCGATGAAATACTCCGGCTTGGTGAGCTTCCCGATGTCGTGCAGATAGGCACACACACGGCACATGCCGGCGTGGGCACCGATGGACTCGGCTGCGGCCTCGGCGAGATTGGCGACCACGAGGCTGTGGTGATAAGTGCCGGGGGCCTCGATGGACAGCCTTTTCATCAGAGGATGATTCAAATCCGCCAGCTCCAGCCACGAGATGTCCG
>JAYVOH010000108.1:0-14731 GCA_043758025.1 Verrucomicrobiota bacterium
CATGATAAAGCAAACTTTGACTCATGCCTCATGCTACAATATCATCATGAGAGACTCAAACTTTCCGGAAGAACCAAACAAAACGCTGGTGACGAAAGGGGGAGCATCAAAGTCTCCCGTGACTCGGAAGCGCCGGGTGCGCCCTGCCCGTGTCTCTGCTTGAGTCGTTCTTCCGGGGCAACAGCACGAAAGGTGAGTGAGCACGTCGAGTTACTTCGACTTGGTTGAGTCCAAATAAGCCAGAAGTGAAGCGAGGTCTTCGGGCGTGATGTTGGAGACCAGCCCTTCGGGCATGATGGATTTTTCACGTCGCTCGCGTTTGGCAATGTCGCCTTTCTCCACCATGAACGTGGCGCCCACGATGTTGCGAAGATCAACCGAGTCGCCGCCCTCTTTGACGACGAAGCCTTCATACTCGGTGCCGTTTTTCAGTTTTAAGTATTCGGACTCGAAACCCTGGGCGATTTTTGCGCTGGGCTTGATGATGGACTCGATCAACTCTGCCGGCCCGTAGCGCGTGGTGATGCCGCCGAGCATGGGACCTTTCGGTGGTTCTTTGTCGGAAACCGTGTGACAGACAATGCAGCCTTGCTTGAGGAAGAGTCCCTCGCCCGTCTTGACGTCGCCCTTGGTGCCCATGGCGATTTTTACCACGTCTTCATACTTCATCTCGCCGATGTTTTTTGCGGCGGGAGAACCTGTCTTGTCCAGGCCGAGTTTCGTCAGCGCGAACTCGGCGGCCTCGGCGACGACGTGGTCTTTGTTGTTGAGCTGCTCGCGCACCTGGGGGCCGAACTGGGTTGCGTGCGTGCGCCCGATCACGCCAAGCAGTGAGGCGGCTTGATCAGATGATTTCCAGAGGTCATTGATGGCCTTGCGCGCCTGGTCCTTTTGTTTGTCATCCTTGTGCAAGGTGCTGGTGACAAGGTTGACGAGAAACGTGGAGCCAAGGGTCCGCGCAGCAGCGTCCTTGCCGCGAGCGAGAGCGGCGAAATCGTTAATGTTTTTTGCAAGCTTGGGGTTGCGGGTAAACTCCTCCCAGACTGCCGCGAGTGCACCCTGCTGCTCTGATCTGGCCAGAGGGATGAATGCCGTCATCACCACCGGCAGATTCTTTTCCGCGATGCCGCCCAACATGCGCAAGGATCGTGCGCGAAGTTCCGGCTGCTCGCTTTCATTGGCTGCGATGACGGACAGGGCCTTGAGCAAATCGTTGGAGAGGGGCGCCTTGGACGACAAAAGCGGCTCGATCACATCAAGACGCGATGCAGTGTCGCGCCCCGCCTTAGCCAGCATTAATTCCGTGAAGCCGGGGAAAGAAACCTTTGTCCGCATGAGCGTAGTGACATAAGCCTGGGCGTCCTGATCTTTCGCTGCGGTAAGTTCATTTTTTAACGCAGCTTCAATCTTGTCGCTCCCCTCCCAGCGCACAGGTTTGTAGATGGGGCCGCTGGTATCGGGCCTCGTGCCCCACCACATTTTTGGATCGGTGTATTCAGCCTCTTTGGTATCGAGACGGCAGAGTGTCTTGTAAATTCCGATGCGCAGGGTGCCGGTGGATGCAGGCAGACGCTTGAGCAAGCCATTAATCACCACCGGCTTGTAAAGCGCCTGGAGAACGCGCAACGCACCAGCCTGGATTTTACCATTACTGGAATCGAGCGCGGCGAGACAGACGTCAGAAGCATCCAGCCAGCGGAGTGCCTGCACGGCAATGTGGGCGACCGTGTAGTCGCTGTCCGCCGTGAGCGGCAGCATGGCCTGCGCGGCCTCCGATTTGCCGAGATGTCCAAGGCCCGTCACGGCCTGAAGTCGCACGCGGGGATTTTTGTCAGTCAACGCATCCACGAAGGGTTTCGCAGGAACTTCCAGCGCCAGACGCTGGTCATCGGCAAGGGCCTTGAGCGCATACTCGCGCACCTCATCATGCTTCAGCAATTCCATGAGCGCGGGATGTGATTTCGCACCAAGCAGTTGCTTGAGGGTGAAAATCGCAGCGACGCGCGCGCCGATATTGTCGTTCTTCTCAATGATTTGTTTCAATCCTTCCGCAACACCGGGCTTCGGCCCGCGCAGCAAGATCTCCCGCTGCGCCGCCAGCCGCCACACGGCACTGGGTGAACCGACAAGCTCCACGAGTTTAGCTTCATCGAGTTTTTTCAAATCAGGAGCCTGACCTGGCTTCGCGTCCTTCGCAGTGAGACGGACGATGTATCCAACATTCGGGCCGTTGTAAGTGTAAGTCGCGCCATCCCAACTCGCAGCATAGAGATGACCAGATCCATCCACATCCAGATCGGTGGCGCGGGTCATTTTCATGAACTGCTTGGTGCCGGCCTTCCATGCCGCGCCATTGGGCGTGAGCGGATGCAGGTCGATTTCATTGCGTCCCCATTCCACGGAATAGAAACCGTAGGACCACTCCTTGGGCAGATTCGGTTCATCAATGAAAATCGATCCCACTGGCGAACCGCCACCGAAATCAATCATGGTGGGGATGATCTCATCAGAAAAATTGCGGAAGAGTGTGGGATAGCCCATCTGCGCGCCGAAGGGATTGAAGCTCAGGCGATCATTCCAGTCATCACCGTCGTTCGTGTTATCGCGCGTGAACAGTTCAAGTGTCGGGCTGATGGCGACCGAGAGGAGATTGCGCGTATTCCAGACCACGCGCTCCATGCCGCTGCCGTCCGGGCGCACTCGCACAATGCCGCCGCCGCGCATCGCCAGCGTGCGACCGTCCTTGCTGGTGGCTTTCACCGCACCGTAATCGCCGACCGCGATGTAAATCCAGCCGTCGATGGCCAGGCGGCAGCCGTTCGTGGTGTGATCCGCGCCGCGAAAATCGAGATTGAAACCAAGTCCGGTGACCAAGTCCTCCTGCCGGTTGGCCACGCCAGTGTTGTTGTCGTCGTGATACGCCGTGAGATTCGGCGGATGCATGACATAGAGCGTGCGCGTGCTCGCGTCCCAAGTCACACCGCGCGGGCTGTCCACCATCGCAAACGTGGTGAATTTGTCAGCGGCACCATCGCCATCAGAGTCGCGGCACATCATAATTTTTCCGCGGCCCGTTTTGCGGTCGAGCGATCCATTTTCATCACATCCCACAAACAATGTTCCGTCTGGTGCAGCACTGATGAAGATGGGGTAGGCCAGTTGCGGAGGCGATGCGAAAACGGTGGCGTTGAACTGGGGTGGACAGGTGATCTTCTTCAGAATGTCAGCTGCGGTGTGCGGATCTATCTGTTTCGCGGCAGGTTTGGCAGCTGAAAGTGGGGTCACAAACAAGAGAATGACGAGAGAGGCAAGGATGCTGGATTTGTTCATGCGTTGATTGGCGAATGGAGTCTGACTGATGCGCCATGAGCCGAAAGTTGCAAACCAACGACCGGCTTCATGGGCGGCTGGCAGATACGTGTTTTCTTCTCAATGTATTTCCACGATTTACTTCAATATCATAGGAATCAGCCCGGCAACTCTGCCGTTCCCGCTGATATATTTTTTTGCTGCTTTTTGGCTCTATTTGCGCCTTTTGCTTTTCACGGGTGTTGTCAGCATCGCGAGCTGCTCCTGCGGCTTCCAGAGTTTCGGAACCGGCTGTCCGCGGCTGCTCCATTTCATTCCGCCCTCAATCCATCGTTTCCGGGCGGCCGTGACCGTGATTCCCTTGTCATCATCGTCCACTCCATACTGGAAGCCGCAGCAGGGACAGATTTCATAAGATCCGCCGCCTGATGGGGCGCGCGGAGGTTCTTTCAGTTTCGGATATCCGCAGACAAGGCAGGTGGACATGGAGTGGGTGCGTTGATGGTTACTCGGGGCGTTTCAATTTGGTGGTCTTCCCCGGCTGCCGTTCAAAGTAATCGGGACTGCCGGGCTTGAAATAGGTCTTCGTCGTGCCGTCGCGATTGTAGGCGGCAAAGGCCCGCGACTTTGCATCCCAAATGCGGATCGTCCCGTCGCTGCCGTCCACCTTAGCCGACCATCCCTCATCGAGGGCCAGGTTGAGAAATTCCCACGACATCCGGGCATAATCGTCCGGAGTCTTCGCGCCGAAGTCACGACCATGCCGGTCAAAGTGATCCTGAAGCGAGCGGATGTTTCCCCATATTTTACGGGTCGGAGGGGCTTTGCGAACCGGCAGCGGAGTTTTTTTCTCAGGCGCTGCGCAGACGCTTTTTGTTGCAGCCCGACCGGACGTATGAAAACTGCCGGCAGCCAGAACCTTGCGCGAGGTGCCGACATTGAAAAAATAAGTCGTCTCCGTCTGCAATCCATCAACGACGACCACATGTTCCACGCCAACTCCATCGGCACTGACTTTGCGATCGAGGTCCGCCGCCGCCAATCCAGTCCGGACACGCGAACCACATTCAACGTCAGTCTTCCATCGTAGTGTCGCCGTGTTGCCTGTGGCTGCGACCTGCACTCCGCCCACAATCTCCACCGCGAGGACAGCCCGGGCTAGGAAGCCGAAGATAAGCAGCAATGTCAGACGAGGAAATTTTACCATGCGCGCCAGATTACAAAACCGCCGCTGTTTTACAAGTATGTTGGCGAGAGGCTCAGCGATAGCGGCATCGCCAGCAAATTCCTCTTGCGCGCCGCACTACGCCACGCATACTCCCAACTCGCTTTTTGCGAATGGCCCGATAGCTCAGTTGGTAGAGCAGAGGATTGAAGATCCTCGTGTCGGCGGTTCGAATCCGTCTCGGGCCACCATTTCATTTTCGATACTCTGTTCACCAATGCCGCTTTTTGCGGCATTCTCAACGCTCCGAATTCAGGGCGTTTTCTTTTCAATATTTCTGATGTCCCAAGAGGCCTTGGCCATGATGAACAGGACAACCAATCCCAAGGAGAGCAGTGTGATAAATATCAACGATAACGCAATCACAGGCCAGCTCGCGAAGCGAAGAACGGAAAGGGAGATCTTTCGGGTCTTTTCCGTGATTTGATCACTGGATTTCTCCCCTAGGTCAGAGATTTTGTCGGCCATCATTTTGGTTGCGGCTATATAACGCTCCAATGCGGGGCGCAACTCGCGTTCCCGATACAACTCCGCTTCCTTCAGATTTTCTTCGGCATACAGCTTTACAACATTGTTGCCGATACGTGAAAATTCTTCACCCACCTCCTTGAGTTCCGTCATTTCACCAATGCCGATTCCTGAAAAGTCATCTTGCAGGAAACGGATACGAGTCAGTGTTTCGTCCGTCAGTGCCGCCCATGCTCTTTGCAACGCCTCCGCGCGTCCGGGGGCTTTTTCCTCAAAAAGTCTGGGGTAAGTCTGATGCATAGCGTAGGCCGCCGATGCGGTGACCTTGTTCAATTCCCTCAAGGCCGGAACGCTGTGATCAATTAAATCCGAGTAATTGCGATCAATTTCTTTAAGTAGATAGAAGTTGCAGACAATGGAACCGATGTATGTAGCAAAGACGAAAGCGAACAGCAGTTCTCGCTTGGTCAGCTTGACGGTAAAATTTCGGAAAGTCTTTGACATGCTCGAGTTTTTTCGACTGGGACCAATCAGATCAGATCAGATCAGATTGTCGATAATCAACAGTGGAACAGCAAGAAGTAAAGATCGTTGCCGACAATAATCAAAATATAAAACAACACGCCGCTTGTGAGGACACAAGCCTTGATGGCTGGCGTGCCACACCAGCGACCGCGAATGGAATCACTTCAGCTCCCAACAGCCGCCTTCCTTGGTGCTGCGGACGAAGAGGTGGTTGTAGGCGAGGACCGGATAGCTCCAGATTTTTCCGGTGATGAGCTTCTCGCGCTTCATTTCGGTGTATTTCGCGGGATCGGCCTTCACAAAGACGACTTCGCCATTGTCGTTGAGGGCGACCAGGGTGTCCCCGCTGAGAATGACCTGGCCGGGACCGTAGCCTGCCTGCTCCCATTTCACGTCGCCGGTCTTGATGTCCACGCAGGCGAGCGGGCCCTGGCCGTATTTCTTGAAACTGAACATCCCGTAAAGATAACCGTCCTTCACGACGGGCGTGCTCCAGTGGTTGGCCAGGTCGTTTCCTTCTTTGCGCCAGAGTTCAGTGGCGGTAAAGCCATCGCCGCTTTTCGCAATCTTGAACGCGCCCGCGCCGACATTGTAACCGGCGGAGCAATAGACAATGTCATCCGAGACAACTGGCGAGGCCGCAGTGCTGGTGCTGTATTTGAAAGGCGCGCGCCAGAATACTTTCCCACTCTGTGGATCCACGGAGACGAGTCCCGTCTGCGTGAAGAAAATGCATTGATGCGTGCCGAGTATTTCTGTAATGACCGGAGTCGCGTGGGTCATTTCGTCGTTCTCGCCCTTCCACTTCACCGCGCCCGTTTTCCTGTCGAGTCCGAGCAGAGCCTGTCCTTTACCGCCACCCGCGAGGAGCACAAGCTCACCATCGATGACGGGAGAGGCGGCGTTCTGCCAGTGAATGTTTTCTCCGCCGTTTTCCTTCTTCACATCATGCACCCAAATTTTCTTGCCGTCCTTGGCATCGAGGCAATAAACCGTGACCTGAGAGTCGATGACATAGACCTTGCCGTCGTTCACAGCCGGAGTTGAGCGCGGGCCGTCACCACCCTTGTTATCGCGGGAACCGGAATCACCACCGCCGTCGTATTTGGCATCGGCTAGAGGTTGCGCCCACTGTTCCTTACCGCTCTTGATATCGAGCGAGACAAGCGTTTCCTTGCCGCCACGACTGACCATGGTGAACGCCTGCGCTCCGGCAACCACGAAGGAGCTGAATCCGCTGTCGGTGGGCGTGACCCAGAGCTTGGTGATCTTCAGCTTGCCGGCATCCGCAACGGGAAGCGCCGGGGCGATGCCATTGCTCGGCCCGCGGAACTGGGGCCAGCCGATGGCATCAGCAGCGTTGGAATTCTTCGGCAGCACACACAGGGCTGCGAAAGCCCCAAGAACGAGAGGTTTGATAAGGCGGATGTTCATAATGGAGGAAGTAAATTCGATTGCAGATTAAAACATGCGCAAGACGCACATGGCAACAAACGAATGTGTGCCACCTTTCTTTCGGAACTTTAATCCCCAAAGCTCTTCGCGCGAGGCTCACGCTTGATGGTGTCGGCATGACAGGGCGAGGTCACGAACGGCCCGCCTGCCAGCGGCGCGATGCCGGTGAAGGCGACTTCCGGCATGTCGCTGGCCTTGCCCGCAAGGGGGAATTCCTTTCGCAGCGGGTGAAAGGGATAGCCCTCCCACATCAGGATGCGGCGCAAATCAGGATGGCCGTCAAAGCGGATGCCCATCATGTCAAAGACTTCGCGCTCATGCCAGTTAGCCGTGGCCCAAAGGTCGCTGACCGTAGGTGCTTCCTGTTCCTCGGAGAGCAGCGACTTCACGCGCAGATGCTGATGATGACCGAGGCCGTAGAGTTCATAAACCATCTCAAAGCGCGGGTCGCTCTCATAGTGATCCACGCTGGAGACATCAAGCAGGTAATCAAAACCCATCTCATCGCGGCAATAGCGCATCAGGGGCTTGAGCGATTCCAGTTTGACGGTGACGGAGTGCTCACCGCGGAACTCGGTGAGGGAGGTGATCGCATCACCGAACTTTTCTTTCAGAGCTTGTGCCATTTGTGCCGCGTTCATGGGGAATTAGGCGAGACTTTCGATGAGTTCCTTTTTCTGCTCCATGAAAGAGCCTTCGGTTTCAATCTTTTTCTGCAAGCGCATCAGTCCCTCAAGCAGCGCTTCGGGCCGTGGGGGGCAGCCGGAAATATAGACATCGACTGGAATAAGGCGGTCGATTCCCTGGAGCACCGCATAGCTGCGATACATGCCGCCGCTGCTGGCGCACGCGCCCATGGCGATGCACCATTTCGGCCCCGGCATCTGGTCCCAGATGCGCTTCACCGCCAGCGCCATTTTGTAGGTCACGGTGCCGGCTACAATCATCACGTCAGCCTGACGCGGCGAGAAGCGGAAAACCTCCATGCCGAAGCGCGACATGTCATAACGCGAGGCCGCCGTGGCCATCATTTCAATCGCACAGCAGGCCAGTCCCATCGGCATCGGCCAGAGAGAATTTTTGCGCATCCAGTTAATGGCGGCGTCGAGCTTGGTGATGACGATGTTGCCTTCGATTTTGGAATCGTAATTAACAGGCAGAATGCTTGGCGTTTCAGTCATGGCGCTGAGTTGAGACTAGCTCCGTGGGCGGGAGCGGCAACCAGTTTGTGAAAAATTTCACAAGACTCCGCCACAATTATGGAGATAAAGAATCATCTAGGCGACCTGGACATCCCAGTTTATATCTACACGCGCTATCAAAAAGACTTGGCGGCCAAGGAGGCGGCCTAACCGCCGAGATAGGCCTCGCGCACTTGCGGATTCACGCGCAGAGCGGCGGCGTTGTCTTCAAACAGCACCCGGCCCGTCTCCAGCACGTAGCCGTAGTTCGAGATACCAAGCGCCAAATTCGCATTCTGTTCCACCAGCAAAATCGTCAGCCCGCGCTCTTTGTTAATGGCCACGATCTGGTCAAAAATCGCGCGCACCAGAATCGGCGCGATCCCCAGTGAAGGCTCATCAAGCATGAGGCAGCGCGGCTTGCTCATCAAGGCGCGGGCGATGGCCAGCATCTGTTGCTCACCACCGGAAAGCGTGCCCGCGAGCTGGCCGATGCGTTCCTTGAGGCGCGGAAAGATCGTGAACGCGTAATCTGCATCCTGCGCGATGCCTGCCTTGTCGCTCCGCAAGTAGGCACCCATGTGGAGGTTCTCCATCACGGTGAGGTTTGCGAAAACCATCCGCCCCTCGGGCACATGACATAAACCGCGGGCCACAATTTCATGCGCGGGCTTGTTGGTGATGTCCTCGCCGGCATAACGCACGGTGCCGCCACCGGTTTTGATCAAGCCGGAAATCGCCCGCAGCGTGGTGGACTTGCCCGCGCCGTTCGCGCCGATGAGGGTGACGATGCTTTTTTCCGGCACCTTCAAGGAGATGCCGTGCAAGGCCTTGATCGAGCCGTAATTGACTTCGAGTTTTTCGATCTCAAGCATGGGGTTTCTGTTTCGCCTCCTCGGTTCCGAGGTAGGCCTCGATGACTTTAGGATTTTGCCGAATATCATCCGGCGTGCCCTCGGCAATCTTGACGCCATATTCGAGCACATAAATGCGCTGGCAGATGCCCATGACAACTTTCATGTCGTGCTCCACGAGCATGATGGCGATCTTGAATTTGTCCTTGATGAACTGAATGAGCTTCATCAGCTCCTCCTTCTCCGTCGGATTCATGCCCGCGGCGGGTTCATCAAGCAGCAGCAGCTTGGGGCGCGTCGCCAGGGCGCGCACGATCTCCAGACGCCGCTGATCCCCGTAGGGAAGACTGCACGCATCTTCATGGCGCAGATCGCGAAGTTGAAAGATATCGAGCAATTCGTGAACCTGCTTTTCGACTTCGAGTTCACCCGTGTGAAAACTGCGTCCGCGCCACAGGGCGCTGCCGATGCCATGAAGGCGATGCACCTGCGTGGCAGTGCGCACATTGTCGAAAACGCTCATCGAAGTGAAAAGACGAATGTTCTGAAATGTGCGGGAGATGCCGGACTTGGTGAGGTCGTGCGGCTTGGCGTTTCTGATGGATTTGCCGGAGAAACGAATTTCGCCCGAAGTTGGCTGATAGACGCCGGTGATCAGATTGAAGGCGGTGGTTTTACCCGCACCATTCGGGCCGATCAATCCGACAAGCTCCTCCGGGCGAATCTTCATGCTCAGTTCGGAAACCGCGGTGAGTCCGCCGAACTTGATCGTGGCCTGATTCAGTTCGAGCAGCGCGTCGCTCATACTCTCGCGGCCCCTTTCTTTTTCGCGCCGAGCGTGAACAGCCCCTGCGGACGCGCCATCATCAGGACGATGATGAGCAGAGCGTAAATGATCATCCGGTAATCTGCGAACTGGCGCAGGAACTCCGGCAGCACCGTGAGCAAAATCGCGGCGATGATGACGCCGGCGGTGCGCCCCATGCCTCCAAGAATGACCATGACCACGATGTCGATGGACTTGAGGAAGTCGAATCCGGTCGGAGAGAGAAACTGCTTGTGATGCGCATACAAACCACCGGCAATGCCGGCGAAGAACGCGCCGGTGACGAATGCCGTCACCTTGTAGCGCACCGGATTGATGCCCATCGAACTGGCGGCGACTTCATCATCGCTCACCGCGATGAAGCCGCGCCCATAAGTCGAGTTTACTAGCGCACTGACGGCATAGACCGTCACTGCCGCAAGCGCAAACGTCCAGCCCAGCGTGCTGTATTTTGGAATACCCTTGAGTCCGCTGGCGGCCCCGACGCTTTCCATATTCTGCACGATCACACGGATGATTTCGCCAAAGCCCAGTGTGACAATCGCCAGATAGTCACCCCTCAAGCGCAACGATGGCACACCAACGCTGAATCCGGCCACCGCTGCCATCAAGCCGCCGAGCACGAGCGCGACCAGGAACAGCAGTGGCTTCAAGCTGTCCGGAACCATGGACTCGAAGACGAGCGTGAACTTCGCGGCAGTGTAACCACCCACCGCCATGAATCCGGCGTGACCGAGGCTGAACTGGCCGGTGTGGCCGTTGATCAAATTCAAGCTGACCGCGAGGATGATGTTGATGCCGCAGTCAATGGCGATGCCGAGATAGTAGCGGTTGAATTGCGCAGAAAAATACGACACCACCACCGCGAGCGCGATGCCAGCGAGAAGCCAGCGCTTGGCACCACTGTTGTTCATACTTTTTCCACGGATGCTTTGCCGAGAAGTCCGGCGGGTTTGAAAAGCAGGATCAATATCAGAATCGCAAACGCGATGCCGTCGCGATAGTTCGACAACCCTGAGATGCCACCGGCGAACGTTTCCAATAGTCCGATGACAATGCCGCCGAGCGCCGCGCCAGGCAAGTTACCGATCCCCCCAAGCACAGCGGCAATGAACGCGCGGATGCCCGGCTGCACGCCCATAAGCGGCTCGATGCCGGGTGCCTTGAGCGCATACAAAATACCAGCGACCGCCGCCAGCGCGGAACCGAGGCCGAAGGTAAACGAGATGATGCGGTTGATATTGATGCCCATCAGCGCGGCCGCCTGCTGGTTGAATGAAACCGCGCGCATCGCGGTTCCCATCTTGGTGCGCTGCACGACAAACCAGAGCGTGGCGAGCAGCAGCACGGTGAGAATGACCACCACAAGGTCATTGCTGCTGACCACCAATCCGCCGAAATGGAAATCAGCCGCGGGAAGCAGGTTGGGAAATGGCTTGGTGTCCGCTCCGAAAACCGCCCGGTGCTGGCACGTGAACTCGATGAACAATGAAACACCGATGGCCGTGATGAGAACCGTGAGCTTCGGTCGCCGCCGCAGAGGTCGATACGCCAGAAACTCGATCAAGATCCCGATGCCGGCGCAGATCAGCATCGAGAGCAGAACAATAATGATCGCGCCCGCAAATGAGGGAACCGGGACGAGATTCTGCAGCGCGGGCGCGAGGTAAAAGGCGCTGAACGCACCGAGCATCAGCACGTCACTGTGCGCAAAATTGATGAACCGCAGCACGCCGTAAACCATCGTGTAACCCAGGGCGATGAGGGCATAGATGGACCCCAGCGCCAGGCCGTTGATGATTTGTTGCAGGAACCAGTCCAAGGCCTTTGGGAGTTGTTTGGTTGATAGTCGAGAGGATGAGCGAAGCTGGTTCCAGCCGGCATTGATTTCAGTCCCTCAACTCACTTCTATTTTATCTCAACACTTACGGACTGACGGTCTCAAGGAACTTGAACGCCCCGTCCTTGACCTGAAGAATGACGGCGGATTTCACAGCGTCACGCTTGTCGTTGATCGTGATCTTGCCGGTGACTGCGTCGAAATCCTTGGTTGCAGCAAGCGCGGCGCGCACCTTGTCGCCATCGGTAGTGCCTGCTGTTTTCATCGCTTCGGCAAGGATCATGGCCGAATCATAGCCCAGGGCCGCCATCGCATCGGGCATCTTTCCGTTGTAGCGTTTCTTGTAGGCGGCAACGAAGGCCGCGACCTTGGGTGAGGCGGCGTCGGCGGCATAATGCGTGGAGAAGTAATGTCCCTCGACTGCTTCCTTGCCGATCTGCAATAGTGTGTCGCTCTCCCAGCCGTCGCCGCCGAAGATGGGAACGTTGAGTCCTAGTTGTTTTGCCTGGATGCAGATCAGCGCCACATCGGTGTAGTAACCAGGAAGGAAAATCCCGTCCGGAGCGGCGGACTTGATCGCGGTGAGCTGGGCTTTGAAGTCCTTGTCGCCGCCGTTGAAGTCGAGTTCGGCGGCAATGGTTCCGCCCGCTTTGACGAATCCCTCTTTGAAGAATTTTGCCAGCCCCTTGCTGTAGTCGCTCTTCACATCGGTGAATACGGCGACCTTCTTCGCCTTGAGGGTGTTCGTGGCAAAATTCGCCATTACGGTGCCCTGAAACGGGTCAATGAAACACACGCGAAAAATGTAGTCGCCAGTCTCCGTCACCTTGGGATTCGTGGACGCTGGCGAGATCATCGGCACCTTGTTTTGCTGGCAGATCGGCGCGGCCTCCAGCGAGCGGCTGGATGCGACTTCGCCGAGAATGGCGACGACACCATCCTTTGAGATAAGCTTGTTGACCACGTTGGCAGGTTCGCCCGCCTTGGATTGGTCATCCTCGGTCTTCAGTTCCAACTTTTTGCCAAGCACGCCTCCCGCCGCGTTGATCTCCTCAATCGCCAGCATGGTGCCCTCGTGGGAAGAAATGCCGAATGTGGCTTCCTTGCCCGTGAGGGATGCGAATTCACCGACGAGTATGGTGTCGCCCCCTGTTTTCTTGCAGGACATCAGAGTAAGTGCAGTGACCGCCAGAAGCGACGTAACCAAAGAACGGCATGGGATTTTCATGGTCGCGACGTTAAAGAATGCAGCGAGACCTGCAAGCACTCATATCCATGGAAAGCCGCCGCAACTTATCGCTCACTCCACGCAACACGGACAACGTTGCACCCAGTGCCCTGGCTTGATCTCCTCAAGCTTCAAGTCCATGCCCACGCTGTCCTTCCATCGCGGATGACTCATGCGATGACCAAAGGCACAGCCTTCCGGCGGATTGATGGGCGATGGCACGTCGCCAATGAGAAGCTGGCGTTCACGGCGCCTGGCCGGATCAGGGACGGGAATGGAATCAAGCAATGCCTTCGTATAAGCATGAAGCGGATTGCGATAGAGTTCCTCCGCCGGGGCCAGCTCGACAATCTTACCCAGATACATCACGGCCACGCGGTCACTCATGTGTTTCACGACGCTGAGGTCGTGAGCGATGAAAAGATAGGCGAGACCAAATTCGCGTTGCAGCTCCAGCAATAAGTTCAGCACCTGTGCCTGGACGGAAACATCGAGCGCGGAAACAGGCTCATCGCAGACAATGAGCCTGGGCTTCAAAGCCAACGCGCGCGCGATACCGATGCGTTGACGCTGGCCACCGGAAAATTCGAAAGGATAGCGATGAAAGGAGTCGGCGGACAGGCCCACCCGCTTCAACAAGTCAGCCACCCATGCGTTCCGCTCGGAACGGGTGCCGAGCTTCTGTATGATGAACGGTTCTTCAAGAATCTGCCCGACCGTGTGTCGCGGATTAAGTGACTCCGCCGGATCCTGAAACACCATCTGCATCTGCCTTCTGAAGGTTCGCAGTGCTCCCGCGCCTGACTTTGTGATGTCGTTCCCTTCAAACACCACACTCCCAGCCGTCGGCTTCAGCAACCGCACCACGGCCTTGGCCACGGTGGATTTTCCACAACCGCTCTCGCCGACGAGTCCGAGCGTCTCTCCCGGCCCGATATCGAATGAGACGCCGTCCACCGCCTTGCAATGGGCCTTGGTCGTATGGAACACTCCGCCGCGAACGGGAAAGTGCATCTTCAAGTTCTGGACACTAAGCAAGCTCATGACTGGGATATCTTATTAGAGAAGCATACGCAGGCCTCGACTCCATGACCATTGCCACATTCCATCCAAGGCTGGCGTTGCGTGAGCACGTCATCACTGTGCGCGTTCGGACAGCGGGAGGCGAAGCGGCAGCCTGCTGGCATGTCGCGCAGGCTCGGCACCATGCCGGGAATCACCGGCAGTGGCGTCTTCGGAGGATGATCCAGCTTCGGCAGGCAGGCCATCAACCCCTGGGTGTAAGGATGAAGCGGTCGCGCGAAGATGTCCCCAACCGGGCCGCGCTCAGCGATGCGTCCGGCATACATCACTGCCACATCATCGCAGGTTTCCGCGACCACGCCCAGATCATGCGTAATAAGGATCACGGCCATGCCCGTCTCGAGTTGCAAGCGTTTGAGCAATTCCAGAATCTGCGCCTGCACGGTGACATCCAGCGCGGTGGAGGGTTCGTCCGCGATCAGCACCCGCGGGTTGCACGAAAGCGCCATCGCGATCATGACGCGCTGTCTCATGCCGCCGCTGAGCTGATGCGGAAATTCATTAATCCGCTGTTCCGGCGCAGGAATTCCAACCCACTCCATCAGTTCCACGGCGCGGTGCAGGGCGGCCTTCGCGGACATGGACTTGTGGAGCATGATGGCTTCAATGATCTGCCGGCCCACGCAATGGACGGGGTTCAGGGCTGTCATCGGCTCCTGAAAGATCATGGCAATGTCATTGCCGCGGACCTTGCGCATTTCTTCGATCGGCAGTCTGGCAAGGTCGCGCCCGCCGAA
>JAYVOH010000109.1:0-14700 GCA_043758025.1 Verrucomicrobiota bacterium
TAACGATACTCCGTCTAACCTAGAGCACTCCCTCTCGTGTGTAGCAACGATTACTCCAATGCCCAGTCGCCGTCCGCTGACGGGTCTACAATCAGGCTCGCAAATCCGTTCTCCCCTGGACTGATTTTGACACCGGTCTCCCGGCGTCCTTTACGGCTGGCAAAAGAAACGGTTGAGGCGGTGCTTGCAAATCCGCTTAGCGGCTGTGCCGGGCTAAAGTCTCCAACCGCGACAGAAGTCAGCGTCGTCGTTGTGACGTTTGACGGCCTTGTTTTCACGCGACTTTGCTTAGAAAGCTTGTTGGAAAATACTCGGGATACAGACTTCGAAGTTATCCTTGTTGACAATAATTCCACGGATGGAACACAGGAGTATCTGCACGAAATGAAACGCCGGTTCCAAAATGTCCGCGTTATCCTTAACGACACAAACAAGGGATTCGCGAAAGCAAATAATCAGGGTCTCCAGGAGGCGCGTGGCAAGAAGCTTGTTCTTCTGAACAACGACACGATCGTGCCACCCGGATGGCTCGCACGCTTGGTTGCGCACCTCGATGATCTCTCTGTTGGACTGGCCGGGCCTGTGACCAACCGCATCGGCAACGAAGCTGAGATAGTGACCAGCTATCGGACTTATGGTGAGTTGCTCGAATTCGCGGAAGGTTGTGCCAGTCGCCACGCGGGGATGTGTTTCGAAATTCGAACCCTATGCATGTATTGCCTCGGAATGCGCCGGGACGTTTTCCAAAAGCTCGGCCCGCTCGACGAGCAGTTTGAGATCGGGCTCCTTGAGGATGACGACTACTCGATGCGCGCTCATATGGCGGGATACCGTGTCGTCTGTGCCGAGGATGTCTTTGTGCATCACTTCGGACAGGCATCCTTCGGCAGCCTCTTCGCGACCGGCGAATATGGACGGATCCTTGAGGCTAACCGGAAGCGATATGAAGAAAAATGGGGTGTTCCTTGGGAACCATACACCCGCCGCCAGAGCGACGATTACCTCCAACTTCCCGACCGCATTCGGGCGCGCGTGAAGGATCTCGCTCAAACGGGTGCCACAGTGCTCATCGCAAGCAAGGGTGACGCCGCATTGATGACTCTGGACGGCCTGACCGGATGGCACTTCCCCCAGAATGATCAGGGCGAATACGCCGGCTTCTATCCGGTCGACAGCCATGCCGCACTCTCCCATCTTGAGGAACTGCGCGCGGAGGGGGCTAGTTACCTCGTCTTCCCCGCGACCGGGTTCTGGTGGCTTGACTACTACGTCGATTTCCGTGAACACCTCGACCGCCAGCACCAGAAAATCTGGCAGGACGACTTCTGCATCATCTACCGCCTTAACGGAACAACGCCGGATGCGGGTCCAGCAGCGCAGACTCCGGTCCAGGCGGCAATGAAACCGCCGACCCATCGACGCGTTCCTCCGCCAGCGAGTCATCTGCGCTTTGCCCTCGAGTATCCTGAAACACTCGCGCTTTCCCCGCCATCGAAAAAATTCGATCAGCGCCGCATGCAACTCCACTGGGTGCTGCCAGATTTTGTCGTCGGCGGCGGCGGACCCATGGCCATATTCCGTTTCATCCGATTCCTTGAACGCTTCGGTCACGAGAACACGATTTGGATACGTGACGGCACCCAGCATGGCACTGCGGACGAAGCGCGCAGGGTGATTCGCGAGCATTTTCTCCCCATCGACGCTACCGTCAGAATTCTGCGTGACAACGTAGGGGACATCCAAGGCGATGCCGTCATCGCCACGCATTGCTGGACGGCTTATCCTGTGCGGGCAGTCACCGGCGTTCGTCAGCGCTTCTATCTCGTGCAGGACTTTGAGCCGCTGTTTTTCCCAATGGGCTCGGAATACCTCCTCGCAGAGGCGACTTATCGATTCGGTTTTTCCTGCATTACCTCGTCGAAGTGGCTTCAGGGCATCATGCAGTCACGTTATCAAGCGCCTGCCACGCGCTTCTCCTACGCTTACGATCCCGCCACTTACCATGACGACGGCCGACCCCGTGCCGCCGATCGCATCGCGTTCTATTCCCGCACGAGCACGCCGCGCCGCGCGGTGGAACTCGGCCTCCTCGCGCTAGAACTTCTCGCACGTAGGCTGCCGTCACTGGTTGTCGATTTCTTCGGTGCGCGGATCGGCTCAATTAAGGTTCCGTTCGCCTACCATGACCATGGAGTGCTCAGCGACACACAACTTGCCGGGATCTACCGCGAAGCGACTATAGGAATGGTTTTTTCGACGACGAACTACTCGCTGATCCCGCACGAGATGATGGCTTGCGGCCTGCCCGTCATCGATCTCATGACAGAAAGTGCGTCGAGCGAATTCCCGCTGGATGCGGTCACCTTGTGTGAACCGACGCCAGCAGCCATCGCACTTGGTGCCGAACGGCTGCTCGCCGACGTGGCGCTCCGCGAACGCCAGCGCGACCGGGCGATGAGCTACGTCCAGCAGTTGAGCTGGGAAAAAAGCGCACGACAAATCGAGCGGGCATTGATCGATGGTATCTCCACGCGTTGCGCACCCGCCGCCTCTCCTGCGACTCAACTCGCAAAGAGCGAGATTCCGCAGTTGCACGGTCCCGTGATTTTTGCCGGCCAGCCGGAATATTACCGCTCGGTTTACTACGATGCTACTTCCTCCGGCCAGCATTTTGAATTCCCGTTTACCAGTGCTGATCCGTCAGTGCTACGCGAGCTGCCAAAATTCGCGAGGAAAAAACGCGCCGGAACTTGCATCGTCTTCCGCCCGGAATGGTTCAGCCCTTATCCTGAGACTTTCGCCGAATTAAAAGCAATGGGAGTAGCCGTAATTGGATATTCCACGGAGCCGGTGCCCCTGAACTGGGAGACTGCGCATTCCGACCAGCTCCGACGGCTGGAGACTCTGAAAAAGGCGCTGCGACTAGAGTATGATCTGCTCATTCACTTCGACAGCGCCTCGATGGAATTTCTTGTCGGCCAGGGCTTCGGGCGTCTCATCGCCCATCCGCTGCCAGTGAGCCAAGCACTTTTTTTTCCCGAAGATCGTGCGCGGGACTTCGACGTATGCTTCCTGGGAAAAAGCACCCCGCACCGCGAGGAAATGCTCGCGCCATTGAAAATGCGCTACAACGTCATCCATGTTGCCCACGGTCTGCGCGATGAGGAAGCGCGGGTGCTCATGAACCGCTCCAAACTGGTCCTCAATCTTCACAACGAATTATATCCTAATTTCGAGAACCGTGTGACCCAGGCACTCTTTTGCTCACGCCCAGTCGTAAGTGAGTTGCTCACCGGCGATACGCTTATTGCTGGCAGGCATTATACCCGCGCCGATACACCGGATGCACTCTGCCGAGTCGTTGGCGAATTGCTCGATGCTCCGGAGCCACGACCATCCGAATTCGATCCCGGTCACTTTACAATCAGAGTATTGCTTCAACGGCTGGGAATTTCAACAGATGCCGTGCACCCGTGATACAGCTGGCTACCCAGAATTTTGGTGCAATCCACCGCCACTCGTGGCATTAATTAATCCCAACTATTCGCGTTCAAGCCATGATTCCATTCTGCGTTCGTTCTCTGGTTCGATCGATTCTTCGTTTTGGCGACTTCACCGCAGCGAGTATTCTCCTCCCTGCCATCTTGTCTGTGTCTATCGTTGGCTGTCGGCCCTCGGCCAAGCCCGACAAAGGGAGGGCCAGCGTAGGGCCGATTTCCGCGTCGCCGAACCCCGTTCCCGCTGGTCAGGGTTCGGGGACGACCACCATCTCCTGGACGGGCGACGGATCGGTTCGCGAGGTCTATTGCTCCATCGACGGAGGCGAAGACCAGCGCAACTGGGGGCAGCCGGGCAAGACCGGATCCTTCGACGCGAATTACATTAACGCGGGTGCAGTGTATGAGTTCCGGCTCTACCGCGGAACTGACCACAAAGAACTTCTCGGTTCGGTCAAGGTCACCCGGAATCAGGAATAACCACCCCGCCAAAGCGCACGATGCCAGCACACTGATCTTGGTTGACCCCGGAACCGCAGCCGCCAATGAACTCTTCCTCGCTCTATAAAACCGGCGTCAAATCGCAGAACGTCAGCTGGGCGCTGAGTGACGTGACTAAGGCGGCGCGTGCTGTGCGCAACGGCCATTGGGGGACGGTCATCTGGCTCACCGGCCTTAGCGGTTCTGGCAAAAGCTCCATTTCCCGCTCGCTCGAGCGCGAGATTTTCGCCGTGGGGATGCAAGCCTGCATCCTAGATGGCGACAACGTCCGCCAAGGACTCAACAGCGACCTCGGCTTTTCGCCCGAAAACCGCGTCGAGAACATTCGCCGCGTTGCAGAGGTCGGCTGCCTTATGGCGGATGCCGGACTGATCGTGATAACTGCTTTTATCTCGCCGTATCGTGCAGACCGCCGGCGCGCGCGTGAAATTGCTGCCAGGAGCGAAATTGATTTCATCGAAGTGTTTGTCAGTGCCCCCCTTGGGGTTTGCGAACAGCGCGACCCGAAGGGACTCTACAAGAAGGCCCGTGCGGGGGAGATCAAAAATTTCACCGGCATCAGCGCACCCTATGAAATTCCGGAACATGCTGAATGCACAGTCCACACGGACGAGCAAACAATCGAAGAATCCGTCGCGGCGGTGATCGAATGCGTCCGTCCGCGACTGACTATGACCAGATGAACCGAGGCACGATCATCGTCGCCGGTTCGCTGGCACAGCGGGTTGGATTCGGAGGGCACATGTGGGTGTTCCTGCAATACCTGCTCGGCTTCAAACGCCTCGGTCGGGAGGTGCTTTTTTTGGACGAACTACCAGCCGACACCGACCACGGGCTGATACGCACTTTCGCCGCGCTTATGCAACGCTACGGACTCGACGCAAATTTTTCGATCCGTCACGGCGACGCTACGCACGGCGTGGCGCGCGGGGATATGCTTGAGCGGGTGAAGGCGGCGGATGTTTTTCTGAACGTGATGGGCTATGTCCGTGACGCGGAAATTCTCGCCGCCGCGCGCTGCCGCACGTTCCTCGATATCGATCCCGGCTTTGGGCAGATGTGGCGCGAACTGGAACAGGCGGATATCTTCGCGGGTCACGATCAGTTCGTTACAGTCGGATTGAATTACGGCGCTGCGGATTGCACCGCGCCGACATGCGGACTGCACTGGATTACGTCGCCGCCGCCTGTTGTGCTCGCCGAGTGGCCTGCGCAGCCATTGGTCGCCAACCAGGCTTTCACCAGCGTCGCGAGCTGGCGTGGCCCTTTCGGCCCCATTGATTTTCGAGGACGCACCTACGGACTTCGCGTGCATGAGTTCCGGAAGTTCTTCGCGCTACCCGCTCAGACGGGCGCGGAATTTTCGCTCGCGCTCGACATTCACGAAGCCGAGACGCGCGACCTCGCAGCGCTGATCGAGCATGGCTGGCGGATTCTCGATCCGATTGAGGCGGCGGGCGACACGGAGCGCTACCGCGCCTTCGTGCGCGGGTCCGCGGCGGAATTTATCGTGGCAAAAAATCTTTACGTGGACACAAATGGCGGGTGGTTCAGCGACCGCAGCGCGTGCTATCTCGCGAGCGGGCGGCCGGTTCTCGCGCAGCGAACCGGATGGCAGCTGCCGGAAGGTCGCGGACTGCTTGGGTTTTCGACCCTTGCCGAAGCTGCGGAGGGCGTGCGTGCCATTCGCGCCGACTACGGGACACATGCGCGAGCCGCGCGAGAGCTTGCGGAGGAATATTTCGATTCGGACAAAGTCCTCACGCGGCTACTGTGCAGCCTTGATGCCTCATGAAACGCAAGATCATCATCAGCGGTGCGATGGCCAACAAAGCCGGACAGGGCGGCGAGGCATGGGTGCGGCTGAGCTGGGTGCTCGGATTTCGGAAGCTTGGCTTCGATGTGCTTTTTCTCGAGCAACTTGCAGAAGGATCTCACGACTCCTCGGCCGTGTTCTTCCGCGAGACTATGGAGCGCTTCGGACTCTCTGCCGAGGCGGTCCTGATTGGCGCGAACGGCACCATTTGCGGACCGGAGTTTTTGAAGGTGCTTGCATTCGCTTCCGACGCGGATGCGCTGATTAACATCAGCGGGCATTTGTCCCACGATGCCGTGCTGGAGCGTGTGTCCAAGAGGGTGTATCTGGACATCGATCCGGGTTTCACGCAGTCGTGGCAGGCGCAGGGAGCCGCTGGGCTCGGCTTGGAAAAACACACGGTTCATTTCACCATCGGCGTCAATATCGGAACAGCGGACTGTCCCATTCCGACAGGTGGATTCAAATGGCTCAAGACCCGGCCTCCGGTTCTAATGGACGAATGGGAGCCAGCAAAACCCGCGACATTCGACAGATTCAGCACGATCGCGAACTGGCGTGGTTCCTATGGCCCGGTTGAGATTGGTGGCACAACTTGCGGATTGAAAGTTCATGAGTTTCGCAAGTTTATCGATCTACCGCGGCAGGCCTGTCTGCCGTTTGAAATCGCACTCAACATTCATCCTGCTGATGAGAAGGATCTCTCTTCCCTCCATGCGGGTGCCTGGCAGATCCGCGACCCAGCACCGCTGGCGGGCACTCCCGATGCGTTCCGCGATTATGTGCGCGGATCAGGGGCGGAGTTTTCTGTTGCCCAGGGGGTATATGCGCAAACCAACAGCGGCTGGTTCAGCGATCGGACTGCGCACTATCTTGCCAGTGGCAGGCCTGCGCTTGTGCAAGAGACGGGCTTTTCGCAAAATCTACCGACTGGCATGGGCCTTATCGGATTTCGCACGATGGAGGAGGCTGTGGCCGGCGCGCAAAGCATCGCCGACCGCTACGACGAACATTCGCTCGCTGCACGCTCAATAGCGGAAAGCCATTTCGATTCCAATCTCGTGTTGCGGCAGTTTTGCCAAGATGCAGGAATCGTTGTTTGAATTAACAGCCAGACCGACTATCTGCTCATAATATGTCCCGACGCCTGACCATCCTCTTTTGCGGGATGATGTCTGCCGAACTCCGGCAGGGTGGAGCCACTTGGGCAGTGCTGCAATATCTGCTCGGTCTTCGCAGGTTAGGGCATGAGGTTTTTTTTATCGAGCTTCTCAACAAGAAGTCTGGTCACTCAGAGGCCGAAGATTTGGCGCAAACTGAAAACGCCACCGGCTTTCGCAGTGTGATGCGACAGTTTGGCTTTGAAAATCACGCGTCTCTTCTGCTCGCTGGGACTGAGAACACGGTTGGACTTCGTTATTCGGAGTTGCGTGAACTGGCGGGACGCGCCGACATGTTGATCAACACCTCTGGCATGTTGACAGACCTGTCCCTGATCGAATCGATTTCGCGCCGGGTTTATCTTGATCTCGATCCTGCTTTCATCCAGCTCTGGCAATCCGCGTGCGGCATTGACATGCGGTTGGATGCACACACGCATTTTGTCACAGTTGGACAGGCTATCGGCCAGGCGGGGTGCACAGTCCCGGCCTGCGGCCGCGAGTGGATTCCGACTATGCAACCCGTCGTTCTTGATGAATGGCCGGTCGCGGAAATCATCCGGCACAATGCGCTTACGACGATTGCGAACTTTCGCGGTTATGGCTCGATCGAGCACGATGGAATTCATTATGGACAGAAGGTGCACTCGTTACGAAACTGCATTGCGCTTCCCACGTTGACCAAAGAGAAGTTCGCGGTCGCGCTCTCCATTCATCCCGATGAAAAAACCGATCTTGACGCGCTTGTGACAAATGGGTGGCTTTTGCTAGATCCGCGTGAGGTTGCCGGCACGCCGACAAGTTACCGCAAATTCATCCAAGATTCGAAGGCCGAATTTGGCATAGCCAAGAGCGGCTATGTCCACTCACGTTGCGGATGGTTCAGTGATCGCAGTGCATGTTATCTGGCCTCGGGGCGGCCGGTGATCGGACAGGAAACCGGCTTCAGCAAATTTTTGCCTACGGGCGAGGGGCTTTTCTCCTTCGAGGACAGCGATGGTGTGCTTGCTGCCATAGAGTCGCTGAAATGCGACTACGCGAAACACTCACGCGCAGCAAGAGCGCTTGCTGAGAACCATTTTGACTCCGACAAGGTTCTTGTGTCACTATTGGATCGCATTCTGTCCACGTCATGAGCAAGCGCCCTTCACGCCACTCGTCTATAGTGTCAGATCTCGAATTGAGGGCCACGCTTGAAACCGGACTCAGCCATTATTTTGGGAAACAGGCAATCATCCGCCAGATAAAAAGGCGGGTTTCAGACTATTGCTCGAGCTATTTGATTGAGGATTTGGACGTGACGCTGGACGGGGGAAAGGTGCTGCAGCTTGTCTTCAAGGATGTCAGTCATTGCGCGATCATTCCGAACGCGCGGGAGGTGAAACCGGCATTTCTCCACAATCCGTTGCGGGAGATCGAGTCCTATCGCGATATTCTCGCAAGTCATCAACTCGGCACCCCGGTGTGTTATGGCGCGGTTGCTGAACATGAGCATGGGCGTTACTGGCTGTTTCTTGAACGTGTTCAGCCGACGATGCTGTGGCAGACTGGAGACTTCGCGATCTGGTTAAAGGCTGCGCGCTGGCTGGCAGCCATGCACTCGCGTTTGAATGGCAGGCAGGTGGTGCAGGCTCAGCACCTTTTGTGTTACGATGAGAAATACTACTGGCGTTGGTTGTATCGCGCTCAGGAGTTTATTGGTGCGAATGATCGCACCGACAGGAAAACAGTGGCCGCGTCCATTGACCGGCTGGCCGGGTGCTACAATACGGTCGTCGAAAGACTGCTGCGCCTGCCCTCGTCTTTCATACACGGAGAGTTTTACCCATCAAATATCATGGTTGCCCAAGATGGCGACATCACCCGGATTTGTCCGGTGGATTGGGAAATGGCTGCCATGGGTCCTGGATTGATCGACCTCGCAGCACTGAGTTCAGGCGGTTGGAGCCCCCAGAATAAAAAAGCGCTGGCACTGGCATATCTCGAAGCCCTGCCGCAGAGTCCCGATGCTTGGCGTGATGAGCACACCTTTCTTGCTGATCTTGAATTCTGCCGCCTGCACCTGGCGGTTCAATTACTTGGCTGGTCATCGAACTGGTCGCCGCCGGCGGAACATGATCGAAACTGGCTGGCGATTGCAATCCAGATTGCGGAGGAACTTGAATTATGAATGTAGAAGCGCCTTCGGAAAAGAAGCGATTTCTCATTGTGAATGCCGACGATTTTGGACTCAGCCCCGGCATTAACCGTGGCATCATCCATTCGCATGTGCATGGCATTGTCACCAGCACGAGCTTAATAGTGCGTTGGCCCGCTGCGGCCGAGGCGGCAGTATGCGCGAGAGAGCATCCCGCCCTGAGCGTGGGACTCCACGTGGACATGGGCGAGTGGATCTATTGTGATGGAGAGTGGCAGCCGGTTTACGAGGTTGTGTCGCCAGAAGCGTCAGTGGAAGCAGTTGAAGGGGAGGTCAGGCGGCAGCTTTCGATTTTTCGGACCCTGACCGGGCGCGATCCCACGCATATTGATTCACATCAGCATGTGCACCGTGATGAACCGCTGCGCTCCATTCTACAATCAATTTGTGCCAGTCTGCAGATTCCACTGCGACATTACTCGCCCGGACTCGCCTACTGCGGCGAATTCTACGGGCAGGCGGACAAGGCGTGGCCCAATCATGAAGCAATAGCCGCCAAGAACTTATGCCGCATTCTGCAGGGTCTCCCGGCTGGTATTACTGAACTGGCTTGTCATCCGGGGTTGGATGAGGATTTTGAGTCTGTCTATTTCGTTGAACGGAAGATGGAGATCGAGGCGCTCTGCAACCCATTGGTAAATCTCATGATCTATTCGGAAAATATCAGGCTCTGTTCATTTGATGAACCTCCGGTAAAAAAACTGTAACAGCGATCCGGAGAACTTGCGCCTCACGCGGTGCAGCATATCGGGCTCAACTCTGCGCATATCTTTTCAATTTCTATCAAAATGATTTTAGATTCTTGCATTTGGGTCCCCTTTTCTGCAAAATCACGATCTACACAATTATAGAAAATTTGGGAGCTATCGTTACAGATCACTTTGCTTGCGGGAGTGTTGTCAAAACGGCGGAAGGGGGCGTCGTGAACAGGGCACGTGTAGACGGGAAATATTTTTCGCGATTGAATCATCGGTTATTGGTGCGTGGGGTCACTTACGGGCCCTTTGACATGAACCAGGCTGGCGAGCCTTTCCCCGAGAGGCAACGCGTTGTCCAAGACTTCGCCGCCATGAAGGCGATCGGAATCAACGCCTTGCGCCTCTATTATTTCCCGCCTGAATGGTTTCTTGAACTGGCAGACGAGCATGAAATGCTGTTGCTCGCAGGCATACCATGGTCGCATCATCTTTGTTTTCTCGACGATCCGAAAATAATCCGCGATGCGCGTTTGCGCGTTCGTGATGCCGCCATCCGGGGCCGGGCGCATTCCTGTCTGATGGGTTACGTTGTCGCCAACGAGATTTCGCCGCACATCATGAGGTGGCATGGCCCCACCCGGGTGAACCAGTTCCTGAAGGACCTGATGAACGTCGTCAAAGATGCCGATCCTGAAGGGCTGGTGACATACGCGAACTTTCCGTCAACTGAGTATCTTGATGTTTCGTGTTTAGATTTCATTACCTTCAATGTTTATCTCCACGAGCCTGCCGCATTCCGGCGCTATGTGAATCATCTGCAGATTCTTGCTGGGGACAAACCATTGCTGCTCGGTGAACTTGGCATGGACACTATCCGGCACGCCGAGGCCGAGCAGGCTGCGTTCCTTGCAGGTCATCTCCGTGAGGCAACTCTCATGGGGGTGGCGGGCAATTTTGTCTTCTCATGGACCGACGACTGGCATACCGGAGGCGCCCGGATTGAAGACTGGGCTTTCGGGATCACCCGGTTGGATCGGGCATCAAAGCTTGCATGCCATGCAGTTGAGGAAGTGTTTCGCAAGCAACCGTCTGCCTTGCTTCACGCCGCGCCGAGGGTCTCCGTGGTGGTCTGCTCATATAACGGAGCCAGCACCCTTGATGAATGCCTGCGGTCCTTGGTGGCGCTCGATTACCCTGATTTTGAGATCATCCTCGTGGACGACGGTTCAAGCGACAATACAAGTGAGATTGCCAAGCGCTTCCCCGCCGTCCGCTTAATTTGTCAGAGCAATCAGGGGCTGAGTGCAGCGCGCAATATGGGACTTCAGTCGGCGACAGGCTCGATCATCGCTTACACGGATTCAGATTGTTTTGTTGATGTGAACTGGCTGACACACTTGGTGCATCAGCTCGAATCCTGTGACGCGGTCGCGGTGGGTGGCCCTAATCTGACTCCAGACGACGGCTGGATTGCCGCCTGTGTCGCAGCTTCGCCGGGCCAGCCAACCCACGTTCTGGAGAGCGATATGATTGCGGAGCACATACCCGGCTGCAACATGGCCTACCGGCGTGAAGCCCTGGAAGCGATCAATGGATTCAATCCGCGATATCGCAAGGCTGGCGATGATGTCGATCTCTGTTGGCGTCTGCAACAGAATGAAAAGTGGATCACCTTCGCTCCAGGTGCTTTCGTCTGGCATCACCGCAGACACACCCCAGGTGCTTACCTCAAGCAACAGGCGGGTTATGGTGAGGCTGAAGGCCTGCTGTGGTTTGATCACCCCGACCGCTTCAACGCGCGTGGAGAGAGCATGTGGCGTGGGCGCATGTATGGTGCCGCGTCTGAGGGGCTTTGTTTTGGCCGACCCGTCATTTATCATGGCGTCTGGGGAACCGGACTTTTTCAAACCATCTACCAGCCAGCAGCGGCGCACTGGGTGCTGCTACCATCCACCTTGGAATGGCATTTCGCAGCCCTTATCGCTGGTGCCATGATGTTAACCTGGCCTTACGCATGGATTATTGCCGTTGTGATGCTTGCACTATCTCTGATCGTTGCAGGGTTGCGGGCCGCACAAGCACCGCTGGCTCCCAAGTATCAGAGTTTAAAAGCGAGGTTGCTGATCGCGATTATGTGTTATTTTCAGCCGCTTGTGCGATCATGGTGCCGTCTTCAAGCGCGGTTGATTCCGGATGACAGTGATGGCAATGTCCCTCACAAAGGTGCCTTCTCCAAGGAAATTCCACCTGGTCTGCGCTGGCTGCGGGGGCACACGGTAAGTTTCTGGGACGACGCGTGGCACGACCGAACTGATCTGCTGCGCCGATTGACGAAGCGCTTTTCTGAATATCAGTGGCGCAGCCGGATTGACCCTGGTTGGGATAACTGGGACACCGAAGTTTACTGCGGAATGTGCTCAGTCCTGCGTATTTATACTTCCCAAGAAGATCACGGTCAGGGACGACGACTCATCCGTGTGAAATATCAGTTGAGATCAAGCGCTTATGCCCGGCTGGTCGCCACCATGGGGTTGATTTTCACAGCACTGGCCGCTGGTGTGCACATCCTGGGGGGCGTCATCCTGGCATTCTTAATTTTTCTGATCTCGATCATCTTCTGCTGGCGCGGCAGTGCCATTGCGTCCCGCGTGGCCCACGCAGTTGATGTCGAAGCACGCGAATTCGGCCTGATCAGGATCAATCAATCCGAGAGTTGAGCCTCACGAGGCACTACAAACGGCAGGACCGCGCCGGTGTATTCGCAGCGACACAAAAAATAATGTCACCGGAAGCACGAAAGCAATCAGAGAGCGGTATTCGCCAATCCAATTGGGTTCGCTACCGAGATAGCCGAGAGTCACATAAAGAGTCAACACCGCTGGTGATAAAAAAATGACCAGTCGTGCGGGGAGCCTGTGTGGTGCCAGTGCGCCCAAACCCACGCCCCAGTTTACATACCACGGCCAGATTTCGGTGATGATTGAGTAGCAGGCGGCAATCAAAGCTGCTGCGGACCAAACAAGAAACTCATCGAATGAAGTCGTGCGCCACACGCACCATAGACCGAACAAGGCCAGCGAAAGCCAGGTCACAAAGCGGATCCATCGGTTCGCGGTCTGCACCGTCGGCCAGTCCATTGCCATGTGTTCGTATTTCTGCACCACCGCATCTGACTTGTCAGCCGCCGTGTAAATTGTTTCACTGAAAAGGGCTGTGTCAACGAACCCGAATTTCTTTAAGGCGGGATCGTATACCCGCGCCCAATCGCCTTCCTGTGGAGCGACAACGATGAGCTTGTCATTGTGATTGAGGTGCGCGATCACCGGGCTGTTTTTATCTGCACTGGCGCTCAGCGGAGCCTCCTGATTAGGTGTGATCCACCAGCCTTGAAAATAAATTGAGGTGCGGATGGATTTTGCATCTTCACCAAGGGATAGGCGGAGACCTTTGAAGATAAGTTCGTGGAAATTGTTCCTGTAGAAATCTGGCGCAAATGCGGCATGGCCAGCCGGGACACCCGAGTCTGAACGTGAGAAGACCATTGCTCCTCCAGCGATCAGAATAGTTGCCAGCCCGCCCCGAGTTAGAAATGAAATCCTTTCCCTCCAGTCCTTCGCTTCACGCAACACCAGGACGACGTAGAGCGGAATCAGCATGCCAGTGAAAAATTTTATCAGTGCCGATAATGTTAGCGCGACCAGGGCCGCTACTTTTGCGCCGCGCAGGTGCAACCAAAAGCCGAGCAGCGCGATGGCGAGCATCGTGCAGTCATTGTGCGCGCTCAGGCCTGTCTCCATGACCAGCAGCGGATTCCACAGGAAAAATACCAACCCCTGTGCTGCGCACTGGGGTTTCGTCTTTCGCAGTATCAACCAGATGAATAAGGCGCAGAACAGGGCGCTTATGACCGCGAAGCTGCGGAATAGGAGAATGATCAGCCCCACATGCTCCCCGCCGAACCATGTGATGCAGGCGGAAATGAGCGTCCAGAGTGGTCCATACCAGGACGGAAGATATTGCTGGCCGAAATGCGGCATGAACGGATCGATGGCAACACCGGCGGGTGCAGCGTCATAGGGGTTCTCATGATAGACCGACAGCACGCGTCCATAAATCGCGTAGGCAAAAGCGTCGGTGGAGAGCATGACCGGCGCAATAAGCTGGATCATCAAGAAAAATGCCCCTGCAAGGAAAATCACGGCTTGAACCCGCGGGCAAACAATTCCTTCTACCCTTCGCAATATCCAATAATAGAGCGTGAACAACGCACAGCAGATTGCAAGGAACCAAGCTGACGTTGCGCCATGTGATCCAGTTTCCTGAATGGCCGACAGCGATTGCCGTGAAAAATTCTTCGCCCACCCAAAAATTTCGCCCGCGAAGCTCGGTTCGGCCAGTGTGAGCCCTAGGACGACCCAAATCAGCATTGAATATAGCACCAAGGAAAGAACTGCTGATACCAGAACCGGCATGCAAGAACGTTCAAGCGGGCACGCGAACCATTGGCGATGGGAAGCATTCATCTTTCAAAAATCATATTCGGTGGGACCGCATCGTGCCAGCACAGAACGACACACTTCTTCATATTTTTCTGCAAGACTTGCCGCAGTTCTGATGAAAGACTAGCATGAATTCATGAAGCTTCGTCTGGCCGTCTCAACGCGCACCGTCACCAGATTCTTTGTTGTTCTCTCGGTTTTGCTGTTACTTGCCAGTATCGCCGTGAACTGTTGGACAGTTTACGGCAATGGTGACGATTACTGGTTCGTCGTTCGCATATTCGACTTTGATGTGAAGAACAACCTGCCTCATGCCTATAAGGCGATTTTAC
>JAYVOH010000110.1:0-5318 GCA_043758025.1 Verrucomicrobiota bacterium
GAAGCAAAGGTGTGTCGTGGTCGATGTTGACGAATCGTGCTGCCATTGCTTCCGGTAGCATCAACGCCGTGCTTTGGCAAAGTCCGACAGGCTGCTAGCTGGTAATGCCTTTCACCAGCGCCGCCAGTTCAGCGCTCTACGGACTTGAGCGTGGGAGCTGCGGGTTTGGGCTGCTCGTCGTGGCAATTGAGCGTCTTCACGTTCGCGTCGTCTGCGACGAGCCATTTGCGCGCGTCGGGTTTGGCAGCTTTCACGGTCACGTTTTCGAGGACGATGCCGTCGGCGTGCCGCACGTAGAAGGCCCAGGCCGGAGTGGGGCCGAGGAGGTTGGACTGCGGATATACTTTCTCCAGTTCGAGCGGCGCGCCAGGAACCTTGTTCACTCCGCCGGGCATCTCCAAATAAACATCCTTGATTTTGACGTTGCTAACGCGCAGTCCGGGCACGCCAGTGATGGTGTTCACCGAGCCAGTGACGCCGTGGGTGCGCAGAGCGCGGACTTTTTGAATGGTCACATTGCTGAGGCTGGCAGCGGGGACTCCAGGCGGGCCTTCGGCACGCCGGGCCAGCCGGACAAAGATGGGCTGACCAACTTCTTTCATTTCCAGACCGCTCACCACGACATTGCTGAGTGCCGAGCCATCGACCGTTTCGATGCATAGCCCGGCGTAGCGGGCGTAGGTGACGACGTTGTTTATGATTCGCACATCGTTGATGGGGCCGCGTGTAGCCGTGCCAAATTTGATCGCGTTTGCACCCCGGCAAAGCACCTGGTTGTTCTCGACGACGATGCGCTGGAGTCCACGGGCGCGACGGCTTTTCAGGCAGATGCTGTCATCCTCGGAATCAATGCGGCAGTTGCGAATCTGCACGTCGGCTGAGTCGAAGATGTCCATGCCGTCGAGGTTGTAGTCGCCAGATGCGGCCTCGACCCTGATGTGGTCAATGAGGAGCCGATCGCATTCGGCGTAAACCTGCGTCCACATTTTTGGGTTGCGAAGGGTGATGTTGCGGACGGTGACATCCTTGCTCTGGAAAATGCGCAGCAGAGAGGGGCGTGTCGGCTCCTTGCCTTCAATTTTCACGTCCTTGCCGCGTCCGTCGATGACGCCCTCGCCATCAATGACCAGTCCGTCCGCACCACATGCGTAGAGAAGGCTGCGGCGGTTCGGCGTCGCGGAGTCGTTCGCGGGCACGAGGTCGGGATAATCGCCAGGCTCCAGCCCTCCGCGCAGCGTGGCACCCTTAGCAATATAAAACGTCATGCCCGGCTTCAAGGTGATTTGCGCGGAAAGAAAAACGCCATCCGAGAGCACGACGCTGCCGCGCGTCCCGGCGCATGCGTCGATGGCTTTTTGCAGCGCCGCTGTGTCGTAGGTGGCACCGTCGCCCTTCGCGCCATAGGTGCGCGGGCTAAAGACTGGGTTAGGCGGCGGCTTCACGACTGCCTGGACATTTTGAATTACGGCCGCTGCGGCCTGCGGGAAAATCGGTTGCTCCTGCGCGAGCAGGCAGCAGTGGGCGGCCAGAAGAAAAGTAAGCGAAAAATGGATGCGCGGATTCATATTGGAGAGCTGCGTAATCAAGTGCCAGGCAACTGGAAGAAAAGGGATTTTTTCATGAATCCCACTTCAATCACCCGATCGGCACTTAGCATAGGGCTACTTAAAATGGAGCCATCTGAGCCGCCGCATTTGCTTGTGAGGGGGATGAGTGCCGCTGGACGAGTTCAAGCCAGCACGCCCTTCACCAGCTTGCCTTCGACATCCGTAAGCCGGTAACGACGCCCTTGGAATTTATAGGTCAGCCGCTCATGATCGATGCCGAGCAGATGCATGAGCGTGGCATGGAAGTCATGGACGTGCAGGCCATCGCTAACCACGTTGTAGCCAAAGTCATCGGTCGCGCCATAGACCGATCCGGCTTTCACGCCACCGCCAGCCATCCAGGCGCTGAAGCATCGCGGATGGTGATCGCGTCCGAAGTTGGCCTGAATCTTGCCCTGGCAATAATTGGTCCGGCCAAACTCCCCGCCCCAGACGACGAGGGTGTCATCGAGCAGTCCGCGTTCCTTGAGATCGCGCACCAATGCGGAAGCAGGCTGGTCGGTTTCCTGGCACAATTTTGGCAAGGCTCCGGGCAGTCCGCTGTGCTGGTCCCAGTCCTGATGGTAGAGCTGAATGAATCGCACGCCTTTCTCTGCCAGCCTCCGGGCTTGCAGACAGTTCGCGGCGAAGGTGCCGGGCGTTTTCACATCCGGGCCATACATGTCCAGCACATGCTGCGGTTCGCCGGATGTGTCCGCCACTTCCGGGATGCTGGTTTGCATGCGGAACGCCATTTCATAATGATCAATGCGGTTCTGAATCTCTGCATCGGGCGTGCCTTCGAACTGATGCTGATGAAGCTCGCGCAGTCGATCCAGCATCAGCCGGCGGCTCTCCGCGCTGATGCCATCCGGGTTGCCAAGATAGAGCACGGGATCCTTGGCCGCGCGAAAGAGCACGCCCTGATGTCGCGATGGCAGGAACCCGCTGCCCCACAAATGCGAACCGAGAGGCTGACCGCCCTTGTCCTTGGTAATCAAGACGACGAATGACGGCAAGTTCGCGTTATCCTGTCCCAGCCCATAACTCAGCCATGAGCCGAAGCTGGGTCTTCCGGCAATCTGCGATCCGGTCTGAAAAAATGTCACGCCGGGACCGTGATTGATCGCTTCTGTGAACATGGAGTTCACCATGCAAATATCATCCGCGATACCGGCCGTGTGCGGGAGCAATTCACTGAACCATGCGCCAGCACGACCATGCTGCGCAAATTTATAAGGCGAGCCGACCAACGGAATGGACGACTGGTTGCCAGACATGCCGGTGAGACGCTGACCGCCGCGCACGGAGTCGGGTAACTGCTCGCCGTGTCGTTTGTTGAGCAAGGGCTTGTAATCCATCAGGTCAAGTTGCGATGGCCCGCCCGACATGAAGAGATAAATGATGCGCTTGGCTTTTGGTGCGAAATGCGGTGCGCCCATGATGCCGTGATCCACGGACTCCGCGCCTGCTTTTTCGCTGCCAAGCATATCGGCCAGCGCTATGCCGCCCAGCCCCATGCCGAAGCGATTGAGGAAATGGCGGCGGTTGATGTAAGGAGTTAAATCAGAATTCATGTCAATCAAAAGTTAGCGTTTCACCACACAGGCGTCATGATTCAGCAATGCCTGGGCCAGCACGCTCGCCGCAGCCGCTTCCGGCGCTGGTATGCCTTCATCATGTTTGGTATTGCCAGGTTTAAGCAGCGCAGCGGCATCGGCGGGCTTTGATTTGAAATGCTCCAACTGCTCCCGGTAAAGCTGCTGCACAATATGGGTTTCTTGCGCATCCGGCTTGCGCCCGAGGCAGCGCATGAAGCCTTGCTCGATCATCGCATTCAAATCTCCTTTCGATTCTTGATGCAGTTTTTCTCCCAGCACTCGCGCGGCTTCGACATATTGCGTGCCATTCAAAAGGATCAGCGCCTGCAAGGGCGAATCCGTGCGTTCGCGCTTGGCCGCGCACACGGCGCGACGCGGCGCATCAAAGGCAATCATCGCGGGCGGCGGTCCGGTGCGCCTCCAGTTGGTATAGAGACTGCGACGGTAAACTCCATTGCCGCCGCTCGGCTTCTCGGGCTTGAAGGCCTCGCTCATCTCATAGGGATTGACCGGCGCGCCGCCGATGACCGGTGCCAGCAAACCCGCAGCGGCCAGGGCGTTGTCGCGAATCATTTCCGCAGGCAGACGGAATCGCGGCCCGCGCGCGAGCCATTCATTGTCGGGATCGTCAGTCATGATCGCAACATCGGCGATACTGCGCTGTCGATAGGTCTGGCTCATCACCATGGTCTTCATGATAACCTTCGTGTCCCAGCCGCTCTGGATGAATCGCAGTGCCAGCCAGTCGAGCACTTCTGGATAAAGCGGGCGCGCGCCCTGACTGCCGAAGTCCTCCGCCGTCTTCACCAGACCGCGACCAAACAAACCTTGCCAGAAACGGTTCACCGTCACGCGAGCTGTGAGCGGATGATTCGGACTGGTGAGCCATCGGGCGAGGCCGAGCCGGTTCATGGGCGCACCCGCTGGCATGGGCGGAAGCGCGGCAGGAGTGCCTCCATGCACTTCGTCGCGGTGCTCGACATATTGTCCGCGTAACAGCACATAGGCTTTCTTCGGCTGAGGCAGTTCGCGCATGACCATGATTTCATTGATGCCGTCAGAGAGACTCGTGAGTTCCGCGCGCGCGGCTTTAAGATCGGCCAGCTTCTTCTGCAAATCGGCGTCCAAAGCTGCACGGAAATATTCATTCAGCATCTGACGCTCATCTTTGCTCAACTGACCCAGCGGCTTGCCAAGCAGATCGTTCGCGGCAGTCGCATCATGGGTAGCCAGCGCTTCCAGTCCGCTCAACTCACGCTCAAAAACGCGGAAGTCATCAATGACCCCGCCCTTGAAACCGCGATCACGAAAGCGCTCGCCGAGAGCGATGTTGTCGCCGCCGCCGCCGGTGATGTCCTTGGTGAGGTTATCCTTGATGACATCAATGGAAGCAGGCTTGCCATTGACATACATTTTTAATCCCGCAGCGCTGGCGCTGCCATCCGAGGTGACGACCACATGCGTCCATTGATTCACTGCCAGCAAATCCTTCGCGCGGATGGAGATGGCATTGCCCGGCCAGAAATGAATCAACGACCATTTTAATTTGCCGTCCTCGATCAATAGTTCGTAGCCGCGACTGGCCGCATCCGTCCAAGCTTTGGAGCGATGAAAAACCACGGCGCGGTCTTTCACATCCGGCGTCTTCATCCAGAGCGAAACACTGAAGGGCTCGTGGCGTTTGAAGTTGCCAAAGGGAAGATCAACCGGGTCGTCGCCAGTGAATTCAACGGCCCGACCTGAGTGTCCCGGCACCAGTTTATTTTCACCTTGGAGCGTCGCAGGCTGTTTGGGATTCAAGTCATTGGCGAGGTGATTCTTATTCTCCAGCGCATCAAAGGAATAGCGCCCAATTTCGCCGGGAATGGCCAAAGTCTTGGGGCGCGTATTGAGCCATGCCGTAAAGTCCGGGCTTTCTGGCTGGCCGCTCGCTTGAGCTTGCAAGCCAGCGACCTTAAGCTTCAACCCCTCCATTTTGGTCTTGGCGGGCGCATCCATCATCATCAGGGCCGGTGTGGGTGGCGATGGCGTGAAGAAGGAATAAAGCCCGGCTTCATCGATGTTCTGGAACATGGAGAAGAACTGGTAATATTCCTTTTGCGCGATGGGATCGAATTTGTGATCGTGACAG
>JAYVOH010000111.1:0-5312 GCA_043758025.1 Verrucomicrobiota bacterium
CCAGCTTTGCCTGGGCTCAGCTGCGCAAAGCCCTTGATGGTGCTGGTAACAGTGGCGATGTAATCGTTCGGCAAGTAGCGCGAGTCGGTTCGCGGATAAGTGAGCACCTTGAACTTCTCGTAAAGTGCCTGCGCGATTTGCAGCGTGCGACGTGCGCTGAAGCCGAAGCGCCCGTTAGCCTCGCGTTGCAAGCTGGTCAGATCATAAAGCAGTGGCGCGATTTGCTTGGTGGGCTTGGTGATTTCTTCGATGTCGCCCTTCTTTCCGGTGCAGCGCGCTACAATGGCGTCAGCCTTCTCACGCTCCCAAAGTCGCTCGGCCTTTTTATGGTCGTCGGTTTCGTCTTTCTTAAATGTCTCATCAAGCCAGCGTCCGGGATACTCACCGGCTTTCACTCCGAATTCGGCATGAATTTCGAAATAGGTGCGGGGCACAAACTCCGCGATCTCGCGTTCACGATTGGCGAGAATGGTGAGCGTCGGCGTCTGCACGCGGCCCACTGGCGTCAGGCGGAAGCCGCCGTGACGAGAGTTGAGCGCCGTGAGCGCGCGGGTGCTGTTGATGCCGACAATCCAGTCACTCTCGCTGCGGCAGCGCGCGGCCTGCGCCAGCGGCTGCATCTCATCATCGCTGCGCATTTTTTGGAAGGCTTCGAGAATGGCGCCATTGGTCATGGACTGCATCCACATGCGGCGCATGGGTTTTTTGCAGCTGGTGGCCTCGATGATGTTGCGGAAAATAAGCTCACCCTCGCGGCCCGCATCGCAGGCATTGATGATCTCGGACACGTCTTTGCGCTTGATGAGCTTGGCCACCAGGCGAAAGCGGTCGGCAGATTGCGCGATGGGCTTGAGTTCAAATTTCTCCGGCAGAATGGGAAGGGTGGTGAAGCCCCAGCCGATTTTTTTGCCGTCCTTCATCGGCATTTCCTGTTCGAGCAAATGGCCGATGGCGGAGGTGATGACGTGGGTATCGCTCTCGAAATAGTCGTTCTCCTTGTGAAAAGCGGTCATGCCGGGAGCTTTCCCGAGGGCGCGCGCCAGATCGGCAGCGACACTGGGTTTTTCGGCAATGATGAGTGATTTGGACATATTCATCACAAAGGCATACGAGCGCGGGCTGTGTCAAGACCCAATGGCAATGCGGCAGTCAGAATGCCGTAAGAGCGTTTTGGGCAACGCCGTTAAGCATCTAAATGAAATTTCATACGTGATCTGTCTTGCAAAACAAAACCTAAATTGTTAGTATTTTTTTGGAATTTTCCGCTCATGTCTTGACAGTCAATGCTTTATCTTTTCGCCATACTTGCCATTGCGGCAGTTTTTATTTCTTGCTGGTCACTTCTCATGGCCCTCAATCCGAAGCACTGGCGTCTGTGGTGGATGACCCTGATGGGCATCCCCGATCTGAACAGCAAACGGGAACAGAAAAGGGTGCAGCAATACAGGCTCATGCTGGCGGCCTATATTGTCTTGTTCCTGATGCTGTTCGCAGCGGTCTTTTTCACCTGGCAGGTTTTTGAAGAGATTCATGACTTGCAAAACAAATCCGCATTTGATAAGACGCGCGACAATACGATGAGAGATGTGGAGAAATTTAAGGGCAGGTTCAACAAGCTCAAGTGATCTGGCAATCTCAGCGGGATGCTTCAGCTTGCAGCAGGCCCTCAATGCGGGCATGGGCGCAGATGGTGATTTCCCCATTCACCAAAAAGCATCCATGAATTTGGAATCACCTGTCACACCTCCCGATGCCAGTGCATTGCCGCAGGCCATGCTTTACGCAACAAGTGCGGGGTTGGGCGGCAGCGGTCTGGACGTCACCTCCATGGAGGGAGCGCTGGCTTCGTGGCGTCAAGGCATGCTGGCACAGGCTATTTGCTACTCTAATCGTCAAAAAGAAATACCCGAGCAAGCCGTCCGTTCTCTGCAAAATCACCCGGTGCGCCTTCTTTCCTGCCTGGGCAGCCGCGATTACTACGCAGCAAAAAAACGTTACCTTGATCGCGCGGCGGCGCGGGCGCTGCGATCGGGTGGCTTTGATTTTTTTCACGGCTGGAGCGGGGAGTGTTTCCAGGCGCTGGTGGAGGCGCGGCTCCGCGACATTCCTTCCGTGATGGACGTGCCGACCTGGCATCGGAACAAAGGCGTGGCCAAACCTTCCGAGACGAAAAGCGAGCGTGAGGCCAGGCTGTCGGATCGTGGTTGGCGGGACTGGCGAAAACATCTGCCCGCAGCGCGGTTGCAAAACCTTGCGGAATATGATCTGGCGGATGTGCTGCTGATGCCCTCGGAGAAATCGGCGGAGACATTTTTGGCCGCAGGAATTTCACCGGGGAAATTGCACTACGTCGGTCGCGGCGTGGATGTGAACCGATACGTTCCGTCAGAAAAACCACCTGAGATTTTCCGGGCTATTTTTGTGGGGGCGCTGATCAAGCGCAAGGGGGTGCATCACTTGCTGGCATCATGGAAAAGGCTGGCGTTAAAAAATGCTGAGCTGGTGCTCGTGGGCAATCCGCATAAGGAGATCAAACCGTTTCTTGATGCTGCGGCCGGGGACGCCAGTGTGAAGCTGGCCGGGTTCACGTCGAACGTTCAGAATGAATTGCGCCGATGCTCAGTATTTGTTTTTCCCAGCGAATGCGAAGGTTTTGCCAAGTCCACACTCGAAGCCGCCGCTTGCGGACTTCCGCTTATTGCCACGCGCGCTTCTGGCGATGCCATTGTTGACGGGGAAACTGGCATCATGATTCCGCCGGATGATGTGGATGCTCTGTGTCATGCGATCAAACAGGCGCGTGATAACCAGTCTGCGCTGGCGGAAATGGGCCGGCGAGCCCGTCTGAGAGTGGAGAAATATTTCACATGGGATCATTATCGCGCGAGGATGCTGCACGGGTATGCTTGCGCAATGCAACGTCATGGTGCTTGATGCTGCGTGACGCGCATCCTCATCATTCAGCTAAAACGGATTGGCGATCTTATCCTGACCGCGCCGGCGTTGACGGCCTTGCGGGCGGCGATGCCTGATGCCGAGCTGGTCATGGTGACCCCGGCGAATGTCGCGGAGCTGGCCACTTGCATCCCGGCTTTGAATCGTGTGATTCCGTATCGTGCCAAGGGCCTGAACATGGAAGCTTGGGCGTCCGCTGTTGCGGGACCTTGGGATGCATGTCTCGATTTTACCGGCACGGATCGCTCTGCATTGCTCACGACATTTTCTCACGCGCGCCGCCGCATCGGCTTTGCGAAATTCGCCCGGAACAAATTGCGTCGTCTGGCATTCACCGATCTTTGCGCGGCATCCGTGCGCGATCTTCACACCTTGGATTTTCATCTCGCGCTTGTGGCCGCGCTGACGGGAAAGGCGCGGCAGGCAGGCGACCCCGTTCCTTCATTGAAGATACCCGGTGGCACTCTGGCTGCGTCCAGATCAAAGCTGATCATGCATGGCGTCACGGGACGCTACGCCATCATTCATCCCGGCAGTGCGAAGGCGGAAAAATTCTGGATGGCAACACGTTGGGCTGAGGTCATTTCGCATGTTCAGAAGACGCTGCAGCTTTCTGTGGTGCTGACGGGTAGTGCGGATGGTTTGGAAAAGTCGCACCTCTTGGAGATGAAGGAATGCCTCCAGACGCCGGTGATTGATCTTACCGGCAAGCTTTCAATGGTGGAGCTGGCCGCCTTGATCTCTGAATGTGAACTGATGGTTGGTGTGGACAGCATGGCGATGCATCTGGCGGCAATGTTTCAGCGACCCCAGGTCGCGATCTTCGGTCCGACGAATCCGTTTCATTGGCGTCCGCTTCATGATCGCGCGGCAGTGGTCATGGGCGATGCCGCCGCGCCGGTGGAACATTTTAATCCGCGCGAAAACAAGCGCGAGATGAAGCAAGTCTCGACGCGGCAGGTGATTGATGCTATCGGACGCATCCTCCCAGCCGCAACACCTTAGCATGTCAAAGACCACCAAAGTCAGCCGGAAAGATCTCGCGAACCTCAGCACACGCGAGACGATGAGTCTTGCCCGCGAAGTCTATGGCAAGCTCTTCACTTACATGCGGCCCTACCGCTGGCGTTTTTACATGGGCATCCTTTTTCAAATCCTCTCAGGATTGTCCAATGCCGTGATGATCTACGGTTTCAAGATTGTCTTCAGCGTGGTTCTTCCAGTCAGCAAAAAAGATGCGCATAGCATGGGGGAGATCGACATCCTCGGTCGTAAAATGGATATGCTCAGCTGGCTTCCATCCGACTGGCGTGGAGGCGCGGCCTCCGTCGTCATCGCGTGTGTGCTGGTGCCCTTATTGTTTCTGCTGCGCGGCGGCCTCACTTATATAGCCAACTACCTCATGATGTGGGTCGGTAACCGCATTCTCTACGATTTGCGCAATGACACATACAAGTCGCTCATGGCGCAGTCCATCAGCTATTATAGCAGCGCCAAGGTCGGGCAGCTGGTGCAGACGGTTTTCAACCAGGCGCGAGTCGCGCAGCAGAATCTGGTCACGCTCTCGCAGGATATTGTGCAGAGACCGGTGGCGATCATCGCGATCCTCATTGCGCTGGTTTCCCAGAACTGGCATTTCACGGTGTATTCTTTGATCGTGTTTCCATTGTGCATCCTGCCCGTCATCGCCATCGGGCGCAAGGTGCGCAAATCCGGCACGCAGGAGGAACTGGAGGCCGGTCAGATGATGGTGCTCATGAACGAGGCCTTCGGTGGCATCCGCGTGGTGAAATCATATGCGCGGGAGGATTACGAGCTGGTGCGCTTCAACAAATCCAATGAGAAGACCAACAAGCTCATCATGCGCTATGGGAAGGCGATGGAACTCGTGGGCATGTTGGTGGAGACGGTGGCTTCACTGGGAGTTGGTGTCGGCCTGTTCTATGCCTGGAAGACAGGCATCAATGCCAATGACTTCATGGTATTGGTGGGCGGACTCACGCAAATCTACCCCCATGCGAAGGCATTGAGCCGGATGCAGCTTCTCATCCAGAAAACCATCGTGGCCACCAGCACGGTCTTCTCCGTCATGGAAGAAGTCCCCGATGTCGCGGATGCAAATGACGCCGTGGTGCTGCCGCGCGTCAATGGACGCATCACCTTGAATAATGTCAGCTTTACTTACAAGACAACGAAAACCAAACCGCGTGCGGCAGTGAGCCAGGTCACGCTGAACATGGAGCCGGGGAAATTCTATGCTCTGGTGGGTCCGAGCGGCGCGGGGAAGAGCACGCTCTTCTCGCTGCTTCAGCGTTTTTACGACGTTGATGAGGGCTGCATTGAGGTGGACGGCCAGG
>JAYVOH010000112.1:0-5302 GCA_043758025.1 Verrucomicrobiota bacterium
GAGGAGAACGCAGTCCCTCCCCAATACCGCTGAACAAGCCGCTTTCGAACTCCGCACCCCTTACCAGCGTTACCCACTCAATTCAGCGAAGACCCAATAAAATAGACTCCCGCAAGGCTGACACTTTCGAGACCTACGCCCTTGCACAGTTGAAGAAAGGAGAAAAACTTGTTCGCTGGGAGCGCCCCAACTTCATGCGCGCCATGGGTTGCATCCGGGCCGAGGCCATTTGCCTAAAATGCCACACGGAATTGAAACAAGGCGATCTTATCGGTGCATTTGTTTATGAATTTGCCAAGACTAAAGCGAAAGCCCCGGATGAAGTTAAAAAGGATTTGTTACAGACTGCATTACAAGGTAAATCCCTGAGAGAAATTGCAGATAATAACGGGAAAATCGATAAGATAAAGCCGAGTAAATACAGGGATTATAATACCGTAAATGATCTCGAAAGACTGCTCCTTGAGGCTGGTATTGTCACCAAAGAAATGCATGCCGAACAAACCGAATCCAGAAAAAATGCTCTTGAGGGAGCAGCCTTCTGGTTTGAAAAAAATGAAGCCGCTCGCGTAAGCAAACTGGTTGAATCAAATCACAAAGTCATTAAGGAGTCGCGCTAGCGCGGTCTTGGGAAATACAATCCGTCATTTCATTTGCGTCCCCATAATCCAAGGCCATCATTTTGCTCAATCTTATACCACTATGAAAACTCTTCCCATCCTCTGCCTCTTCGCCGTTCTCACCAGCACCGCCGCCCTTGCCGATGGCAAGCTTGATTTCCAGGCTGCGGACACCACGAAGTCCGTTCTCGAAAAACAAGCCGGTCAGCGTGTCGAACTGCGCATGAAGTCCGGTGAAAAGATCGCGGGCAAAGTCGAGAAGGTCGGCGAGAAGGCTGTGCATCTTTCCGCGATCACCGGTCAGGAATTTTTTGATGCGGTCGTCACGCTTGATGATGTGGCCGCTGTTTTGATTCGCACGGGCGGTAAGTAATCGCGCCTGGGGGTGCAACGCCGCCTTGCCTGAAGCCTTGATGCAGGGATGTTTCCTCCATGGAAATCTCCAACCCCTGGCTCTGGCTCGCCCTCGTGGCCACGGTCGGCTTGTATCATCTGGAACTGATCGCGACGTTTCTCAATCTCTCGGCTTTGCAGCCGGAGCCGCCAGGAAGATTGCGCGCTGTGATCAATGCCGAGGAGCACGAACGCGCGATGGACTATGCGCGCGTCAGAGCGAAATCGGGCATCATAGAGAGCAGCGTGTCGCTCGGACTGCTGCTGGCGTTTTGGTTGGGCGGGGGATTTGGCTGGGCGGATGCGTTGGTGCGCGGCTGGCAGTTTGCTCCGTTGATGAGCGGTCTGGTGCTGATCGGTCTGCTCTTTCTGCTGCGCAATCTCATGTCGCTGCCCTTCGACATTTACGACACCTTCGTGATCGAGCGCAGTTTCGGTTTCAACAATACCACCATTGCCACCTTCATCATGGATCGAGTGAAAGGGTTGCTGCTGGCCGCGTTGCTGGGAATTCCGTTGCTGGCCTTGCTGCTTTGGTTGTTTGAAAGATTCGACAATGCGGCGCTGCTCGGCTGGCTCGCCGTCAGTCTGTTCAGCCTGCTGATGTCATGGCTCGCGCCCCGGCTTTTGTTGCCGCTGTTTTACAAATTTGAGCCGCTGCAAGATGAGGCGCTGCGGGAACGGATCGTGACCCTGTCTCGGCAGTTAGATTTCCCAGTCGGCGATGTCAGCGTGGTGGACGGCTCGCGACGCTCGACCAAGGCGAACGCTTTCTTCACCGGATTCGGCAGGACAAAGCGAATCGCGCTGTTCGACACACTATTAAAAAATCATTCACACGATGAAATTCTCGCCGTGCTGGCGCATGAGATCGGACATTGCAAACGGCGGCATGTGCCGAAGCAGATGGCGCTCTCGCTCGCGGTGAGCGCGCTCATGTTTGCGCTGCTGCAATACGGGCTGCGTGATCCGCGACTGTGTGCGGCCTTTGGCATTCAGACGCCGACCGTTGCCTGGGGGGTTATATTTTTTTCCATTGTCTATCAACCAATCAGCCTGCTTCTGGGTCTGATAGGGAGCCATCTGAGCCGGAAATTCGAGTTCGAGGCGGATGCCTTCGCGCGGCAGGCGCTGGGTTCTGCCGCGCCCATGGTCGAGGCGCTGGCGAAACTCTCTCGCGATCACTTGAGCAATCCGACGCCGCATCCGTTTTATGTTTTCCTGCATTATTCGCATCCGCCCGTGCTGCAAAGGCTGGCGGCGCTGGAGTATGTGGAGGCCTCTTGAGCGCGTATCGGCGGAGAAACCGGATGCAATTCGCGATTTTTTTGCGATAGTTTCGGCTCCCGATGATTAAATTTTGCGACAGACCATGAGCGCCGGTGCCGTCACTTTGCAATGCTCGAGCTGCGGCGGCGTCTTTCTGACGTTGCAGCAGGGCGGGATATTGGAGATTTGTCCGCACTGTGCGGTCAGCGCGCTGCGCGAGAGTTACCACCCGACCGATGCGGCGGTCGGTGCCCGGGCGCGAACAGAATTGCCGGTGAAGCGCGAGACTATTTCTCCGGTGCTGCCGGATGTTTTTTTTCCGCAGACGCCGACCAAGTCCGGGCATCATGTGGATGACCAGACGCCCGCGCCACCAGCCCCCGCAGTGTTTGCGGAAAGTGCGCCTGTCGTGACAGATCCGCCGGTGGCTCCTCCAGTCTCCAGCCCGCAGAGCGAAGTGCGTGCTGAAGTTCCCGCCGCCGGATCGGCGCGGCCATTTGGCATTGATCCTCCGTTGAAGTCAGCCGGGCTGCCGGGTTGCAAGAATCTACTGGGTGTGATCTCGTTTCTAATGTTGTCCTGTCTTGCGGGAGCAGTGGTCTGGCTGGCGACGAAGAAGCAGGACTCCATCGTGGTGCCGCAAACGGAGCCTGTTCCTCCTCCCAAGGCCGTGCAAAAACCTGCGGTTCAGGTTGCAGTGACGCCTCCGAAACCGGATGCGCAAACGCAGGAAGAAATCGTGCTGCGCGCCCGGGCCGATGATGTGCACATGGCGAATCTGGTGGATGCGATGGTGAAGGGTCTGGATGCGGCCAAGACAACAGATGAGCGCCTCCCGTTTGTCGATCAACCCGAAAATCATCGCGCCGAGGTGGAGCGATTCTTTGCCAGCAACGGGGGCAGGCTGGACTTGGTGAGAATCGAGCCCAGCGTGGGCAGCATTATAATTCTTCCCTCGGGGGATGAAGAAAAACTCTTCAAACTGACCACTAAAAAATGTCCCGACGGCGCCATCATCCGCATCATATTAAATAACGAGAAAGCCACGCTGCACTGGCCCGTGTTCGAACAGTCGCACGATTATCTCTTTGATCGTTTCCAGAAAGAAGGCGGAGGTCCCGACGCGCCCTCGGCATGGTTCACCGTGGTGTGCCGGTTGACGCAATCCTTTGATCTGAAAGGCCCGACCAAAGAGAACTGGATTTGCCTTGAGGCGCAGGGTTCGCTGGCACCGGGTGGCACCGGCCTGGTCTATGTGGCCAAGGACACGCCGGCGGGCCGGCTGCTGACGGCCAAGATGGCCTGGGGCCGGGTTTATTTGACCGATTTGCTGGTTGGAAAAATGGATATTGATGGCCAGCGGGTGCTGGTGGTGCTCGATTGCGCTGGAACGCAGCCGGCAGGCAGGACGGTGCGTTGAGGGGTTGGCTGCTGTGAGTTTTGCTGGTTTCCAACGAGATCGGCAGAGGGCTGCCGACCCGCCGGTGAAAAGTTGGCACGGAATTTGCTTGCTATTATGCGCAGTCTGTGTTTTTGAGTGCGGCTCACACCGTTTTTCATGGCAGGCACCGGACTTTTCCAGCAACAATCGCTCAAGCAGGTCATTGGCCCGCAGATGCAGCAGAGCTTGCAGATTTTGCAGGCTCCGGCGATGGAGTTGCGACAGATCATCCAGCAGGAGATGACGGTGAATCCGGTTCTCGAAGTGGAGGCTCCTGATGTGTCGCTGGAAGACACCAAGGCCGAGGACCCCGATGATGACCTCGCGGTTCTCTCGCAACTCGATGAGGAATGGCGCGAATACTATGCGCAAACCCGGGCCCAGACCGCGCCGCGCACTTCTGACGACGACGAGCGCCGCCGCTTCCTGATGGACTCCATCACGGCGCAGACCACCTTGCAGGAGCATTTGCTGACCCAGCTCAATTTGATGGATCTGCGCGATCCCAAATTGCGCGAGAGCTGCGAGTTCATCATCGGCAACATTAATGATGACGGCTTTTTGCACACGAAGCTGGAGGAACTGAGCATGAGGCACGGACTGCCCATCGAGGAGCTGCAGAAGGCCAAGGCCATCGTGCAGGGCTTCGAACCGGCGGGCGTGGGCGCGGAGAATCTGGGCGAGTGCCTGATGTTGCAACTGGAACGTCGTGGACGCAAAAACAGCCTGGCTTACCGCATCGTCGAGCATCACCTCGATGATCTCGCGCACAAGAGATACACCGTGCTAACGCGCAAGCTGGCCGCGCCCCCGGAACAAATCAGCCGCGCCGTCGAGCAGATCGCCTCCCTGGATCCGCGCCCGACGCAAGGTTATGCGCCGATGAATAATCACTACGTCACGCCTGACATTTTCGTGGAGCGGGGGAGCGGGGGATATGTCGCGGTCATGAACCAGAGCGATCTGCCGCAGCTCCGCATCAGTAATGCCTACAAGGACCTTCTCGCCCGGCCCGGCACTGCGGACGACGCGCGGAGCTACATTCGCGACAAAATTCGGGGTGCCAAATTTCTCATCCGCAGCGTGGCCCAGCGGCAGCAGACCATCCAGAAAATCGCCGCAGAGATCATCAAGCATCACCGGGAGTTTTTCGACAAAGGGCCCAGTCATCTCAAGCCCTTGAACATGGCCACGGTGGCCGAGGTCGTCGGCGTGCATGAAACCACGGTGAGCCGCGCCATCGCGGGGAAATACATCCAGACTCCGCACGGCGTCTTTGAGTTGAAATACTTTTTCACCAGCGGGGTGCGCAACGATGCCGGTGAGGACGTTAGCAACACCGCAGTGAAAAATTCCATGTCGGAAATCTTCAAGACGGAACCTCCGCAAAAACCCTTCTCTGACGAGCAACTCGTCAAACTCCTCAAGGAACGCGGCATCAAAGTCGCGCGCCGCACCGTGGCGAAATATCGCGAGGCCATGGGAGTTTTGCCTTCGCATCTCAGGAAATCGGCGTAAGGGTCATCATGCCCACCGAAGAACAAATCCGCGCCGCGCTCGCCACCGTCAAATATCCCGG
>JAYVOH010000113.1:0-5278 GCA_043758025.1 Verrucomicrobiota bacterium
TTAACTTGTCGCAGTCGTCGCGGAGTCAGGAAGCTTGAGGCGGAACTTGTCCGCTCCTATGTGGAAGCAGGCGAGAAGTCGCAGTCGTCGCGGAGTCAGGAAGCTTGAGGCGGGCCCAACTCACTGACAGGTCAAGTCTCGGCATTTGTCGCAGTCGTCGCGGAGTCAGGAAGCTTGAGCGGGTAGAGATCATTGTTGATATTGATACCTGACGATCCGCCCGGCCTCCCTGAAACAGCGTGCTTGTGAGGAGTTTTGGTCTGTGGGCAAATCTCACGCTGTTTTAGGGAGGCAGGGCTAAGTTTTTTGAAATGAGAGACAGGGCGATGAGGCACTGATCTTTCCCAGTTTCAGCGTGTCTTCAGGGTTGCGACTTTACGTCGGGCAAATGCGTTGTCGGGACTGGCTTCGATGGCTTTTTGATAATGAATGAGCGCCTCGTCCATGCGCTTGGTTTGCTCATAGCAGATTCCCAAATTCAGATGGGCTTGCGCGAAACGCGGATTGATTTCGAGCGCCTTTTGGAAATGGGCGATGGCTTCGCTGGTCTGTCCGTTCTCGCGTAGTAAAATGCCCAGATTGACGTAGGCACGATCACAATCAGGCTTGATCTCAATCGCTCTCAGATAGTGCGACTTCGCTTCATCAAAGTGCTTTTCCACGGTCATTTTATAAACGCCCAGATTGTTGTGACCGACCCAGCACTGGGGATTGTTTTCCAGGACATCGGTCCAGAGCGTTCCTTCATTTTGATAGATGGTGCACTGCCGCCAGGTCAGCATTCCGAGAACCAGCAGCAATGAGGAACCAAGCACCGGCTGGAGCCAGCGACTTTGTTTTGGCAAGGCATTCAAGCCAATGCTGATGACTGCGCCAGCCAGTGCCAGCGGCCCGATGCTCGCGAAATACTGAAAGTGGTCGGCCACATATGAAAACTTGAGAAAGCCGTGCGTCAGCAGTCCCAGCACTGGAAGCAGCGCGATCACAAAATAAGTCCAGGTGAAGAATAATGCCCTGCCGCGCTGGCTGTTCCGGTTATGCCAGAGCAGCACGGTCAACAGAATCGCCGCGATCAGAGGCAACCACAGCAACGCGTTGCCCGGATTAAGTTCCCATCGCGGATAAATCATTACCAGCGGGTGCGGCCAGATGAGCTTGCCCAGATAAAACCACAGCGCCTTGCCCGCCACGGGCACACGCAAGAGGCAGTCCAGCGCCCATTGTTGATCTTCGCCCGATCCCTCCACGTTACGCGACCAGACCGCCATCAGCCCCGACAAGGCGGAGAGTAAAAACAACGGCGTCATTTGCCAAAGCGTGCGCCACCAGCGCCAGCGCCCGTCCATCCACCACCCGCATAGCACCAGCACCAGCGGGAGCACCATCGCCGAGGACTTGCTGGCGATGGCCATGGCGCCGAAGAGCAATGTCAGGAAGTAGTTAAATGCTGCGCGATTCTTCTCTTCAGATTCTGTCGCCGACTGTCTGGATTTACAATAAAAGAGGATGGAGAGCAGAAAGAACAAGGCGCATTGCGTGTTCTTCATCTCTGTGATCCAGGCGGCGGATTCCACCTGCACCGGGTGCAGCATCCAGATGGCCGCGCCCAACCACGCGCCCGGCACCATCATTTGCAGAAGCACGCGCCAGAGCGCCAGCGCTGCGGCGGCGTGCATCAGGATGTTGACCAGATGATAAGGCATCGGATTGAGACCCCAGAGCTGATGTTCCAGCCACCAAGTCGTTTGCACCAAAGGACATATCCGCGCGTGTGTGGTCGTCCATATTTCTTTCAATCCCAGCGGGCCGACAATGACCGGGTTGGCCGTCAGATGATCGTCGTCGTCCCAGATAAAGCCGCAGCGTGTCGCAGGCAGATAGGCGGCGAGGGCCAGCGCGAAAAGTAACAATCCCCTGACCCATGAGCGGACTTGAGGCCATGGTTGTGTTGTAGTGAGATTCTTCCCGGGAGTCATGACGAGCGGGACTTATCAGACGCGATGCGCTTTGCAAGGCTGCGCAGGGTGCGGCCAGTGCAGGGACATGACCGGCAAGAAAAAAATGCCAAGTTCAATACGCAGATTCGGCGTCAGTCTTTGACTGCGAGCGCAGCCCCGAGATGTCGAATGATGACGTCCTTGATATCATCGACGCTCACGGGCTTGGTGAGGAAATCGTTCATGCCTGCTTCACGGCAGCCTTCTTTCACTCCGCTGAGACTGTGTCCGGTGAGGGCGATGATGAAGGGCTGGTGTTGCAGGTTGAAGTTCCCGCGGATTTCCATGGTGGCCTCCTCGCCGCCCATGACGGGCATGTGGAGATCCATGAAGACGATGTCGTAATTACCCGCGAGAACTTTATCCACGGCCTCCTTTCCGTCTTCAGCCAGATCAACTTCACCGTAGCCCAGCTTGGCGAGCATCATGCGCCCGAGTTTCTGGTTCATGGGCTGGTCTTCCACCAGAAGGATTCGCGCGGGGTAATCATCGGCCAGGGTGCGACGAGGCGCGGTGTTGGCCGTCTTTTCATGTTGCACTGCGGCCTGAGGCTGGGCGTGGCGGGCCTCCATGGCGGCTACGAACGCCTTCATGAGGTCGCGGCGGTTGGCCGGCTTGGGCACGAATGAGGCGTGCCGTCCGGCGCTGGTCATGATGGCCTGTTTGATCTGCTCGTGACCGAGCGGTGCGATGCAAACCATGGCTTTTTGCCGTGACCGCACGGCGTTGGCGACGGCGATGGCGGCGGGCAGTTCCTGGGGCGAGGTGTCTAGCACGACCAGTTGGAAGTCCCCCTCGAGAAGTGTTTCCGGATCCGTGCCGGTTTCCATGGTCGGTGTATCGGCGCTCATGCCCCAGAGTTCACAATAATGCCTGACGACGCCTGCCGTGGTGGGGTGCGTGGAGATGATGCGGACATGGCGGTTGCGCAGGGCCGTGAGCAGGGTCTGTTCCTCTGCAAGGAACCCGTCGATTTCCGGCGCGGCCTGGAGTGGAATTTCAAAGAAGAAATTTGCGCCCGCGCCCGGTTCGCTGGACACGCTGATTTCTCCGCCCATGAGCTGGCAGAGCTTGCGGCTGATGGCCAGGCCGAGGCCGGTGCCGCCGTATTTGCGCGTGGTGCTGGTGTCGGCCTGGGTGAAGGCGTGGAATAAGTTCTGGATTTTCGAAGCGGGAATGCCGATGCCGGTGTCGCGCACGGAAATGTGGAGGCAGGGGATGTCCCCGTTAACGGGATGCTTTCTGAGCACCGGCTGGGCCATCATGAAAATCTCACCCTTCTCCGTGAACTTGATGGCATTGCTCATGAGGTTCACCAGCACCTGTTTGAGACGGTGGAAGTCGCCAATGATGTGCCGGGGCATGGCCTCGCTCACGTGCTGGTTGAGCTCGATGCCTTTTTCCGCGGCCTTGAAGGCGAAGATGCCCATGGTTTCCTGGAAGACCTCCTCAAGGTTCACCGGCATCTCCTCCAATTGCATCTTGGCGGATTCGAGCTTGGAGAAATCAAGGATGTCGTTGATGAGGTGCAGCAGTGAATCGCCGCTGGAGCGGATCATGCGGGCAAATTCCATTTGCTCGGAGCTCAGATTTGTGTCCAGCAGCAGGGAGGTGGTGCCGATGATGCCGTTCATGGGCGTGCGGATTTCATGGCTCATGTTCGCCAGGAAGTTGGCCTTCGTCTCCATGCCGGACTCGGCCAGGTGCCGCGCGTTAAGAATTTCCTCGATGACTTCCCTTTTCTTGGCCTCGTCTTTTTCCAGATGCTCCATGGTCTGGTTAAAGGTTTTCATGGCGCGGCCGATTTCATCAAGGCCGGAGGCCGGGATGCGATGCTTCCAGCGGCCCTGTTTTTGTGCCACCAGACCGTCATTCAGATGGCGCGCGCGGCGGGCTATGCTGTTGCCGATGAAGAGAAAAATGAGCAGTCCGGGCATCAGCCCGAAGAGGCCTGCTGCTGTGAGCAGGGACGTGAGCTTCTGGCCCGCCAGCAGATGCTGGTAGCCAAAGAGGGGCTGTTGCACGTGCATGACCCCCACCATTTTCCCATTGCCCAATGTCACCGGCACGGCGGCGGCGACCCATTTCTTGAGGCTGGCTTTGGCCTTGCCGTTCTCCTCGAATTTCGCAGACACGGCGATGGGCGCGCCGGCCCAGACAAGAGAGAGCGAGGGGGACTGGCCCGCGCCTGCGGTCGGCATGTAGTTGGAAGGCAGGGAATTGCTGGTGGTGAAAAAGCCAGCCCGCAGCATCCTCCCGCGGGGGCTGTTTTCCTCGGGCACAAAGCGCATGATCTCCGCGACCAGACCCAGTGAGACGAGGGCATCATCACCGCCGAGATCGGCAAAGCGCTGCCGCAGCCTGCTCTGAGTTTCCGTGGAAATTTGCACGGGCAGATCCTCCAGATGCTGCTCCTCCAGACCATGGCGCAGTTCCACCGCCGCAGCCAACGCGTTGCTCAGGAGGAAGGAACGCTGGGCTGCACGGCAAGAATTTGTTTCATGCCAGATGAAGGCAGCACCGACCGCCAGGACCGCAAGCAGCGCGGTCACGACGGCGAAGAACATGAGCCGGCTCGTGAGAAGTGATTTCATGACTGCGGGTTATCCCCGAAGGCGGGTCTCATTCAGGCTGCGGAAGTTGCCATTGGGGCCTCAGTCTCGTGGGTGCAGCGATAGACTGCCTGAGAGAGGTCTTCGGCTGTGAAGGGTTTGGCAAGGGCACCATTGAAGCCCATGGCCATGCATTGATCGCTGCCTTGATCGCCAAAGAAACCGCTGCACGCGAGGATTCGCAGATCAGGCTGGATTTCACGCAGGGCGCGCACGACTTCCATACCGCTCATGCCGCAGGGCAGGATGAGGTCGAGAATGACCAGGTCCACCTTGTAGCTGCTTTCCTTGCTGTTTTGCAGTTTGGCGACGGCTTCTTCTCCAGAGCTGGCATTGAGGGTGTTCCAGCCCATGGCGGTGAGGACGGCGCTGGTCATGGCGCGCACGACCGGCTCATCATCCACGACCATGACGGTGCCGTTGGTGACCATGATGCCGGAAGAGTTGAGGTAGGAGTTTTTTGATGGTTTGCTCATAGGGGTGATGTAGTGGTTGGGCTGATCAGACTGAGGTGTAGGCGAGACATTGAATTTCTTCCATGGTGGTGGTGCCGGCGAGAACCTGGCCGAGACCTTCCTGGTAAAGCGTGCGGAAGCCGGTCTTCATGGCGGCGGCGCGCATCTGGCTTTGAGGCGACCCCTGCTCAATGTGGTCGCGCATTTCATCGTT
>JAYVOH010000114.1:0-14464 GCA_043758025.1 Verrucomicrobiota bacterium
TGGGCGTGGATAACGAAGACAGCCTGGAAAGCGGCAGCAGCCTGGCCGGGTTTAGCGGCACTGTGTTCTTTGCCATGGTGGACGCGGGAACCGGGCTGGATGTGGATGCCTCCAAGCAAGTTTATATGGAACGCAGTGGCGGACATCCCAGCGTGATGGAGCTGAATGAAAACGTGCGCTCCTGGGTGCGCGGCCTGGACATGCGCCACGAGTCCATTCTGGGCTGTGTGGGCTTCATATGGCAGTCCTCACACTGGATCAGCGCCAAGCAGGACGGCAAGCCGCTGCGCTACGCGCGGCAACACAACTTTATTTTGAAACACGCCATCGCGCAGCCAGTCGCGAGCGCACCCGTGGAAGTCAACTGGCCATGATCCCTCAACACTCAATACCATGAATACCACAGAAGCACCCATCAAAGGCATCGGCCCGCTCACCACGCCCGTGGACGTTCATCAGACGATGATCGGCAACAACAACATCCTTTACGGCACCTGCGAGATCGAGCAGGGATTTGGAACGGTCATCAGCTCCACGTTGAAGCGGGCCAATGAAAAACAGGAATGGGAAGACTGCCGGGGCAACACCCGCCTCGTGCTTCTCCGCAACAAACGCTATGAGGTGGAGATGGAAGTGGAGTTTGATTCCACCGCGACTCTTCCTAATGAAGGCGATTCCCTTTCATTCCCGCATGTGGGCGTGGTGGGCCAGATTCTCAACTGGGACTTGGTCTTCGCCAAGGCGGATTGCGTCAAGCTCAAGATCACCGCCACCCACTGGGACAGCCTCGGTAACACCCCGACCGTCGCGGAGATCACCACCGGCTCCTAGCCAATCAACTTCCTCTGGGCGGTGTGCGCTCAAAAAGCGCAGCGGGAATCGTTCCCCGTGGCTGCCGCCCAGGGGTTCTTTTTCCGCCAGAAGAACGCATAAAAAAAAGCCACATGAACGACTCAGAAAACACCACGGCCACCGTGCCGTCACTCAATGGCCAGCGCCAGGCCATGTCCGCGCGGGATGCAAGCTGGAACATCGAACAGGCCGCGCAGAAAGAACGCGCGGACGCCGCCAGACTGGGCGGTGATCCCGCTGCCGTGCAGGCACTCATGGGCGCGGCCATGGCCAGTGATCCCGCGTCCGGCTGCCCGGATACCGTTGTCATCGGTGGCATCGTGCTCCATCACTACAACCTCAAGATTCTGGTCTGTCTGCAAAAGCTGGACAGCGCCTACGTGCAGGACACCGGCGGGAAGGCCCAGCGGCTGGATGCGCTGGACATTGCCCTCGGCGCGCTCTGCTACTCAGAGCCGGACAAGGTCTGGACCTTGCTCCGCGCCGGCCAGCGCACGGAAGTGGAGGACATGGCCTTTGCTCTCGCGGGCAAGCTGACCATCAGCGTCATGCAGGACATCAACCGTTTCATCAACGGTGAGTTTGCCAGTTTTGAACAGCCGGAACCAGAAGCCACGCCGGGAAAGCAGGAAGCGCCGGCCACCTTGCCGGACTCAACCACAGCAGCGGCCCCGCCTGCGGATGGGTGCTCTCCTACATAGACGCCCTCGCCCATGAATACCGCTGGACGCTCCGCTTCATCTTTGAGCTGCCGTTCACGGGCGGGTTTGAACTCATCAACGCCATCAACTGCCGCCGTGGAGGCGACAGCGGAGAGAGCTACATCGACCGCGCCAGCGCCGCCGCGCGCCGGCGGATGAAAGCATGGTTGCACGCACACTTTGAGATCACATGAGCGAAGGAATTTTCTACACCCTGGGACTGAACCCCGCCTCCTTTGTGGGCGGGCTGCAAAAAGCGCAGTCTGAACTGGGGAAGACAGAGGGCAAGGCGGGCGGGCTTATGAGTGCCATCGGCAAGCTCAGCGCGGCCTTTGGCGCGGCAGCAGCGGGCTTCGGTTTCTACAAGGCGCTGGAAAAGAGCATGGAGGCGGAACGGGCCTTTGTGGCCATGAACACCATTCTGAAAGACGCCAAGGCCACGGCGGCCGTCATGTCCCAGATCAACGCGCTCAAGAGCAAAAGCATGTTCAGCGGCGCGGACTTCAAGGAAGCGGCCACGTCCCTGCTGCGCGAGGGTGAGAACGCGGCGGAACTCAAGGACCAGCTCCAGATACTGGGGGATGTGGCGGAGGGCGCGGGCGCGCCGCTCAACAACATCGTGGAGATCATGAACCGCGCCCAGATCATGGGCGGCCTCAGCAGCTTTGAACTGCGTTCCATGAAGAGCGCCGGCCTTGGGCCCGTGCTCGATCAGCTCAAACAACTCAAGGGCATGTTCAGCATGGCAGAGTTACGGGAGGAAGCGGAGAAAGGCAGCATCAGCTTCGATGACCTCAAGGAAGCCATGCGGCGCACCACGGTGGAGGGCGGCACCTTCTTTAATGCGCAGATCAACCAGGCCGTAACTACGGAGGGCTTGGTTAAACGGATCAAGGAAGAGTTCATGGGGCTGATGATGGTCTTCACCAACCCGGTGAACGATGCTATTAAACCGATGCTGGAAAAGTCTCTGGAGATGCTGGAGAAGGCCAAGAAACTGGCCAAAGAATTTGTTTTTACCGTCGGCTCACTCTTCAAGAACAATCGACTTGGCGGCTTCCTCTATGATTCACTGGCCTGGGCTTTTGACAGTGCCGTTGTGTATGCAGCGCGAGTATTTTCTGGATTGGGTGAAGCACTCACGGGTGGTGGTAATCTATTTGCCTTTTTAGGGGATGGCGCGTTTTGGATGGGCATTGCTGAACTTGGCATTTCCGTGATGATCCGCATCGGCGGCGCACTCAAACTCGCGCTGATGGATGCAGCGGATACCCTGCTGCGGAAAATGCCTAAAATACTCGGCGGCGGCATGGATGATGATGCCAGCGCGTTCAGTAAAGTGGAAAGGGGCAATGCCGATTTTGAGATGAAGCGCGGTGCGAAGTTTGATGCATTTGACACCTATGATTATCAAGCGGAAGGGCTGGCCAAGCTGAGAAAATCAACCGATGGCTTTTTCAACAAACTGGCGGGAGGCATCACTGACTTTGGCGACAATTTCAAAAAGGGATTCGACAGCGTGCCCGACTTCATGGGAGCGGGAGCACACGCGGACAAACTCAAGGGTGATCTTGATCGCGCGCAAAAAGAGATAGCCATGAACACCGCCATGGAAAACACTGCGCTCACAGCGAAAGGAAAAGCCCAAGCCAAAATTGCCCATGAAGAACTGATGGCGGAAATCGCGCACAACCAAGCCTCGAACATCGCCAAGAAAATGCGCAGCAACGCGGAGAACCTGATGAAGGCGCTGGAAGGTGCCAGCAACGGCGTGGCCGGCGCGGCGGGCGGTTTCGGTGGTGCGTTTGGTGGACGCATGAATCAGACCCAGCGAGGCAGCGATCCCATGCAGCAGGCCGTGAAATCATTCCTTCGCCTGTCTCCGCAAGCGATGAAGCAATTTGAATTTGATCCCTTCGCCAACGGCGGCAAGGGCCAGCACCTGGGCACGGATGAGGCATTCAAACGCTACATGAAATCCCGCCCGGATCTGGCGCGCAATGCCAGGGACTTCGCCAAGAAGAACAACCTGCCGGCGGCGGGATTGCAGAACATCATGGACTTCGTGGCCATGCAGCCGGCGGGCTTCTTCCGCAACATTCCCGGCATGAACAAAATCGGCCAGGGGCCAACGCAAGGGGAAACCACGATCATTGCCGTGCTGCGAGAAGTTAAACGATCAGTGGACAACATCCAAGCCAAATGAGCACCGCCATCTACAACGAGGAAGGATGGATCAAGGAGCCGGAGGAGCTGGACATGCCGGAAGACGGCTGGGACACCTCCAAGCTCGTGGAAGTGGTCAACGCGGCGGATCGGGCCACGGCCATCGCGATGTTCACCAAGGGTCAGGCGAGCGCGAACTTCAGCGGGCTTTACCTTGCCCGGCTCAACGTCAAGCCACTGGTCTGCGGTGTGCCCTTTTTCGAGTGTGCCCAAGACTACAAGGGAGTGCATGGGGACAAACCTCACAAATTCGGTGCGGGCACCACAGGGGAGCGCAACACCTACGAGAACACCACCATCGATGGCGTTGGCCCCTTCAAGTGGGATGTCAGTGAGCCGAAGGGCACCATCACGGACAAATGGGTGAGCCTCGCGGCCCCGGACATGAACATTATCGGCACAGCCCAAGCACCCCCCTTGGATTTGGGCACCCCGATTGATATTTGGTATGCCAGCACTGACGTGGTGCGCAGCTACCCGCACGGGTGGGTGCTGGACAAACGGGAGGTGGACAACATCCCCGGCACCACCGTCTGGCTGGTCAATGACACTTATGTTTATTACCAGGTGTGGAGGCCATCCAAGTGATCCATGGCGGACGACTTCCAGAAAGGCCGCGCCATTCAGCAGCTCGATGATTTAGAGCGGGAGCTGAACACCAATCCCGGCTGGCTGGTGCGCTGGGCCAGCTTGATCAAGGTCATCAAGGCCGTGCTGCAAGGCCGTCTGATTCAGGGCAACAACATCAAGCTGGACTTCCTCGCGCGGGGCATCCAGATCAGCGCGCTGGCCACCGCGAACCCGAACGAGCGCCCCTTTGAAATGTTCAAGGAGCACGCCACTCAAATCCGGGTCAAAGCCAGCATTCTGGATGCTGTGACGCCTGCTTTCCCTTCTGCGGATGCGGCATTCAGTCCCGGTGATTTCCCCGTGTGTCTCTTCACACCGCTGACAGATACCGGCTACCTCTACTGCCACATCGGCATCTACACGGACGGCTCAGTGATCACCCGCGAGCTGGGCTTTGCAGGGACTATGCCCGCCAACGATGCCACCAACGCTTACTATCAAATCGGGAGCTGGACAAAGGCCGTCGGCGTGATCACAGCGGTGAGTAATGACGCCTATGGCCCACTGGCCGTGGCCAGATGCCGAAACTTCCTCAGCTACCCCGTGACGTGGGGCGTAACAATCACCGGGACTGGCGGATGAGCTGCGCGTGTCACTGCTGTGATGCACCTCCTGATGGCGCTGTGGCTTTCATTGGTGCCGTCGATTGGGCAGCCTACAACGACGGGACTGATTTCGCGCCCGATCCTGCTGCGCTGATCCCAGACTTTGCGGGCTACGGCGTCAACAGTTATCACCCCCACGATGACGTTGATCCCAATTACTTTTTCGGGCAATACCCAGCGGCGTTCTATGCCTACAACTGGCATGTGGCGAATGAGTTCGTGGGTGATGGCTTTTGGAATAAGGGCAAGCTCACTTTCGCCATCCGTTTCAAGCCAGTCGCCAGTTGTTCTTTCAGAATCTGGTGGGACGAAAACGAATACGACATTGGCGGCAGCTTGGGCGGTGAACCCGTTCCCACCGGCTCGCCTGTTGCCAGCACGGCACAGGAATGGGAATGGACGCCCCCAAGTGTTGACGGCCTTTGCATTCCATCTGGCTATGATCCGGGCGATTTAACGACCTGGCCGCATACGGAAGATTTCACCATCAACGTGCCAGCAAGCGCCAGTCGCATGATCATCATTGAAAACATCCGTTGGTCATTTGCGCCGGGCTACACCCCGCCTAGTGACGGCAGCGCCAACGGGTGGCCGCCATGAAGCCCAACGGCCCAGCGCTGTGGCGCGCCCTGCATGACTACGCACTCAGTTACCCTCGTGCCCCATCACCGGAAGATATGCGTTTAGCCCGCGCCTGGCTGGACTGGTTCAAGGGGGAAGTGGCACGCTTGACCGGCTGTGCGTGTCACTCAGACTGGCACGTCATGCTCAAGGTCTGCCCGCCGGCGATCCACACCCGGCAATCGTTTTATCTGTGGACAGTCGCCGCCCATGACCGAATAAACCGGCGACTTAACAAGCCACTCCACTCCCCCGAATGGTCATCAGCCCATCCATTGCTCACCACCGCCTGACTCCTGCCACACCGTCGCGGCGCTCTCGCTATGCCACGGCCATCAGTTACCCATACGAAACATTTCAAGAGTGCTGACCGGAACTTTTCGCGCCGTTACAGCGCGAGAAGAAAGGGGGATCCCATCTGGTCCATGAACTGCTGATCCACATCCCAGCCTCCGGTATTTGCGAACTGCTCCGCTTCGAGCAGCACATTTTGAGCGCGGGTTGAGAGTGCCATTGCCGCAAGACAAATAGCGGCTCCTCGGAGAGTCATTCGAATCAGGGACATAATCGCTTTGAGCCTTTAAGTTGTTATACCGGGTGGTATTAAAATTTTCGACGGATCAGGCTTACGTCCTGCGAATTTTATTTCATACAAACAATTGTTCAAAAGCCACCGAACCATGCGGACGGTGGCTAGGAAAATGTTATATGATGAAATAATTAAAGCGTGTCATCAATGATCGCCCACCTTAAGGTAGCGATAATAGACCTCCAGCATCAAGGTGCAGAGGCAGGTGCGGTAGATATCAGCGTCCGACCCGATAGCCGTAGTGGAGATGCCATGCACGGGCGTGGTGCCCTCCATTTTCCAAGTGCCATCAGAATTCTGGTTGGCCAGCACGAGCGACATGGCGCTCTCGTTCCACTCTTTCCAATCTTTACCGCCATACTGGAAGTAGGCTTGCGAATAGTAATACCATGAATAGAGGTTGCAGTTAGTCTCCCAGTTAGGGGGATTTTTCTTGAAGTAGTCACTGCTGAATTTGACGGCATTGAAGATTGCCTGATGGCCACTTCCTCTGTCGAGCGTCTGCAAACCAAGGATGCCCACACCGGAGAGCTGCCACATATTGTAAGGTTGCGCGCGGTTGGTATTGCCAAAGCCTCCCGCCAGGAAATCTCCACCCTTGGTTTTGTTTTCAGTAGACTTGAGATATTTTACGGCCTTTTCAATTGACTGATGCAGCCCCTGAATGGGCAGCGCAGTAAGTTTGGCAGCCTTGAGTGCCTGATACTGCCAACCACTGACCGAGAGGTCGGGGGGGCCTACAGTATCATAACCGCCCTTGTAATAACGCCAGCCTCCGCCTTCGAGCTGTTGGGTGATGACAAAACGCACACCACCCTCGAATGCTTCCCTCATGCCCGGAAGTTCCTTTTTGCCGAGCCGGGCCAGCGCATACATTTCTCCGAGCGCGTAAGTGGCGATCCCGTGTTCATATATGGAGGCATTAGTAGGTGGCGAATCCGTGGCAATGAATCCCTTGTCATTTTTCTTTGATAATTCAATAAGATACAAAATGCCCTTCATTACATTCTCCCCATAAGTCGGATCGTCAGGCGTAACACAGCGACCAAGATAGCAAAGCAACGCGAAACCAGTCATCGCAGCCTTGTGCTGGGTGCCCCAGGAGCCGTCGGGATTCTGTTTTCCCTTCAACCATGTCAACGAGAGAGTCACCGCATCCTCACACTTTGGCGAACCGCCGTTCTGAACGAGTTTGGCCAGTCGATCCGTCGTGCTGCAACGGCCTTTAAGCGAAGGGGGCAACATATTGATGCCGCCACCGCCACCGCCACCGCCGCCGCCCATTCCGCCGCCGTTGCCCATGCCGATGCCCATACCAGTTCCAAAGCCCATGCCGCCCATGCCGGACATCCTGCTGGGCGTGTAATCGCTCGTGACCGCAATCGCGGGCATTTCCGGCAGGGATATTTTGGCGATTCCTGTGGTCGCGATTCGTTTAGCCTGCGCGGGCGCTCCACCGCTTTTCTTCTTCTGCCCCAAGGCCACCTTGTGTTCCAGCGCGCGCTTGCTGGGATTCACCGTAGGTGGTCCGCCCTGAAAGGTGATTTTCCTTTTGGCGTTGATCTGCTGCACAATAATATAGGCAGCACCAACACCGAGCAGCACATGAAAGGCGATGCTGACGATGAGAAAATTTCCTGCGAAAAGTTTGCGCTTCGATGGCTTGGTTGATGTGACTGCGGCTGGCTGATGCCATTGTTCCTCCTCGACTGCGGCGACCTGTGCCGGAGGAGGTTGCACAACTGCAGGCGCGAAAACCTGTGCACGCGCGGGTGGTGGAACCTGCCCGCGCGATGGCTTGATGACCTTGCCACGGACCGGCTTGGGACCGCCGTAAATCGGGGCCTTCGAGCGTTGCTTCGATATGGACGGTGCGGGGATAGCCGACACCTGTGTCATGCTGGGCGTGGGCATGAGTGGAACAGATGAAGCGACCGTGGGAGGTGCACCCGCCGGATGCGTTGCATCTTCTTCAGGAGCAAGACACAACTGCATTTGATGCAGAATATGCCTTCGATCCTCGGCCATAATGACGCCGTAATTTCTCAAGTCATCATCCGTAAGCGTCGCCAACATTTCCAGTGTAACACCCTTCCCTGCCAACAAGGCTGTAAAACGCTCCATGCCAATGCTCTTGAGCCATTCCTCAAGTGTGGGATTTACATTTTCCATGCTGTTATCTGGTGTTGCTAATTTTTGATGAAATCTGATTCTAATATTTTTTTGCCCGCCACCATCAAATCAATCCGCGCAAAATACCGCAAGAAAAATCTTGCCATTGTGTGCCATTTTTTGCCAAACTCATCGTCCCTCATTCAGGAGCATTTAGCCTGAACCCTAGGGCACCATATTTTATATTGAATGATCCAACCCCGTCCACAACGCCAACGCGTCGTAACCGGCCTGCCGTCGCATTTATGGAGCGCAGCGGCAGGAGTGGTGCTGATGTTTCTGCTGGCGTTGCCCTTCTCCTATGGTGCGAATGATGCGCCGAGTCTTATTCCCGAGGGCATCCTGACTCAGGCTGGTGCCGATCTCAATGCGGGGATGCAAGCTTTTGAGAAGAAAAATTTTCCAACAGCCGCCGAGAAGCTGACCTCCGCGATTGGCCTGCTCAGTAAATACCCAGAAGCGATGCTCCGGCTGGCCCCTGCCTATTTCACGCTCGGCGCAGCCTATTTCAACGCCAATGATTACCCCAAGGCCATCAGCGCCTTTAATGAATTCCTCAAACTCTTCCCCAAATCAGATAAAGTAGGCGAGGTGCGGCTGGCCTTGGCGCGTGCGACATTTTTTAACAAGGACTACGAAGCCGCCGTGACCATGTTCTCCAAGTTCGAAGCCTACCCCAGTCTGCGGGAGCAGGCCCTGGTGACTCAGGCGGCGTGTTACAAGGAGCTGGGCAAAACCGAAGAACAGCAGAAGACCTTGGAGAAGCTCATCGCCCCGGAAATCAAATCCCGCGCCCAGGCGGGCGGTGCCGTGACTCTGGCTGCACTGTATGTGGAACTGGAACAACCTGAGAAGGCGCAAGAATTGCTGGCTGATCTCGAAAAACGCATCCTCCTCGTGGACAACATCGTGACGGTGAACTCCCTCGAACTCCGCATCGCCGACGGCTATGCCGACAAGAAAGAATACGCCAAGGCCATCAATGCCTACCGCACCGTGCGTGACAATGCTGAAGTCATCGCCTTTCAAAAAGAGCGCATCGCCGCCATGGAGGCGCGCATCGCCGCCAACGAAAAGTATGCTGAGGAAAAGCCGGAACTCTTCTCGTCGTTGAAGGCCACGAACATCGAGATCGCATCCATTCAGGAGGAGGCGCAGAAGCTGCTGACGGAATTTGAAAAAGTGCCTGACTTCGCGCCTGCCGTCCTGTCCCGCGTCGGCTCCTGCTGGTATGACTGGGAAAAAAAGTGGGAGTCTGTTGTCGTCTTCCGTCGCGTTCTGGAAAAATACCCCAAGACCAAGGAAGCCGAAGCCGCGCTGTATGCGATAATTCTATGTTATTCCGATCTCAATCGCATCAAGAGCGCCCAGAAACTCTGTGAACGCTATCTGAACGAATTTCCCAAGGGCGTGAATGCCGGGACGGTCGGTTACCTCATGGGAGCGATGTCGCTCCAAGCCCAGGATCCGAAAGGCGCCATCTCTTACTTTGAAACCGTGCTTCAGAAACAACCAGACAGCCCGTATCGCGACCAGATTCGTTTTCTAATCGGCAACGCCAAGATGCAGATGGGTGACGTCGAATCCGCGCTTGTGGAATTTCAGAAATATCTCAAGGAATTTCCCAAAGGCCAGAACATCGAGGAGGTGGAATATCGCGCCGCCCTCTCCCTGGTCCTTCTGGGCAAATACGAAGAAGCCATGGGTGCGCTCAAAGGCTGGCTCACCAAGTATCCCAAAAGCGAGTTTGCCGCGGATTGCCACTATCGCCTGATGGTCTGCAAGTATGCAGCGTCCTTATATGACGAGATCGTTCAGGATGCGAAAGCCTGGCAGAAAGAATACTCCGGGAATCCCATTGAACCCGAAGTCCTCTCCCTTCTCGGTGATACACTCGCGGCACAAAACGACGTCCCGGGATCTGCCGCTGCCTTCAAGGAATCATTTCAAAAAGCCACGATAGATGAAGTCCTGAACTACTCTCTTTTTGAAGCAGCCAAGGCCCTGCAAAAACTCGGCAAATGGTCCGAGATGTCGGAGATGTTTGAGAATTTTGTGAGAAAAAAACCCGGTCATCAGAGCGTGGTCGCCGCCATGTTCTGGATTGGCAAGTCCAAGGCCCGCGAAGGTAAAACCGAGGAAGCCAAAACTTTCCTGGTCGAGCAGATCAAACGCTATCTCAATGAACCCAAACGCGAAGCCGTGGAGCAGCTCCTGCTACAGCTTGCGCAACTTTGTTCCAAGCGCCCCCGCCCCGCCCTCCCATCTCCGTCAGACATTCCCGTGCCAGCACCTGCGCCCCCGCCACCACTGACCGTCTCCACCAGCGGTCCGGCGGCTCCGATCGTCAAGCCGCCGCCCGCGCCGGAGCCGCCGCCTCTTCCACCCTATGACGCCATGGCGGAACTTGAGAAACAACTGGCCCCGCTGTTGCCGGATGCGAACGCCACCGGCAAGGCCCGGCTGATCTACGCCAAGGCTGAACTGGCCAAGCTCCGGAAGAAAGATGACGAGGTTGAAAAAGCTAATCGCGAACTCGCGGTCGGATTCAAACCGGAAGAACTCAGCCCCGCACTGCTCGCGCTCGCCGGTGATTTCCATCTGGGGAAAAAAGACACCGCAGCCGCCACCAAATATTTCAACATCCTGAAAGAAGACTTCCCCAAAAGCGATCACCTCGACTACGCCTACAACGGCCTCGGCCAGATCGCTTTCGATGCCAAAGATTTCAAGACCGCGCTCAAGTTCTACACCGACGCGGCTGACACTTACACCGGGGCCAAGATCAAGGAAGCCACCATCGGCAAAGCGCGTTCCTTGCTGGAATTAAAGCAGTATGATGAGGCGAAAAAATTATTCGAGCAAGTTGCAGGCATGCGCGAATGGCGCGGCGAATCCACCGCAATGGCGGTGTATTATCTGGGCGTAGTCCAGCAGCGTCAGGAACACTGGGCGGAGGCCATCGCCCATTACCAGCGTGTGTTTGTCGCTTATCAGAAATTTCTCCCGTGGGTGGCCAAGTCTTATATTGATTGCGCGGAAAGTTTTCATCAGCTCGGCAAGAGCAAGCAGGCCGTGGCTCACTTGCAGGAAATGCTGCGCAACGACAAGCTCGCCACTTTTCCGGAAGCGCAACAGGCGCGCAAAATGCTCGGCGAATGGGAGGCTGGCTTATGAAGTCATTTCTGCGCCTCCTCTGCCTGACCATGCTGACCACATCCGCGTGGTCGGAAAACATGATTCTGAAAGACGGCAAGACCATCGCCGCCAAAACCTTGCGTCGTCAGGGCGACAGCGTCTTCGCGACCATTGATCTCCCGATCTCTGAAATCGGCAAGCCGCCGAAAACAGCGGAAATCGGCCATCCCGTGGACAAGATTGAAAAAATTGAATTCGTCGAACCCCCGATATTGAAAACCGCGCCCGACATGATTGCCCAGGGCAATGCGGCCAAGGTGCTTGCGGAGCTCGAACCGCCTCTGAAATTTCAGGAGGGCTTTGCAGAAATCGCCGGAAGTTTCTGGACCGAGCTGGCGCTGATCAAAGTCCAGGCACTGGTCGCCCTGCAACGCGAGGCCGAAGCCGAGCCACTCGCCAAGCAGGTTTCAAAAATAACCAAAGACGCCGAGACCGTTCGCGCGGCCAATGCCCAGATCGCGGCCTGCCTCCTGCGTCGTGGCCAGCACTCACAGGCCCTGGAATTGAGTGACTCCGTGCTCAGGGACGCACGAGGCGATGCCACGCTCGCCACCGCCTCCGTGACCAAGGGTCTTTGCCTGCTGGATCGCAAAGACTGGGAGGGCGCACTCCTTGCCTTTCTCGCAGTTCCGGTGTTTCATCCTGACCAGAAAATTCTTCTCGTCCCATCCATGCTGGGCGCAGGCCGATCCTATTTCGGCATCGAAGATTTTAAGAGAGCCAAGGATACGCTCAATGAACTGATCAAATCATACCCCAGCTCACCGGAAGCCCAGCAGGCAAAAAACGAACTCGAACTCATCCAGCGCCGCGAGAAAGCTCTCGCCGATCCCAAGTAATCCTTACCCCGACCAACCATCCATGAAAAGAACATCCCTCCTCCTCATCCTGCTCCTTGCCGCAGGCAGTCTGTGCCTCATCCCAAGCCTGCGCGCGGAAGAAGCCGCTCCTCCCGCCAAAACTGAAGACGGAAAAGATGCCGCGCCCAAACACGTCAAAACCCTCTTGGAACAAGTCAAGGAGGGCGGCTGGGTCATGATTCCCATCGGCTTGTGCTCGGTGCTCACTCTCTATCTCATCGGGGACGGAATCCTCCGCATAACCAATCCAAAAAAACTTCTGCCGGCGGATCAGGTTGAGTCCGTGCGCGGATTTTTCCGACCCGGCGATTACGTCGGTGCTTACGACTATTGCAAGAACAACCCCTCCGCATTCACGAACGTCTGCCGCGTAGCCATCTCTGAACTTGGCGAAGGTAAACAGGCCGTGGAAGAAGGTGTCATGGCCGAAATGGCCAAGGAAAACTCCCGCATCCAGACTTTCGTCAGCTATCTTTCCGTCATCGGTGTCTGCGCCCCCATGATCGGACTTCTGGGCACGGTAACGGGCATGATCAAAGCCTTCGCCACACTCGGTTCTGCGGGAATTGGTGATCCTTCATCGCTCTCAGCCGCCATCGGTGAAGTGCTCGTCGCTACCGCCTCCGGCCTCTTCATCGCCATCCCGGCCTTCGGTTCCTTTTACTACTTGCGCAATCGCGCGGCAAAAGTGCTCCACGACATCCAAGATCAAATGGCCTCGCTTCTGCGGAAGATGCCCTATGACAAACTCGCAGGCGCCCACATCGGAGACGAGGAAATCGTCGCCGGCGCCCCCAACTGGCTCGCTGCGGAAGAACCAGCTCATGCGTGAGCTGCGATTGATCCATCAACATTAACCACCAACCTATAAGACACCATGGCAGGAGGCGGAGGAGGAGGCGACGGCGAACCGGAATTCCAGATCGCGCCAATGATCGACGTGCTGCTGGTGCTGTTGATCTTTTTCATGTCCATCACCACCGCCCAGGTGCTGAAGGTGGACAAGGCCATCACCCTGCCCCTCGCGCAGAACGCCCTCAAAAAAGACAACTCCCGTTCCGAGGCCATCGTCAACGTGCGCTGGGACGAGTCTAAAAAGAAAGCCATCTACACCTTCGACGACAAGGTTTACAAGGACCCCGCCGACTTGAGCAAGGCCCTCACTGAGGCCAGAAAAATTGGCGAGACAAAAATAGCCAAAGGCCCCAACCCCACCTTCCGCTGCGTCATTCGCGGAGATCGCGAAGCCCAGGCGCGCAGCCTGTCCGTGGCCATGAACGCCGCCGCACTGGCGGGCATCAGCGATATCTCTTTCTCCACCGTCAATCGCGACTGATATGAAGCATTTCAATCCCCGCACTGACGACGGCAATCTGGGTTTCCAGATCGCGCCGATGATTGATGTCGTGTTTGTCATCATGCTCTTTTTCATGGTCATGGCTGGAGCCGTGAAAGTGGAAAAGGAACTGAACACCAAGCTGCCCGGCACCGCCGAGACCGCCGGGGCCACCGAGTTTGTGGACGAGATCGTCATCAACATCTCCAAGGAAGGCGAAATCCTCCTCAATGACGAGCCGATGGACAAGCCCAACAGCCATGAAATGCCCCAGTTGCGTGGCACGCTCATGCGACTGAAGCAGGGCAGCGCTGCCGCAAAAACTCCCGCCATGGTCACCATCGTGAGCGATCCTGAAGCGCGCTACAACCGCACCGTGGATGTGCTCGACGCCCTCGCCGCCGCTCAGATCGAAAACGTCACCTTCACGGTCAGTGAAGAAGAGTAAATGGACGCACCGGCTCGGGTTAAGCGATGCTCTCTTGCTTGCTGCACTGGGATAAGTGACGGTGGCGTCGTTTCTATTTGCGATTAATCAGCGTTTCCCTAACGGGAGCCAGGGTGCTTTCCCCGAGGAGTAATACCATTTGGAAGTATCAATCAGCAAAACGTTGCGCGCATTGCGTTCTCTATGAACTTGGGAGGATGGCGTTGCCATCCAAGCCAGTAGCGAG
>JAYVOH010000115.1:0-5226 GCA_043758025.1 Verrucomicrobiota bacterium
GAAGACGCCATTTTCGTTTTTACTGTTTGCCGCATTTGCTCTGAATCCATTTGCCCGTCTGCGCGCAGCCGAGGACTCACAGGCGGCGGGTGTAGGCTGGCCGCGCAGTTACACTGTGGAGAATGCCGAAATCGTGATTGATGAGCCTCGTGTTGAGAAGTGGCAGGAGTCGGTGATCGAAGCGCGCTTCGCCGTGAGCATCAAAACCCCACAAGATGCCCGCCCGGTCCTCGGTTCCTTCGGCGCGCGCGCAGAAACGCTGACCAATTCCGAAACCCGCACAGTTGCCATTTACAACATAACGGCGCATGACGCGCAGTTCCCTGGAGCTGCTGACAGAGCCGGGGAGTTCACCCGCCTCATCAACGCGCTGGCGCCAGAAAAGCCCGTCAAGGTATCGCTTGACGTGGTTCTCGCCTTCGTGCCTTCGGATGATATTGTGACCGGGAACACGGTCTTGACCCAGGGCCAAAACAAGGTGCCCCGCATTATCATCAGCAATGCGCCCGCCGTTCTCCTCGCTTTCGACGGCGCGCCTGTATTCCGTTCGATTCACGGCAGCGGGCTGGAGGCCGCAGTCAATACTCCCGCGACGGTGTTGCGCCCGGAAGGTGGAAAATCCCCCGTGTATCTTTTCATCAATGAAGGTCTGTGGCTCACCGCGCAAACAGTGCAGGGACCGTGGCGGCAGGCCGGCGGGCCACCCGACGGCTTGGGACGCATTCCCGCAGATCACCCGGTCGCCCTGGCGGTGAAAAGCGTCACACCACCGCCCGGCGCAGTCATCAACGCACCCGACGTGGTGATGAGCGACGAGCCGGCGGAGATGATCCAGATTGACGGCAAGCCGAATTACAAACGCATCGGCGACCTCCCATTGGTTCGCGTGGGCAACTCGGACTCGCCGTTGTTTTATCATTTTGATCTGAGCGCGTTTTATGTGCTTATTTCCGGACGCTGGTTCACGGCCCAGGAACTCAAGGGACCTTGGGTCTATGTTCCCCACAATGCGCTACCGGAGGAATTCGCGCAGATACCGCAGAACGATCCTTCCGCTTATGTCCGTGTCAGTGTTACAGGAACCCGCGAGGCCGATGAGGCAGTAAAGGAGGCGCAACTTTCAACAGTCGCCCGAGTGAACATTCGCGAGGCCCCCACCATCGAGGTTGACTACGATGGAGAGCCGATTTTCGAGGAAATTCCCGGCACCGAATTGCAATATGCGGTCAACACGTCATATGAAGTCATTCGCGTGGGCGGATATTATTACTGCTGCCATGATGGATTGTGGTTTGTAGCGGAACGTCCTTTTGGTTCGCGCTGGCGCTGTGCGACCTCGCTGCCGCGCGTGATTTATACAATCCCACCTTCGTGCCCCCTCTATCATACAAGGTTCTGTTCCCTTGACAGTTTCGCAGACGACGAAGTGGTCTATCGTTACAATGCGGGGTATTACGGGACTTACATTGATCCTGTGACACGCGTCTGCGTTTACGGCACCGGTTACAGGTATCAGCCTTATATCTCCGATCGTTATTACTGCGGTCGTTCCTGGACTTATGGATTGGGAAGCAATTATCGTCCTCGTCACGGCTTTATCCATGAGAGCCGGCATGTGGCTTACACCAACTGGCATCATGAAGACCGGAGAGACGGGCAGCACCAGGACGACATGTGGCGGAGTTCATCAGGAAACAGGACAACGCGCGCGGTGGATGGGAAATGGCTGTCTAAGTCCCCGGAGACGACGCCTTATACCAGGTGGACACGTGGAGTTGCCGCGCATCATGAAGAAGTCGCGGATCGAGTGATCCACAAAACCCCAGCCAAGGACAAGCCTCGCGTTATTTCCCACGGTCGCACGGACGAGCGCAGCACCAGCAACTTCAAAAAAGATCTGCAAGATTCTGGCGTAAAACCAATCACCCGGGAAAATCGCGGGGAGATCCATCAGGCAAAGCCTTTTATTTCAGCCAAAAAGACAGTGCCAGCGGAATCAGGGCGTCGTGGCGTTGAGCCGCCTGCAGTCAGGGAAAATCCTGAAAATCACAAAGCGAAAAAAGACATTGAAGTTTCGAAGCCCAAACCTGCGCTTCATGAAGATACCAAACCTCAAATCCCTTCGCGGCAGGAGCCTCGACCGGACAAATCCAGACAGTCTAAGGAGAACAGGCATGACCGTGTGGTAGAGCCGGATCACTCACGCGCGCTAAGGCAGGAACATATCGAGGAACCCAAAAAACCCCGCCGCGAAGATGTTAGACCGGTTGAAAGGAAAGAGATTCAACCTCGCGCCAGAGTCGTGGAAGAACCGAGGCGCGTGCAGCATGATCAGCCCAAGGAAATCAAAAGAGAGCAGCCCAGAGAACAGCCTCGCGTGCAACAAGAGCGGCCCCAACCTGCGCGCATAGACAGGGATCCAACGGATCCAAGGCCACAGGGTCACGACAGCAAGAAAGATGATAAGAAGGATGATAAAAAGGATGATAAACGTGGCCGCTGACGTTCTTGGAGACCGTTGAACGCGGATGTCAGCAAAAACAGCTTGCCTGCCAGCCCCCACTGCGTATCGTTTGCGCTCCTTTGCCCCAACTGGGTGGAGGAGATCATCAACCTTAAACCGCCCACGCGGCCGGATCAGTCACACGATTGAGCAAGCTCCACCCGGAGATTGTGCGGCAACCAGGCAAAAAAATACAACATGTCATATCAGCAACTCGCAGAACTCGTCGAAGCAGGAGTCCATTTTGGCCATCAAACCCGCCGTTGGAATCCAAAAATGAAGGGATTCATCCTCGAATCCCGCAACGGCATCCACATCATCAACATTGAGGAAACCCTCAAGCAGATTGAAGTCGCCTCCAATTTCCTTGGCGACGTCGCCCGCAGAGGCAAGCGCATCCTCTTCGTAGGCTGCAAACGCCAGGCGCAGGACGCCGTGAAAGAAGCCGCCGAGGCCTGTGGCCAGTTTTATGTGAATCACCGCTGGCTGGGCGGCACGCTCACCAACATGACCACCATCCGCAAGAGCGTGGCCCGTTTGAATTATCTCGAAGAACTCCCCAATCTCCCCGATATCAAGACCATGTCCAAGAAGGAACTCGCCAGCCTGAGTCGCGAGCGGACCAAGCTGGAGCGCAACCTCAAGGGCATCCGCTATCTCGAAGGATTGCCTGATGCCATCGTCATCGTGGACAGCGCGCGTGAAACCATCGCCGTCAACGAGGCGAACCGCCTGAACATTCCGATCGTCGCGCTGGTGGACAGCAATGCCGACCCTGATCGCGTGGAGTATCCCATCGCATCCAACGACGACGCCATCCGTTCCATCCGCGTCATTCTTCAGAAGCTCATCGACCCCGTCATTGTGGCGATGACCGAGGCGAAGAAGTAATTCCAAATCGGAGATTGCGACTGAAGTTGGAAGTTCGGCGGGTGCCGTCCTCCGCTCCATGAGTTTAATCTCCATTTACTCATCTCCCAACTTCCATCTCTCAAAATATTTTATGGCTGAAATCACCGCAGAACTTGTCAGAACCCTCCGCCAAAAAACCAATGCCGGCATGATGGAGTGCAAGGGTGCGCTTAAGGAAGCCGAAGGCGACCTCGAGAAAGCCGAGACCATCCTCCGCAAAAAAGGCACCATCAAAGCCGAGAAAAAGGCTGACCGTCAGGCCAAGGAGGGCATCATCCACTCCTACATCCACCTCGCAGGACGCATCGGCGTTCTCATCGAGGTGAATTGTGAAACGGACTTCGTGGCCAAGAACGAAAACTACCGCTCGTTTGTCAATGATATCTGCCTGCACATCGCCGCAGCGAACCCGACCTATCTTAGCCGTGAACAAGTGCCCGCTGAACTCATCGCCAATGAGCGAGAAATCGCTGCCGAAATGATGAAGGGCAAACCTGCCAATGTCGTGGATAAAATCGTGGACGGAAAGATGAGCAAGTTTTACGCAGACTTTTGCCTTTTGGAACAGGCATTCATCAAGAATCCCGACACGACCATCACCGACCTCGTGAAGAGCAAAATCGCGGAGCTCGGTGAGAACATCATCGTCCGCCGTTTCACGCGCTACGCACTCGGCGGCGAGTGATCTGGCTGCTGGTTGAAGTGGTGCAACGAGTTGTCTATTAACTCCTTGTTTTTATGAAGTGGCACTTTAGTATCACTCCATGAAAACCGAACTGGTGACCACGCTCAAGCGCAGGGCGACCGAGATGATCGCTAACCTGGAGGAAGCAAGAGAACCCATTCTCATCACCCAGCACGGGCGGCCCGCAGCGTATCTCGTGGACGTGGAGACCTACGAAGGACTGAACCGACGACTGGCTGTGATGGAAGTAATTTCCCGCGGAGAACACGCCATCGAACAAGGGCGCGTTCTATCGCATCAGCAGGCTCGGAAGCGAATGGCCCGATGGTTGAAATAATCTGGACAGAGCCCGCACTCAGCGATCTCGACACCATTGCTGACTATATCGCGCTCGATAAACCGGACGCAGCTTCGCGACTTGTGCAACGGGTTTTCGGTCATGTGGATTTGTTGATTACGCATCCTGAACTCGGCTCGCGCATACCAGAACTGAAACCACGTTCCCGTTACCGGCAGATCGTCGAAGCCCCGTGCCGCATCTTCTACCGACATGATTCGAAACGCAAAAAGGTGTTCATTCTCGGAGTGATGCGTGGAGAGCGGCAGTTCAAGAAATCAAAGCTTGTCACACGAGATACACCCGGACGCGGTGGTGACTGATGTCCAATAAAATTTGTGTAGAAAAATTCAAACTTGACTTAATCCCCGGCTAGGTGCCAACGTCCAACCAGTCTACGCAACTAAAATACACTCATTATGGACGTTCATATTACGAGGGCTGGCAAAAAAATTGGGATATTCAACAGTGACCTCCTTCAGGAATTAATTACACACGGCGTTGTTCGACCGGATGACCAGGCATGGATTGAAGGGGCAGCAAACTCACAGGCCGTGAAGGAGATGTTTCCGAATCTCGATGTTCCTACCCCCAAGGCTGCAGTATCGCAGCAGGCCAAACGCCAGAAAACTGCAACTACTCGGATTCCAACTTTACAGACTTTCGAATCCACCCAAGCGACCGAGAGCCCATCATCTTCGACTACAGAAGTAGCCGCATCAAGCTTAGCAAGAACCGTTCCAGTTACAGGTTTGGCGCTGGTCAATAACTGGAGTAGCCCCGCAAAAG
>JAYVOH010000116.1:0-14412 GCA_043758025.1 Verrucomicrobiota bacterium
CAGTAGCGCCACAATCGACGCTAAACTCAAAGTTCACGACGAGCGCAAATCCGAGAGATCGTCACTCTTTTGCATCAAGTCCGACAGGCTGCTAGTGGTGCCGCAATCAGGGCTGCCGCGCCGCCAGAACGGCCTCGCCGGGAATCAGCCTCACTTTTCGCTTCGATTCGTCGTAGGCGTAAGCCCGCAGTGTAACATCTTTCCCCGACGGCAGCAGTGAACGGTCCACCGGCCAGCGCCAGCCAAAGTAATGCTCATGAAATTCCCTGCGGCGCGCGGCGTGCTCAAAAAAATCCTCGGGCGGTTCCGGCGGAACCAGTGCGATGATCTTCTCCGGTCCGCCAACGGGCGTCGCGGTGATCAGAACGAGGTCGGCCATACCGGACAGTTGCTTCGATAGCCCGCAGGTGCCTCGCATTTCCTGGCTGTCCAGAGCAGAGGAAACCAGTCGCCAGTTGGCCCACTTGGAAGAAATCTCTGGATTCACCGGGTAACTTTCGATCGCGGCATCGCGGAACGGGACCACATCATGCAGACGGCCGTTCTCCGCCAGATACCTTGCTCCCCGTAACGTATCCGGAGACAATTCCAAGCGCCAGAACACGGACGGCAGCGGCGGCAACGCATTGATGAAATCCAGCGAAGCTTTTCGCGAAATCATTTTTTGATGAAAAAGTTCCATGCCCTGCAGGCCCGCATTCCAACTGAGCGACTGTGCGACGAGCAAAACACCCAGCGCCACCGGCGCCAGCTTCTTCCACCATCCCGTTGCTGCCACCGTGCCTAGCGTCGCGACCAGCATCATGGTGCCCAGCGGCATGAAAAGCATGAACGTGCCGTAGCGCTGCGCCATTCCAGTTTCGAGTGAGGCGTGAAACCTGCCGATGCAGATGGCCGCAGCATTGAGCATCGCCCAAAAGCCAAACGCCAGCCAAGGCCAGGACTGGCGTAGAAGCACCGCATCGCGACGGCGCAACAGAACCCAGCCGACTGCTGAAAAGGCCATCAGCATGACCACGCCCCACACGGCGCACAGCGTCACCGGCTCCATGGCGGTGCCCCGCCCCAGCGTGTGGCCGAGCATGGCGAGGACATACTGCAGGCACGCGCCCGGCCGCGCAAAAAGATCCGCAGCAGGGCTGCTTCCGCCCGCACGGCCGAAGGCGTTCAGGGCCAGCCAGCCAGCCGCGCCGCACCACACCGCCCCAAGCAACGTGAGCGCCACCCGCACAGATGTCTTTTTTTGTTCCAGAGCCATGAAGACCGCTGGCAGCAGCAGGAAACCAGTGGCGAATCCGGTGCCAAAGGAGAAGGCCGACACCAGCGAGAGCAGCGCCGCCAATGCCCATCGCCACCAACTGACGTGTGGACTGCCAAGCAACAAAAGCCCGATCACAAGACAGGCACCCGGGATGAAATTCTGAAAGGTGAAATCCCAGATCCATGCGTGTCCCTGAATGGCGCTGAAGATGGATAGATTGGCCAGGAACATCAGTCCCGCCCCGCGGGCGGAGCATCCGCGCCAGAGTGGACGTGACAGCACCAGCACGCCCAGCGAAATGGCGAGAGACAAAGTCCATGAAACCAGTGGCAACAGCCCGACGTCCCCATGACCGATGTGAAGCGCCAGAAAATAGAGCGCCTTGCCGATGGCGCTGGGATGCGCATTATGAGGGGCCAAAAATTCCTGCCAGCCATAAATGCCTTCGCACCAGTCTTGATACTGCTTCACGAAAGTCCATGAATCATAATACGGAACGCGGGCCCGCCATTGCACAGTCGCCACCAGCAATGCCAGCGCGGGCAGGAAGGCAACCGCCCACAGCAGGACTGCAAAAAAATTGCCGCGTTTCTTTCCCGATTCACTCATGGCCATCGCGCTCAGTGATAACAGCATTCACCACGCAGGCAACACGGTTCCATAAACGAATGCACTTTGACAACGAGCGAAGAAGTGACAGGTAATCGGCCTATGTTCCCGGTGCTGTTGAGACGACCTTGGTTTTGGATGCTGGCGGCGGCCTCGGCGCTAATGACGACGCATGTCCTGTGGTTCATGTTCTGGTCGCGGTTCGACCAGTTGGACGACAGCGGTTACATGCTGGCCATCCTGCGCGGAGTCGCGGGCGGTGGCCGGCTTTATGAAGACGTGTTCTCGCAATATGGTCCGTTTTATTGCATGGCCTGGCTACCGTGGTTCCGTCTCCTCGGCGCGCCGATCGATCACAATCACGCCGGACTGGGTGTCGCGGTGCTCTGGATTCTCTCCAGTGCCACCGCCGGTTGGCTGGTTCACCGTCACACTCGCAGCGCGGGCTGGACGGCCATAACCCTCGTCTGGGCGACGTGGTCTCTCACGAGACTCGGCAGCGAACTGGCGCATCCCAAGAGCTTGGTGGCCCTGCTCTGCGCACTGCTGCTCGCAGCACTGGCGCAGTCCTGCCGCGGCCGGATGTGGTCCGGCTTCGTGCTCGCGGGCAGCATCGTCGCCGCGCTCACACTCACAAAGATCAACACGGGTGTCTTCGCCATCATCGCCGTGGTGATGGGCAGCCTCGCCGCGTTGATCCCGCAAAAACGTCTCGTCTTGCTTGCGGGCTTGGCGATCTCCGCCATTCCGTTCGTCCTGCTGCGTCATGCCTGGGAACCGCAGGCCCGCGTCCTCCTCGGCTTATCCGTGTGGATTTCCAGCTTCATGACGCTTCAGATCGCCACGTCACACAAGGACGACGATCCGACGCTGGCGGCGGGGATCGGCTGGAGCGGGGCGAGGATGTTTGCCATTGCGTTCACCGTGGTCGCCAGTGCGATCCTGCTAGTGACATTGGCCTGGGGCACGAGCGCGCATGCATTGCTCGACTGCGTTCTGCTGCGCCCACTGGGTTTCGCCGGTGTCTTCGAGGTTCCGCCGATATTGACCGGGATCGAGGTGCTGCCCTTGCTGGCCTCCGCCCTGTTCGCCATAGCCTGGCAAATCCCGTCGCTTCGGCGAAATCAAACCCTGTGGCGTGGTGCGATGATTGCCGCAGTGCTCGCGGAAACCCTTTGGGATGCGCTGAACGGCTGGTTCTATCTCCTCACCGCACCAGCACTTCTCTGGCTGGCCGCAGCTGCGGATCATTCGAATCGTGAACCGCGTCAGCCCGGTTCCAGGTTGTGGCTCACGTTTGCGATCCAACTTGCCGTGTGGCAGTCGCTTTCAATTTTTCCAGTCAACGGCGCACAATCGAGCCTGCCGCGCTTCCTGTCCGCGATCGTTTTCATCCTCGGCCTGCGTGCGGCACTGTCCGGCCTGCGACGTTTCCCCGCGCGAACCGTGACTGCCGCGTTCGCCGCCGGTGTCGCCTTGCTCTGCTGGAACGCTTATCAGACCATACACGCCAATTACCTCCGGCATATCCCATTCAAGGGCACGGGTGCGGAATGGTTCCACTGGCGCGCCGATCAGGCCGCGCGGATGAACTGCGTCGCGGAAAACCTCAAGCTGCAGACCGGCCCCGTTTTTACATTCCATGGACAGCCAAGCCTCGCGCTTTGGTCGGGAAAATCCGTCACCATGGATTCCAACCGCCTGCATTTCATCCAACTGGTCAGCGACACAGAACTTGCGGCGACACTCAAGGTCTTCGCGGACGAACCCAAGTGGTCCGCCGTGACGTTCGCAGATGGAAAATCCTTCGGTGGTGGAAAACGCATCGAGGGCGTCGCTGCGTGGCTGGAATCGCAGACAAGCCCGTGGCTTCTTGTCGGAGAATACCAAGTTCGGCTCAAACCCGGGTCTGCGGCCATTCCGCCAGTCTGCGCTGCGTGGCAGGCAAACGGAACCTGGCGCATTACGGTGCTGGCGGCGGATTCCACGACTCCAAAGAAAGGCCGGATCAGCAACGGCTCTAAAAATCTCGCGAGTTTTAAGTGGGAGGGTTTCCAATGGCAGCCGGTGCCGCACGCGCCGGGCTACGTCGAGTCGGCGGCGCCTGCTCCCGTGGCTGAGGCCCTCAACAAAAACAACGGCCCCTACATCATCATCGCTACCACTTCCAATTGGAAAGCCTTGTTCGCTTTCCCGATCGTGCAAGTGACCGCAAAGCCGTGAATACTTTTGTGGATCAGGGTTTGTTCCCGATCCGGCCCGAACCCACCAAGCATAACTCCAGCCGGGCGAAATCAATCGCATAAATACGAAGCACCGCTGCCGTCGCGTCTGGGCATCGCAGCCACTCCATGCGCTCCTGCACCAGCGAACCGGATCCGTCGTCAAGATCGAACTGCCACCCAATTCGCTCGTCGCTGGGATCAATGCGGGCGAGTCGGTTAAACGCGCGTGACCGGAACACGTTCATGCAGGTGCCGAGCCACCGTTCGGGCTGTCCGGGAAGTTCGATGCTAATCGCCAATGCGTCCACCGCACTCCTGCCTTTTTCGTTGACGGCCCACGCCCTGAGCGAGAATGATCCCGCAGCATTGATCTCTGCGGATACAAAACTTCCCCTGGCAAACGGCGTTGTCTTCAGTGGAGCATCCTTCACCAGCAGACTTTGCACAGTCGGAGTTCGCATCCAGCCCGCGCGATCCATGATGTCGATGTATTGTTCACGGCTGCGCTCCGAAGATTCAAGAACGATCCCTGGCAGTTTCTCCCAGCCGGGCACGGGTGCCACTTTGCGGAACATCACAGCCGCAGCCGTCCGCTTGAGGGGGGCGTTGTAGTTCACGGCCTTGGCGAAGCCGTCTGCGGCGGCTCCAAGCCAACCTACAGTCAAGAGAACCACGAGCGCGATCCATCCAACCCGACCGGCGCGCGTGCGTTCAGCACCCCACAGGACCAGCGTGGCCAGCGTCAGGGAAATCGTGAACGCCGCATAGCGGTCTTCCAGAGCGCTCGACCAGCCCGCGCCTGTTCGCGCCAGGCTGATCGCGATTCCGTTGAGCATTCCCCATCCTCCGAGTAGAACCCAGACTTGCTTCTCCCTGAGCCAGCCGAGTCCACCTCCATAGAAGCCTCGGAACAAAGCCAGTAAAAACGCCAGGAGGAAAATCGCACCAGCCAACATGCTGGACCAGTTGTGAAACCCCGATACTTCCTGGGGGGCGAGGCCCGACCACCACATGCCGGAGGGAAGCCCCAGCACCTGAAGGAAAAACTTAAGAAACGGCCAGGGATCCGATGCCACCCTCACAGACAGCGGCCGAGTGTCCGGATTGCTCAGATCAATACTGAGTCCATGGAGAAAGAAAAAACCGGCCACTGCCGCCAGGACTACCAGAAGACACCAAGCCCTGATCAAAGTCGACTTAGTGACCCCGCCCAGGCCCGGTTTTTCCAGCAACAGCAAAGCGCCCGTCATCACCCAGGCCAGCACTCCATTTGGGAAACAAAAACTCGAGTAGAACGCCAGCAACGATGCCAGCAGGATCCGAGTCACAAGTCCAAGGCGACTCCGCCAGACCACGAGGATTAAAAAGACACAGGCTACCACGAGATAGTAACAAGTCTGGATGCTGGCCATCCAGTTCATCATCTGCTGCGACGAGAGCATCACCGCGACTCCCAGAAAACCCAGCACCCAGCCGCGCCACTCTCTCGAGAGTTCGTCACCGCGCAGCAGAATGAGAAAACACGCCGCTGAAAGGATCGCAAGACCGACCACGACCAGCGCGTCCAGGCGCAGGTCCCAGTGCGCCAGTTTTGCCGTAAGCAGATGAAACGGCAGAATGAATCCGTAGTGGCCGTTGCCGCTAGGCTCGAACATCAGCTTCCAGAGTGACTCTCCTTCGAGATGGCGAATAAGCGGTCTGGCCACGATCACGGCGAGGTCGCCCGTCGGGAACCAGCGCGCGTAGTGCCATGCAATCCAGACTGGAATGGCTCCCAGGATCATCAAACCCCACCACAGGCGTGAGGCGAAGGCTTTTTTAGCGATGCTTTTCGGTTCAGTGTCCAAATTGCCACCCTTGCCAGCCGCGACGGTTTCATGCAACTCAAATAAGCAAAAAACTAGGATCCGGCCTGCGTGATTACAGCCTTGACCTGCAACCCGGTCGCTCGAAAGTGTTACGTAATTTTTTCATCAACCCATGCGAATTCTTGTCACTGGAGCCTGTGGATTTGTCGGCAGCCGTATCTTGCGGAGGCTGCGCGATTCATTGGAGAAAGTCGAACTGCTCGGCCTGGACAACCTCTGCCGCGCGGGCAGCGAACGGAATCGCGCAACGCTGAAGGAACTCGGCGTAAAATTTATCCACGGTGATGTGCGCAGCGCGAGCGACTTTGAAGCGCTCCCCGCCGTAGATTGGGTCATTGATGCCGCGGCAAATCCCAGCGTGCTCGCCGGACTGGACGGGAAATCCAGCAGCCGCCAGGTGATCGAACACAACTTGCTCGGCACGGTGAACATGCTGGAGTTTTGCCGATCACGCGGCGCGGGGTTCATTCTGCTGAGCACGAGCCGTGTCTATTCCATTTTTCCGCTTTGCGCGCTGCCACTGCGCACCGGGGGCACGCGCTTGGTGCTTGATGAAAGCAAACCTGCGCCTGCGGGTGCGTCCGCGCGGGGAATTGATGAGTCATTCTCCACCGCGCCGCCCCTTTCTCTCTACGGCGTGAGCAAGAAAATGAGCGAAGACCTCGCGCTGGAATACGCGGGCGCATTCAACATCCCGGTATGGATCAATCGCTGCGGCGTCATGGCTGGCGCGGGTCAATTCGGTCGCGCCGACCAGGGCATCGTCGCCTTCTGGATTCATTCATGGCGCGAGGGGCGGCCCCTGAAATATCTCGGCTTCGGCGGTCACGGTCATCAGGTGCGTGATGCGCTGCATCCCGACGATCTCGCTGCGCTGCTCATCAAACAAATTCAGGCCGGTTCCGGCAAACTCGATTTGCCGCGCGTGCTCAATGTCAGCGGCGGCAGCGAAAGTTCTTTCTCCCTCGCAGAACTCAACGCGTGGTGCGCAAACCGCTTTGGAAAAAAAATCACCGTGGCCCAGGACGGCAGCGAGCGGCCCTTCGACATCGCATGGCTCATCCTCGACGATGCCAAAGCCCGCGCTGCCTGGGATTGGAAGCCCGCGATCACACGTGATGCGTTGTTTGAGGAAGTGGCGCAGTTTGCAGAAACTCATGAGGACTGGATGCAGGTCTCGGCCTCATAGCTGGGTCGCTCCCGGAGCACTTCCACCTTTTGCGTTCCGTTGATGGGAAAGATTGTCCGGCTTTCTGAGTCGAGTCCATAGGCATGAAGCGTCCGCGCGCCCTCGGGCAATTGCTCCGGCTCCAGTATCAAAGACCAGCCGAAATAGTGCCCGGGATATTTCATCCGCTGCGACCTTCGCTCGAAAAATGTCTCCGGCAGTTGCGGGGCGACAATCCCAACAATGCGCTCGCCTGCCCCGGTGACTTCGGCAGTAATCACCACCAAATCAGGCAGGTCACGCATATGGCGGTCAATCATACCGCAAGTTCCGCCGAGCAACCGGCTTCCGTTTTGCTGAAGAACACACATGTCAAATTTCGCGCGCTTCATCGGCAACGCCGCGCCTTGATGAAAGGATCCAATGTTGTTGTCGGAAACAAAATTCACCCCGTGGAGCCTTCCGGTCTCGGACAGGGCTTTCGCCAGCCGAAACGAGTGATACTTGAGCTGCCGGTTCCACAGTCGGTCCGGGTCGAGTTTCAAAAATGCGCCAAACCCCAGCATCGCCTGTTCCTGTTTCATCAGTCTGTTTTCCAGACGCATCATCTGGGCACCACTTTGCCAGTTGGAAAGTTGGAGCAAGAGAAAAACGGCAACCACCGGGATCGATGCCTTTTTCATCAAGCTTCCCAGCGGAGACCCATTCGAAAATCTGATCACAACCGCCGCCAGCATGACGACGCCGAAGACGAAGAACAAAGTCGAAATGATGAAGCGCTCGGCCATGGTGCGCTCAGCCAGCGCATGGATATAATTGAAGGAAATGAAGCTGTCGGTGCCGGGCCCCATGCGCCCGAGGCAGATCAGCAGAGTGGAGCACAGGCCGTAAAGTGAGAACACTAGCCACGGCAGACATGCCGTGAAGAAGGCGCGGTCTTTTCTTCGCCGGAATATCTCCGCCAGGCACGACGCGAACACCAGAACTAGCGCGCCTCCGACGACGGCAGACAGCGCCAGCGGCTCAAACACCGAACCCTTTCCAAGCATTTGCCCGAGTAGAACCAGGACGAACTGTATCCGCATGAACGGGCGGTCAAACAATACCATGATGCCGGGTTGGGGACCTTCCTCGGTGAAACCGGACGGACCGAACGCCTTGAGCGCGATCCACGCGGCCACGCCGTTCGCCACGAGCCAGCAACCCGATACAACAAGCTTCCGCATCAAGCTTTTGCCCTGCATCCCATGCCAGATAAAGATCGAGAAAACCACCGCGACCAAAAAACCTGCGCCGAACGAAAATGTGGCGGCAACACTCAGCAGCGCCGCAAGAACCATCTTGCAGAAACCGTTCTCCCCCTTCGTGAGCAGAATCGTTCCCAGCGCGAGGCACGCTCCGGGAATATAGTTTTGAAATGTGAAATCCCAAAGCCAGACACCGCCTTGGGCCGTGCTGAACAATGTCAAGCTCATGCACAGCATCAAGACCGCCCCCTGTGCCGGGTTCCCGGCCCATACTGAACGTCCGAGCAAGAAAACACACCCACCGACCAGCAGTGTCAATGCCCAACTCAGCAGCGGCAGCATCCCGACATCACCGTGAAACCACTGCATGACGGCAAAATAAATCGCCTTCCCAACTGCCGCAGGGTGATCACCGTGCTTGGCAAAAAAATCGCTCCAGCCATACTTTCCTCCCGCCCAGTCGAGATACTGTTGCACAAAGGCCCAGGAATCCGCATAAGGCACCGGGACCCGCAACCGCCAGATCATCCCCAGCAAAGTAAGGGCGGGAACAAGAGCAGCAACCAAAGGCCAGAGCGCGAAGATGCGATTGCCGGGAGGCGATGATAAGCGATGCATCGAATTCAAGGAGGTTTTTCGCCGCACACTTTACATGGGGCAAGAAGAATTTCCGCGCTCCTTCCAAGAGATGAGGGAGATTTTTCTTGCGCAGGAACCAGTCACCATTATCAACCCCTGCCATGCCCCATGAGTTACACCCCTTGAATCTTCTTTCAGTTGTCATCCCCGCGCGCGACGAGGAGGGCAGCGTCGGCGTGACCGTGGGACACCTCCATGAAAAGCTTACCAATGCGGGCATCAAACATGAGATCGTCGTGGTGAATGATGGTAGCACGGACGGCACCTGGGCCTTGCTGCAAGATTTGCAGAAGACGATCCCGGAGCTGCATCCTGTGAACAACGAAGGACCCAACGGCATCGGGCGCGCCATCGTGTGCGGACTCAACGCCATGCGCGGGGACGCCGCCGTGGTCATGATGGCGGATGAAAGCGACAGCCCGGACGATGTGGTGCTTTATTGGAAAAAACTCAACGATGGTTATGAGTGTGTTTTTGGCAGCCGCTTCATCAAGGGCGGTAGCACCCAGGATTATCCGGCGGTGAAGTATGTCATGAACAGGCTGGTAAATTATGTCATCCGGGCTCTTTTTCATATTACGCTGAATGATACCACGAACGCCTTCAAAGCCTATCGCCGCGAAGTCATCGAGGGCTGCCGCCCGCTCATCTCGCCGCACTTTAACCTGTTGGTGGAGCTTCCGCTCAAGGCCATCGTGCGCGGCTACTCATGGACGGTGATGCCCATCAGTTGGAAGAACCGCAGAACCGGTGAGGCCAAGCTGAAGCTCAAGGAAATGGGCAGCCGCTATTTCTTCAGCATAATGTATGTCTGGCTGGAAAAATTCTTCAGCCGTGGAGATTACATGAGGCAAAGTAACTCAAAAAACTAGCCTTTGTCGGGCGTATCAAATATCTGCGTGCGTGTGAAAAATTTTATTCTCGCCATCTACTGCCTGTTGCTTCAAAGCCTGATTCAGGCGGACGATGCACGACCCGGGCTGGAATTCCATTCATCCGAGCAGATCGTCCTGCTCGGTGGCACACTGATCGAGCGTGAGCAAAAATTCGGATTTCTTGAAACGGAATTGACGCTGGCGGCAGGTGAAAGCCAGTTCAGTGTGCGCAATCTCGGCTGGAGCGGCGATACGGTGTTCGGCGATGCGCGCTCGTATTTCGGTCCACGCGCGGAGGGCTTCGAACGTCTGGGCAAACATCTGCAAACACTCAAGCCCTCACTCGTCATCGCCTGTTACGGCGCGGACATGGCCTTTGAAGATGCCGCAAAGATACCGGGCTTCATCGCAGGCTACTCAGCACTGCTCGATCTCGCCCGCGCGAAAAGTCCCGGCGTGCGTTTCATCATCATCGCCCCGCCGCCGCTGGAAAATCTCGGCCCACCACTACCGGATTATACTCAGGCCAATGGGCGGCTCTCCAGCGTGCGCGACGCGCTCAAGGATTTCGCCGCCAAACAGTCCGCATTTTTCGTGGACGGATTTGCTTTTATGGGCGGCGGGAAAAATGAACGCCCCGCCCATCCTCTGACCGACAATGGCATCCACTACGGGGAGGAAGGCTATCGTTTATGGGGCGCGAAGGTCGTCGAATCCATGGGGATGAAAAGAGCCGAGTTATCAGCGAGTGCCCATGACGACATGCGGCGGACAATCATCAGAAAAGACTTTCTGTTTTTCAACCGGTGGCGGCCTGCGAACGAGACTTATCTCTTTGGCTTCCGCAAGCGTGAGCAGGGTAAGAACGGCGCGGAAATGGAGCAGTTCGATCCGCTCGTCGCCGAACAGGAAAAGAAAATTACTGAACTGAAAACGTCCGCCCGCGCCGTCAAAACGCTGCCGTAATCCTGCTCATCCTCCCGGTGTCGATTCTCCATCACCCCCTAATCAAAGTCTCCTCCCCTCGGCTGCAACTATCAGGCCATGATTCCACATTTCACAATCCGCCTTCCGCATTTGCTTGTATTCGCGGTCCTCGCGTCTGCTTTAACCGCGCGCGCGGGCCAGCCGAAAACGCTCGCCGATATTCCCGATGCCAGCGCCGACGCGGAGCTGGCAGGCTTCATCATTCCCGAGGGCTTCGAGATCAATCTCTGGGCCAGTGAACCGATGCTGCACAAACCCGTGCAGATGAACTGGGATGCTCAAGGCCGTCTCTGGGTGGCGTGCAGCCAGACTTATCCCCAGATCAAGCCCGGCGAAGAGTCGCACGATGAAGTCGTCGTTTTGGAAGCTACCAAGCACGCGGGAAAGGCTGACAAGTCCACGGTCTTCGCCAGCGATCTGCAAATTCCCACTGCCGTGATGCCAGCCGACGGCGGCTGCTACGTGGCCAATTCCACCGAGATTCTATTTCTCAAAGACACCAACGGCGATGGCAAGGCTGACACGCGCCAAATCATGCTCAGCGGTTTCGGCACCGAGGACACGCATCATTTGATCCACACCTTCCGCTGGACGCCGGAAGGCATGTTGAGTTTCAACCAGAGCATCTACATTCACAGCCACGTCGAGACACCGTTTGGCGTGAAGCGATTGATGGGCGGCGGCGTCTGGGAGTTCCGTCCTGAGACTCGAAAGCTGGACGTCTTCTGCAAGGGCCTCACCAACTCTTGGGGGCGCGAGTTTGACCGCTGGGGTCAGTCCTTCCTCACTGATGGCGCCGGCAGCGGCGGCATTAACTTCGCCTTCCCGCAGGCCGTATTCATCTCTTCCCCTGGTGCAAAACGCATCATCGACGGACTCAATCCTGGTCAGCCAAAACAGGCGGGCCTTGAGATTATCGACGAGCCACACTTCCCCGACGACTGGCAGGGCACCTTCATCACCTGCGACTTCCGAGGCAACCGCATCAACCGCTTCCAGCTCACCGAGAGCGGCTCCGGCTACACCAGCAAGCAGCTCCCCGACGTGCTCGCCAGCAAGCACCCCGGCTTCCGTCCCATCGACGTCCGCACAGGCCCCGACGGCGCTCTCTACATCGCCGACTGGTATAACCCCATCATCCAGCACGGCGAAGTGGACTTCCGCGATCCGCGCCGCGACCACGTTCATGGCCGCATCTGGAGGTTATCGGTTAAAGGGCGACCGCTGAGCGAGAATCCATTTACCAAACACCTGACCGTCAATGAACTCGTCAAGCTGCTAGAGAGTAATCGCAGATGGAATCGCTTATTTGCAAAACACGAATTCAACCAACGCGATGTAGACGATCTGATTCAGCGAGAGTCCAATCCGGCATTTTGGATGATGGATAAAGCTGCGCATGACCCAGAATTCTTGAAAACCATACCTGCCGAGAAATGGCCCTTCTTTCTTGAAATGGCTTGGGGGATGGATACTAAAACAGTTTCAACTTACTCACCACTCACAGTTTCAGGGCTTTTGTTAGCGCCCGACCACCACATCCGCGCCGCTGCCCTGCGCATCCTTTCGCAGCATCTCAACGACACACCCGATGCGCTAAAGTTTCTCACCAAAGCCGTCACCGACGAGCATCCGCAAGTCCGCCTCTGGGCCGTCGCTTGTCTGAACCTCATGTCCACGCCCGAAGCCTTTGAGTTGGCCTTGAAGGCGCTCGACAAGGAAGTGGACAACAACATCGACTTCCTCCTCGACCTCACCGCCCGCGAGCAGGCGGATGTCTGGCTCCCCGTCTTCCTCAAAGGCGGCATCAAGTTCGACAACAACCCGAAGCACCTAGTCTATGCGCTCAAGGCCACAGGCAAGCCCGAGGCGCTCGCGCCGTTGCTGGAGTCCTTCGCGTCGGGCACGCTCGCTCCGGCTGACCATGCAGCGGTGCTCGTCATGGTCGGCGATGTCGCCACGCCAAGGCAGTTGCAGCAAATCCTGGCCATCGTCCTTGCCAAGCTCAAGAACACCGGTGTCATGTCGGCCCCGTTGAATGCACCGCCGGGCAGCGAACCGCCCTCCGTCCTTGGTATGCTGGATGCCCTGGTCAAAGCCGGACAGCGAGGCGCGCGGCCTGACCAGATCACGCCGGACCAGACTCAAATGCTGCTGCTTTCCTCCAATCTCGATGAAGCAGCGCGCGGCGCAGTGCTCGCTGGTTTGTGGAAACAGGAGCAGGCGCGGGATCAGCTCGCGCAGTGGGCCTCGCAGGCAGGCGCGAGTCCGGTCTTGCGCCAGGCCGCCATCAGCGGCCTCACCTATCTCGGCGGGCCGAGGACCCGCGACTTGCTGGTGGAACTGGCCAAACAGGAGCAGCCCTCGGCCACTCGGATTCTGGCCATCAGTGGCCTGACGGAACTCGCGCCGCCGCTTGCTGCCAAGCTGGCCGTTGAGTTCTTGTCCTCCGCGAAGTCCGCTGATGAGGGCAAGCCGGTCATCTACGCCTTCATCAAGAGCAAAACCTTGCCCGATGTCCTCGCCAAAGAGCTGGAAGGCAAGACCATCCCCGAAGCCGTCGCGGTGGAAGGCATCCGCATCGTCTCCTCCCGCAGCATCAAGGGCGCGCTGGGTGATGCCTTGCAGAAGGCCGGGGCCGTCAAGCAGATGAACCAGGCGCTCACGCCGGATCAGATGCAGGCGCTCATGGCGAAGGTGAAAACCCAGGGCGATCCCGCACGCGGTGAAAAAGTTTTTCGGCGGCAGCAATTGCTCTGCTACAATTGCCATGCCATCGGCGACGCAGGCGGTTTGCTCGGCCCGAACCTCGTCAGCCTCGGTTCCGCCGCGCCGGTGGACTACATCATCGAGTCCCTGCTGGATCCCTCCAAGAAGATCAAGGAAGGCTACAACATGACGATGGTGAACATGAAGGACGGTCAGGTCATGGCCGGCATGATCGCCCAAGATGGAGCCGATGAACTCGTCCTCCGCGATGCCGCCAACGGCCTGCACAAGCTGGCCAAAGCGAACATCGCCCAACGCACCACCAGTCCCGTTTCCATGATGCCACCCGGCCTTACCGCGAGCCTTCGCGAAGATGAGTTCGTGAACCTCGTGCGCTTCCTCTCTGAACTCGGCAAGGAGGGCGACTACAAAATCAAGCCCAACCAGTTCATCCGCTCATGGCGTTTCATGGGGCCGATGCCGCAGGCGGATGTCGATTACGTGCGGCACACCGGCTTGCAGGCGCTGAATGAACGCAGCCGCAGCTATCCCTGGATTCCCGGATTCAGCACCGTGAACGGCGCGATTCCTCTCGATGAACTCACCAAGCACAGCGGACTCTATCTAAGGTCTCCGAAGCTGGCGCAGTGTGATCTGCAAATGGACGCCGCAGGCACCGTGAAGCTCAAGCTGAGCGCCTCGAAGAACATCATCATCGCGGTCGGAAACAAGATCATACAAGATGCAGGAAACGAATTGCCCCTGGATCTGTCCGCTGGTAAAACGACCATCAGCTTCATCATTACCGAAGATGCCGGGAATTT
>JAYVOH010000117.1:0-14355 GCA_043758025.1 Verrucomicrobiota bacterium
ATCATCCCAACGCCTTGAAACGCCTCCATGAATGGCTCCTCAGCGCACTCGCATTTATTTTGGGCGACGGGGTTGTCTATAACACCGAGTCCTATCGCAACCAAGTCCAGCGTCGCTTGGCTCCCCTATTCCGCGCCAGGCGGTCCACGATCATCAACAATGGACTCGATCTGGATCGCTATCGCCGTCCGGCGGAATTCGGAAATGCCGCACGGGATACCTACACCATCGGCATGTCCGGGCGCATGATGCCCGTCAAAGATTATCGCACGCTGTTGCTGGCGTTTGCCAGTTTGTCGAAAAACAATCCGCCGCTCCCAACCCGGCTCGAACTCGCAGGCGATGGCCCGATGCGCTGCGAGCTGGAAGCTCTGGCCCAAGAGCTGGGCGTCGCCAGCCAAGTGACGTTCCTAGGAATGCTGCCCCAGGACGAACTTATCCGGCGCATGTGGCAATGGGATGTTTTCTGCCTCTCGACGTTCGGTGAAACCCAAAGTCTCGCCCTCATGGAGGCCATGGCCTGCGGACTTCCCTGCGTCTCCACCGATGTTTCTGGCGTAAAGGAAGTCATCACCCACGGCGAGAACGGCCTGCTGGTTGAACCCGGCGACATCGATGCCATGAGTAAAATTCTGGCCAAACTTATTCATCCGGAGGAGCGAGCCATTTTCAGCAAGACGGCACTGAAAACTGCCGTAAGCCGCTTTTCAGCTATATCAATGTGGCAAAATTATAGAAATTTTATTGATTTACTATAAATATTGTAGTATGTTGGCAAATTTAAGAATCATTATTAAGGAATGTCGCAAATCGCTAAAGCTTACCGGTCTCTGGTTCACCTCCTTGCTCAAGGGGGCTTTTCCCTTCTTGCCCGCAGCTTGCAGTGTAATTCACCATCCATTCTAACCTTCCACGGCCTACGCGAGGACGATGATGCCAGCCTGCTGGATATCAACCCTCATACCAAAAAATCCGTCTTCACCAAAATTTGCCAACACCTTTCGCAACACTATCAAGTTCTGTCGCTGGCACAGATTGTCGATCACCAGAAAAACGGCATTCCTCTGCCGAAGTGCAGCGTGGCGATCACTTTTGATGACGGTTACGAATCCAATTTACAGCTCGCCTTTCCGATCCTGCGTCAATATTCTCTGCCCGCCACGATTTTCCTCACGACGGGTTTCATCGACCGCACCGAGCGCCTGTGGTTCCATCATCTGGAGCACGCCCTGCTCAGCACGCGCAATATTTCCATCAAGCATGCGGAAGCGTCGCTGCCACTGGATTCAACTTCTGCCCGCGCCCATGCACTTTCCATTCTAGCTGGCGCACTCAAATCGCTGCCGCAAGAAAATCTCACATCCGCTCTCGAAGAGATCGTGAAGCAACTTAATTCCGCGCCGTCCGCTCTTCCGCCCGCGCTGCAGCCCTTGTCATGGAATCAAGTTCGCGAGATGCGTGACAGCGGTCTCATCGACTTTGGGGCGCACACTCACCGGCATCTGATTCTCGGACGTTGCACTGCGGATACCGCGCGATTTGAAATCAACCAATCACGCGACCGCATCCACAGCGAGCTTGGCGTGCAGCCAACACTCTTCGCCTATCCCAACGGCCAGCCCGGCGATTATCATGCGGAAACGGCGACACTGCTCGACGAAGCCGGATTCCATGCTGCGGTCACCATGTCACCCGGCTTCGCCAAGCCCGGCGGCAATCTCTTCACCCTGCCCCGTTACGGCGCGCCGGAGTCGGTGCCTGAAACTGAGGCGACCGTTTCCGGCAGCTTTGAAACCCTTAAAGAATGGAGGCAGGCCTTCGCGGCTTGAGCATCATCATGTGTGGTTTTGCAGGATATTTCGGATTCCAAAACGCTGCCGACTCGCATCGCGACGCGCTCTCACGCATGGCGCGCAGACTCGCGCATCGCGGGCCGGACGGCGAGGGATTCTGGTTTGATGAATCAGCGGACATCGGCCTCTGCCACCGTCGCCTGGCCATCCTCGATCTCACGGAAGCGGGGAAGCAGCCGATGATTTCCTCCAGCGGACGCTTTGTCATCGCCTTCAATGGCGAAATCTACAACTATGCGGAATCACGAAAAGATCTCGCCGCAGCGGGACACACTTTCCGGGGTCATTCGGATACCGAAACCCTGGTCGAAGCCATCGCCGCCTGGGGGCTGGATGCGACTCTGAAACGCTGCGCGGGCATGTTTGCCTTTGCCCTGTGGGATCGCGCCGAGCGAAGCCTCACGCTGGTGCGCGACCGCATGGGCGTGAAGCCGCTTTACTATGCCACGACCAATAAATCTATTTTGTTCGGATCAGACATCAGCGCCATCGCCGCGCATCCGGGATTCGATTCCCGCGTGGATCGGCAGAGCCTCGCGGCTTACACCCAATTCAATGCCGTCCCCGAACCCACTTCGATTCTCGAAGGCGTGCGGAAGCTCGCGCCAGGCACATGGATGAAGTTTGATCGCGATCCGAATGGCGGTTTGCACTCCACAACGGGGACCTACTGGTCATTGCGTGAGGTGGCGGAACGCTCGAAGAAAGAAGGCTTTATCGGCAGTGAAGCCGAAGCCGTCAACGAACTCGAAATGCTGCTCAAGAAGTCGGTGCAACGCCGGCTGGTCTCTGATGTTCCCGTAGGTGCTTTCCTCTCCGGCGGAGTGGACTCCGCGACGGTAGTTTCCATCATGCGCCAGGTCAGCGACCAGCCCGTGAAGACTTTCACCATCGGCAGCGCTGATGCCGATTACGATGAATCGGACATGGCCCGCCGCATTGCGAAACACCTCGGCTGTGAACATCACGAATGGATTCCATCAGCCCAGGAAATACGCGATGCCATTCCGCAGATGGGCGATGTTTTCCAGGAACCGTTTGCCGACCCCTCGCAAATTCCCACCCTGCTCGTCAGCAAGCTGGCACAACGGCACGTCAAGGTCTCGCTCAGCGGCGATGGCGGGGATGAACTCTTCGGTGGTTACGACCGCTACATCCGCATGTCCGGCTTGTGGAAGAAAATCTCGCGCCTTCCCTTCCCTGCGCGCCGTGCCCTGGGCGCGGCCCTCTCCATGACTCCAGCTCGTTTGATTGAATTCGCCAACAACGCGCTGCCACAATCAAAACAACTGCGCGATGCCGGAGCCAAGACGCAAAAATTAGCCGCCGCACTTTGCTCGCGCACTCAGCAGGATTTCTATATCGCAATGCGTTCGTTCTGGCCGCAGTCCAGTTCCATCGTAGCCGGAATGGAGGCGTCAGACGGACGTGAACAGTATCATCCTTCGCCGGACGGATTTTCCTTTGAGGAAACGATGATGCTCCAGGAACAGGGCGGCCATCTTCCCGACGATTTGCTAGTGAAACTGGATCGCGCCAGCATGGCCGTGGGACTCGAGGCGCGCGAGCCGATGCTGGATCATGAGCTGGTGGAGTTCTCCTGGAGACTTCCGCTCGAATGGAAAATCCGCAACGGTCAGGGCAAGCAGATTCTGCGGCGTGTGCTCGACCGTCACATTCCTCGCGAATGGTTTGAACGGCCCAAGCAGGGATTCCTCCTGCCGCTCGATACCTGGATGCGCGGCCCGTTGCGCGACTGGGCGGAGGACTTGCTCTCCGAGTCGCGGATCAAGCGCGACGGCTATCTCATCAGCGCGCCGATCCGCTCCGTCTGGCGGCGCTTCCTCGATGGCGCGGCTTTGCAATATCCCGTCTGGAACATCCTCATGTTCCAAGTGTGGCTCGAACGTTTCAAATCCTCCCGTGCTTCAGCTTAACATGATCACCGCCGAACATAAATCACGCACCGTCCTTCACTTCACGCCCAGCGTGGGCGGTGGAGGCGCGGAGATGATGCTGTGCAATCTCGTCAAGGAGATGAGCGGCGGTCCGTGGAGAAATGTGGTAGTCGCCGTCAGCACGAACACGCGCGGATCCCAGGCCGAGAAGGTGCGCGAGACGGCAGATGCGTTTTACGATCTCGATTCCAACGCCCTGTTGCGCCCAGCGCTGTTCCGGTCGCTCCACGAAATCATCCGCAAGGAAAAGCCGGCCGTGGTTCAGACTTGGATGCATCACGCCGATTTCGTGGGCGGACTCACCGCGCGCAGTGCCGGCGTGAAAGATGTCGTCTGGGGCATTCACACCCGCGATGTCTGGCGCTCGCCGGGAGAAGGAAAAATTAAATCAATGCTGTTCCGCTCTGTCCTGCGCATGGCTTCACATCGCGTTCCGCGCCGCATCGTTTCCTGCTCGGCCACGGCTCTACGAGATCACGAGGTCATGGGCTATCCCGCCAAAAAAATGCAGTGGATTCCCAACGGCATCTGCACAGAGCGGTTCATTCCCAGCATCGAGTTTCACGCGCAAACCAGACGCGAACTTGGGCTGGCGCTGGATGCGCCGGTCGTCGGCTATGTCGGCCGCTTCCATCATCCGGTGAAAGACATCGCGAACTTCTTTATCGCCGCCGCGCAGTTGCAATCGCGTGTGCCTGCCGCGCATTTTGTCTTGTGCGGCGGCAGCGAATCGGATCTGGATGCGTCCGCGCAAAAAGCTTTCGCCGCGATGCCGCGCCGCGATCAGGTGCGCTTTGTTCCGTTCCGGCTCGACATCGAAAAACTTTATCCGGCGTTTTCCTTGTTCACGCTCTGCTCACGTTCCGAGGCCTGCCCGATGTCGTTGCTCGAGGCGATGTCCTGCGGCATTCCCTGCGTGGCCACGGATGCGGGCGACAGCGGCGCCCTGATCGAGCGCGCGGGCTTCACGGTGCCCGTGGGCGAGCCGATGGCGCTCGCGCAATCATGGCACGACATGCTCTCGCTCAACAACAACGCGAGAGCCGAAGTCTCCGGCGAGGCCCGCCAGCGCGTGGTGTCCCGCTTCAGCATTTCGCAGACCGCCCGCGCTTATCAATCCACTTACGACGAACTCCTGGAAAATTCCTGAACCAGCATGAACACGCCCCATAATATTCTTCATGTCATCACGAGCCTTAATCTGGGCGGTGCCGAGACAATGATGTGCCAGTTGCTGGAGCAGACCGACCGCCAGCGCTTCACGCCTCATCTGGTTTCCCTTCGCCCGGAAGGACCGCTCGCGGACCGGGTGCGCGCGGCGGGCGTTCCCTTGCATTGCCTCGACATGACTTCTCCGACGAGCCTGTTCACAGGACTCAGCAAACTCACACGTCTGATGCGTGAACTGCAACCCGCGCTGGTGCAGACCTGGATGTATCATGCGGACTTCCTCAGCACGCTCGCGGCACGCCGGCTGTCACCAAGACCTCCCGTGGTCTGGAACATTCAGCAGAGCAACATGTGCCCGCGCTCCACGAAGTTTCTCAGCCGCGCGCTCTGCCGACTGCTTGCGCGTCTTTCGCGCTCATGGCCGGAGCGCATCGTGATCTGTTCGCGCACGGCGATCGAGTCCCATGTCTCTCTGGGATATGCGCGGGAGAAGATGCTGCACATCGTGAATGGAACGGACACCACCCGCTTCGTTCCCGATGAAGCTGCAGGCATCGCGTTGCGTCGCGAACTTGGAATATCCGAAGGCGCGCCCGTCATCGGCATGGCCGGGCGCATGGACGCGCAGAAAGATTATCCCACGTTTTTTGCCGCAGTGCGCGAGTTCATCAAAACGGATGCGGACACGCAGTTCGTCGCTTGTGGCGCAGGTGTGGTCGGGAGTGATCCGGCACTGGCAAAAATGCGCCATGACTGCGGCGCGCCGGAGCGCGTGCATCTGCTGGGGCCGCGTCAGGACATGCCCAAAGTTTATCCGGCTTTTGATATCGCCACGCTTTCCTCGGCCTATGGCGAAGGGCTTCCGCTTGCGCTTTGCGAGGCGCTTTCATGCGGCCTGCCCGCTGTGGTCACGAATGTTGGTGACAGCGCGGATGTGGTGGGCGACTCCGGTTTGGTGGTGTCACCGCGCGATCCCGTTGCGCTGGCCAGGGCCTGGCATCAGATGAGAAATCTCCCGCGCACGGAATTCGCCGAGTTGAAAATCAGGGCGCGTGAGCGGGCGAAGAATCACTTTGCTGTTCCCGCCATCACCCGCACTTACGAGCAGTTGTATTTGGCCATCATCCAGAAAAATTCTGCACAAAAATTATCTCCTGCCCGCGTCTTGAAAGTCGCGCAAACGATCTGACCCGATGATAACCACACTCTTCAAAGCCTCAACCTTGGAACCGGTCTTGCCCTCCGCAAGGCACGGCGCGGCGGTTGTTGATGTTGGCTTGCGGTTGGATGTCATCCAAGACGAGGCGGAGTTCATGGCTCTTGAATGCTGCTGGGATGATCTCTTGCAACAATCCGCAATCCGCAGCCCGTTCCTATCATGGGACTGGGTGAAAATCTGGTGGGAGGAACATCGTGATAAATTCAAGCTGGCCATCGGTGTTGTGCGGACCTCTGGAAACAAAACGCTCGCCATTGCTCCGCTGGTGATTGGCCGCGAGGCGGTTGGATCCAGAAGCCAGCTTCTGCACCTGACTTTCATCGGAGGCATTGGCGAGATCGCATCCCAGGGGATGGATTTCATCGTGCCCGCAGGTCGTGAAGAAAATTTCACCCCCCTGCTCTGCGGCATTTTTGCAAAGCTGCTGAGGCGCGTGGACATCCTGCGACTCACGATGATTCCCGAAGACTCGCCCAATCTTCCGCACATCATGCGCGCCTTGAAACAGGTGACCAGCGGAGTGAACCAGCTTAACCGTCAGCCATCCCGTCTTCTCACGCTTCCCGCTTCATGGCAGGAAATTGAGCAGTCGCATGGTGGGAACTGGCGCAGCAACATGCGCCGCAAGCAGAAGAAGATGGACAGCGAGCATCAGGGACGCGTCGTGATCGGCGGTCGTGATGTGCCGTTTGATGTGGCTTTCGCGGCCCTGCTGGAACTTCACGGTCAACGCTGGAGCGTTGAGGAAAGCCTGTTCCTGCATGAGCGCACCAAGCGATTCCACCGTCGTCTTTGCGAACGCTGCGCCGCCGATGGGCGGATGATGATCGTGCTGCTGGAACTGGACGGAAAATTCCAGGCCGCCACCTATTGTTTGATTCACGACAACAAGGCCTGGTTTTATCAGGCCGGATGGAATCAGGATTACTGCGGCATCTCCATCGGGAAGCTCGCGCTCGCGTGGACGGTGCGCCACGCCATTGAGCTTGGCCTGCGCGAGTTTGATTTCCTGCCCGCGGACTACAGTTACAAACAGGAATGGGCCGACGGCGTGCGGCATGTCGTGGACATCGAGGCTTTCAATCCGCGCAGCGCCACCGCTTCCATTTTCCGCTTCCTGAGATTCATGAAACGCCACACCTCGGCGCGTAAGCCCGCCGCCGAAACCTGCTGCACCACAACCTGCTCCGAATGAAAGTCATCGTCCTCACCGCCGACGCCAACACGCTCGTTTATCATCGCGGGGATTTGATCCGCGATCTGGCCGCGCATGGCTGTGAGGTCGTGACTTCTGCTGCGGAGGATTATCCACATGCCCGCGCGTTTGTGGAAAGCGTCGGCGGACGCCACCGGCCCATCCGCATGGCGCGCTCCACCATCAGCCTCACACGTGACTGGCAGACGATGCGCGACATGTGGCAGTTGTTTCGCGAGGAAAAACCGGACGCGCTTTTTGCTTACACCATCAAGTCCGTGGTCTATGGCTGCGTCATTGCGCGACTGGCCGGAGTGAAGCGCATCTACGCGCTGCTGCCGGGACTGGGCTTTACCTTTGTGAAGCAGACCTCGATAAAGGGACGTGTGCTCGCGTGGATTTCCAGGATGCTGCACAAGTTCGCGCTCCGTCGCGCGGATGTGATTTTCATGCAGAACCCGGATGACGAGGTCTTGCTGCGTCAATGCGGTGTGCTTCCGAAAAGCACACCAGTGCATGTGACTGCGGGTTCAGGCGTGAACCTCGATGAATATCCTCAGAGCGAAACACCGGCTATCGACACGAAAAACAAGAGCCACGTGCGCTTCGTCCTGGTGAGCCGGCTGCTGCACAGCAAGGGTGTAGGCTTGTTTGCCGAAGCCGCGCGCCGCGTGAAACAAACCAATCCCGATGCCGAGTTTCATCTGGTCGGGCCGTTTGATCCAAATCCAAATCGCGTCACGGAAGAAGAAGTCAGCAACTGGGTGAATGAAAGCATCCTCCAGCACCACGGCATGGTTCGCGATGTCGCTTCTCTTTTGCAAACCATGCACGTGTTCGTTCTGCCCACGTGGTATCGCGAAGGAGTTCCGCACGCCACGCTGGAGGCCCTTTCCGTAGGGCGCGCCATCATCACGACGGACTCCGTCGGGGCGCGCGAGACGGTGAAGCTGACCGCGCAAGGCTCCATTGAGCGCGAGCGCCATGAATCCGTGATGGAAGGCCACAACGGCTTCCTGATTCAGCCGCGCAATCTGGATGCGCTCGTCGCCGCCATGCAGCGTGTGCTTTCAGAACCCGCTCGCATCACTGCACTCGGTCATGCCAGCAGGCAGCTTGCTGAAGATGTTTTCGATGTCCGGCTGGTGAACGCCATCATCCTCCGAGCTATGCAGTTGACTGATCACTCCGCCAACACCGAATCCCCCATCCTTTCCGTTCCAGTGCCCGCCTGATCAATTCCATAGCCAGATAATTTTATGCAAGACACCATGACCCTCCAGAATATCAACGCCGCGGGTGACCTCACCACTGCGACGGTCAATCCGAAGTCACTGAGAAAATCCACGCCACGCCGCGTCGTGATGGCGCCTGTTGATTTCAGCCATGTCGGCCAGACGACCACCGTCATCAGCCTGTCTGAAATCTTCGGCTATCTTCGCAAGCGCTGGAAACTTGGCGTTCTCATCGCGCTGCCTCTCGCCGCAGTGACTTTCTACATGCTCGGCATGGGCGCGAAAGTCTATGAGGCCGAGGCGCGCCTGTTGCTGCGCATCCAGGATCCCAATGTTTTTAATTTCAATGAACTGGCGCGCGCAACCGTCACGGAAATCAGCGCTCCCATGCTGGTGAACAACCACCGCGCGGAACTCAAGGCCCGCAGATTCGTGGATTATCTCTATGCCCACATTGGAGAAGCCGACCGCAAGGCGTTCCTGGCCCAATACGCACCCAAGAAATCCTGGAAGGATCCCATCAAGTCCATGCTCGGATTGTCCGGCAACGCAAAAACGATGCCTCCCGAAGACCTGTTTGCGATCAAGCTTTCCGATGCCACCCGGGTGGAGCCATTGAAGGACTCGCACATTTTGCGCGTGCAGATTCGCGCGGGCGATGCCGAGCTTGCTGCAAGGCTGGCCAATCATTACATTGAAGACTACATCCGTTATGTCTCCGAACAGGAACTCACCGTGACCCACGCGGAGACGGGGTTCCTGAAAAGCAAGAGCGACGAAATCCAAGCACGACTGGAAGAAAGCGAGAAGCAGCTTGCTATCTATCGTGAATCACAAGGTCTGGTGCAAGACAGCGAGGTCAAGGATATCGCGGGTGAAAAAGTCAGGCTGCTGACATTGGCCATCTCCGATGCCGAGGTGAAACGCACAAAATCCAAACAGGAACGTGAAATGATCAAACTGGCTGCGAGCACCAATCGCGACCCTCTTGATTTGAAAATCGTGGCGGAAAACCCGGATGTCGTTACCTCCCGCAAGCTCCTTGAAGCAAAGATCGCCGAACGCGCCCCCTTGGCAGCATTTTGTGGTCAACGCCATCCAAAAATGATCGCCATCAACCAGGAGATCGAAAACTATCGCAAGGCTCTGGAACGCAACATCGCCGCCGTCATGACCATGGCGGATCAGGACGAAACCAACATCAGCAGACAAATCGAAGATTTGCAGCGTCAGTTGCAAAATGCCAAGGTCGAGGTGTTTGTTCAGAGCGACAAAAACATCAAACAGAAAATCCTGAATGACAAAGTGTTGATGGATCGCGAGCTGAATAACAAAATCGCACTGCGCATGAACCAGTCCGATCTCACCGGGCAGTTCAAAGAAAGCGGCCTCTTGCGCGTGGCTGACACGGCGGTAGCACCGGAGAAACCCTTGAAGCCCAACAAGCCGGTCGCGTTTCTGGCCTCCATGCTCGTGTTCGGCTTCTTCATGATTGGAGTGCCAGTCGGCTTTGGATTCTGCCAGGATCAGCTCGCCCCGAAACTGCGCGGTGATGCCGCCGAAGAATTCCCCTTTTCCGGCGAGACGGAGACGCCACCCACCGCAGGCGCACTGACCACGCTCGCGCCGGAGCAACCGGTCATCGGCCGTCTCCCGGCGGTGGCCAATGCCACACCGACCAACCTGCTTAGTGAATTTCTCCGCCCCGGATCAGCCTCCGCGGACTCGTTGCGTGACATGGTTTCCATGCTGGAGGAACGAGCCAGGCAGCGCAGCGGCCCCGGTGTGATTTTCATCTCCAGTGCGGAATCTGGCGAGGGCAAGACTTCCCTCTCCTCCGCGCTCGCCGCAGCTTTTTGCAATCGAGGCCGTCGCGTCTTCATGATCGAGTGCAATGCCAGCTCGCCTACGTTCCATCTTCTGTTCCCACATGCCTACACCCACGCCACCTGGAACAAGGACGGGATGGATGCACTCCGCTATGGCACGAGCAATCTCTACATTTTGCCCAACCATCAGCAATCCGCATCCGGTGAAATGATGGATGTGCTGGAGAACTATCGTGGCTGGATCGAGAAGGCCCGGCCCGATGTGGATTGGATCATACTCGACGGATCATCTATCATGCATAACTTCGCAGATGTGACCCCCCTCCTGCCTCTGGCGACGGATGTGATCCTCGTTCAGGATGCGGTCAGCAGTTCCAGCGCCCATGTCAAAGGCGCGCTCAATCTGTTGCGCCCTAGACTGTCGAAGACCGCGTTCTGCGGAGTCGTGATGAATCGTGTTCGCAACAATTGAGTCTCGCGCAATACGATGACTATTTGCTGACCGGGTGTCGGGGCCAGCTTGGCCCCGTGTCATGGGGGCTTGCAGCCCCAAACACATTCCGTAAGGCTATTAAGCGTGACTCAACAAACTACCCTACAACCGCTTCAGCTCGACGATCTCCAGCGCCGTGATCTTCCATGAGGCCGGCTGGCCCTGGCTAGCTGCACTTGATGGACGGTCCGGTTCCACGGTGACTTTGGCCGTGTAGCGATTGACCCGCGTGTGCTGATGACCCCAGTGCCCTACGGTGCCGAATGCCGTCCATTGGGCGTCGGCGATGAATCCCATGCGCTTCTTGATCTGTTTTAAGGCGTCCACATGCAATTCGAGTTCGGCCACATGTATTCGCGTTGCTGATTGCTCATCTATTGAGAGGGCGTTTGCCGTCTGCAAATAAACCGTCTCCAACATGCCGCCATGAATGCTCCGGGCGAGAACATCATAAATGCCCGATTCCGTGCGCTGATCAAAGGCCCGGTAAATGTTCCGCATGAGCGAGTTCAATATTTTAGTGGCCTGATCGGGTGAGACAGAAATCTGCGGAGCCCAGGGATTGGCTACCTTGACCGTAAACATCGGCCACAACACCACCGCGCCCAGAACCAGGCCCGCCCAGCGCATGAGCTTGCGGGCAGTCATCATTCGTGAGCGTCGCGTTTTGAAGCCAATGTAAAACAGACTGGCCACCACCCAGATAATCGTGGCCATGGGTATCTTGATGAAATCATGCCCGCCACTCGGAACAGGCGGCACCGGGACCAGCGGGTTGCGCAGATTCACTCGCCCGCGATTGATCCAGATGCTTGACGGAGATTGGGCGATCAGGTTGAAATCCTCACTCTGCGACCCCATGATGACCGACACGGGAAGCGAGACCAATGGTGTGGCAAATCCATTCCAGCGCATTTCGATCTGCTGAGGAATCTCGGACAAATCAAATTCCCAGACCAGTCCGATCATCGCATCGGGAAGAGCCACGGATTCATCCCGCCCCACAGCATCTGTGCGACCGGGCGATCCTTTGACAACTGACACACTGGCTAGTTTGTTCTTTTCTGGGGCGTTGTTATCAATCTTCAACGAAAGCCATTCCCCAGCTTTCACTCCCGCCTTTTCTTTGAGTGTTTTCTGTTGCGCGGGCGACAAAGTCTCCATCGGCTGCTCTCCGAGAATCGACAGCATGTCCGCCGCCCTGATGAGGCACTCGAACCGCGCTGCATAAGGGACGATATATAGATACCCGCGCGCCGGAGTGATGATTTGCTGGGCTGCCGCAGGCACAACGCAGATCATGAAAACAGCCAGCCATGCAGCTTTGATGACTTGGCGCATGAACAGATGGATCATTGGAGTCGTGAGCAAAAAGACAGGCTGGTCATCCAGCAGTTAGATCACCCATGGTTTGCGCCCCTCGCGTTTCAAGAGCGCATTGGCATCCGCGTCGTCCGCGAACTGCTCAGACTGCGGATTCCACTTCAGCTTCGTGCGGCCCAGTCGCAGGCCGATGTTGCCGAGGTGCGCAATGCTGATGGAACGGTGCGCGGTTTCGATGGGAGCAATGGTGGGCTGGCCGTTAAAGACGCAGTCGAGGAAATTGTCCGTGTGATCCTTGCTTGCATAAAGATGCACTTCGCCGGGTTCGATCTTCTGACGCAGGATGGCCGGATCGCTTGCTTGAATTTCGCCGCGATTCACCCAGATCCATTTGCCGTTCTCTCCCTCAAAGAAAATCCCGGTGTGTTCCGGTTTGCCCTGGTCATTTTTCTTGCCCACCAGCTCCGGCATCAATTCCTGCGTTTCATCCGCAATGACATAGGTGACGCCATTTGCGAACGTGCATTCAAAATGGAACGCGGTGGCCGTGTTATAGACATCCGTCTTCGCTGGCATCGTGCCCTTGATGTTCGTGATCTCCACCGGGCCGGTGCTCTCGTGATCCATGCCCCATTGCGCGATATCAATGTGATGCGCGCCCCAGTCCGTGACCATGCCGCCGCTGAAATTGTAATTGTGCCTCCAGCTTAGCGGCAGCAGCGCCGGGCGATATTCCATCTCTTCCGCAGGCCCGAGCCACATCTGGTAATCGAAATCCTTCGGCACCGGCGCGGGATCCGTCTGCTTGGAAAGTCCGCTCCAGTCGTGGTGTCCGCCGGGCAGTCCAATGCGCACGCGCTTCACTTTACCGATGCGCCCGTTGCGCACCATCTCGCACGCCAGTCGGAAATACTGGTCGCTCCGCTGCTGGCTGCCCGTCTGCCACGTCATGCCCGCCTTCGTCACCTCCTCCACCATGCGGCGGCCCTCCGCAATGTTATGCGAGAGCGGTTTCTGTCCGTAAATGTGCAAGCCCTTGCGCGCCGCGCTGATGGCCATATAGGCGTGCCAGTGATCCGGCGTGCATATCTGAATGGCGTTCAAGTCTTCTTTCTCCAGCATATCGCGAAAATCCGCATAAGCGGTGCAAACCTTCACCGGCTTGGGAGAGAAGCCGCGGTAATGTTTGTCGATAAACTCGCGCCCCACTTCGCGACCACCCATCATCTCGCCTTGATACCCGTAGTGGCCGAAGGCCTTCATCGGATCGGCTACAGCCACCACCTGGCACTTGGCGTTGCTCAGAAAATTTGGCGTCCAGTGCGTGGCGATCGTTCCCCAGCCGATGATCCCCACCGTGATGCGCTCCGATGGCGCGGGTCGTCCGCCGCGCCCGATGGCTGTGGCTGGGATGATTGTCGGGAAGCCGAGAGCGGCAACACTTTGCATCAGGAACCTGCGGCGGGAAGAGCGGGGAGGATTCATAGGAATGTGATTCCCGCCAGACTCGCATAGGGAGCGCGCGCGCAAAAGGAAAATGTCAGCTTCCTCATTTGTAGTCCCGCCTTCAGGCGGAATGCGCTTTCTCCGGAGTCCTGTCTGACCGCCTGAAGGCGGGACTACGCACACAACCGACCCGCCATTGGCTCCAGCGCATTAGCGCTCGTCACGGACGTTTTTCCTCTCCCCGACGATGATGACATCATTGGGCTGAATTATAATGTTCTGATCCTGCTGACCCTGAAGGACTGCCTCCATGTCCACCATGATCTCGACTGGCTTCGAATCGTCTTTTGGCTTTCTTACGACTCGCACGTCTTAGCGCTGCGCTTGCAGCGTGAAACCTTTCGCGATCTCGATTGCTTGTGAAATGGTCAATTTATCTGAAATCGGCAGTTCATATTTCCCCTGCCTATGAACATGGCCGAAGACAGTGAAGAAGGAATCCGCCTTCGGAGCTGGACAAATAAACTGTCTAATATTCACACGCATCCCACAGGCAGTGCCGGATGAGGGTCAAGCCTTGAAGTTACGAAGGGTAGAGGTTTATAAATGGCCGGGGGTCGAGTTGAGGTTTTGG
>JAYVOH010000118.1:0-14215 GCA_043758025.1 Verrucomicrobiota bacterium
ATGATGCTCCATCATCACGATTTTCGGCCTGCGGCCACCACGGAGGGAGCGCCATACGGGAATCAGCGCGGCGGGATAATGCAGCACGATCGCGTCCGCGTTTTTATTTTGCACGGCCCATTGCTGAATCGCGCGCTGGCCTGCGGCGTCGAAGCCGCGAGCCTTGGGCAATTTGGAGACAGTGATGCCTGCGGATTCGCAACGCGCAATGCGGTCGGGCGGCGTAGCCTCTGTTCCCCAGAACGCAAGCGCTTGCTGCACGCCCGCCCGTTGGCCGGCGATGGAGAGCGCGGCGCAAAGGTCGGCGGCACCGCTCGGTCCGCTGAAGGCGACTTGGGCAATCTTATGCATAGGCTCCGGAGGTAGAGGTTGCTGCCGCGTTCCGTCGCGCGGCTGTCCAGGCAATGCTGATGCGGCGGGAACTCACGGCGCATGCGCAGACCGTTGCGCAATACCAATAAGCACTGGTTTCCATCAACACCTGGCTGAAGGGAATGTATCCCCAGAGTGGAATCAGGCAGGCGAACCCACGACCTCCCGCCTTGACGCACATGACGCTAAGGTGGATCAACAGACCCGCATACAAAAGCACACCGCAAATGCCGAGGTCGTCCCAGATCGCGACGAATTGGTTGTGCGGCTGCCACTGGGTGTTGCCCGCGCCGGTGCCGTGGCCAAATAAAGGTTTTTCCATGGCTGCCTCCCAGCCATCGCGCAAATCTTTCGCGCGCTCGCCCGACCAGAGTTTTTCAAAGTCGAGTTCATAGAGCGCTTGCACACGGCTCTGGGCGTTCTCATCGCGCACGGTGCCGCGGCGTTCGGCGGACTCGCTCAGCACGGCCAGTCCGATGCCGCCGACCGGAATCGCCACGGAGATGATCGCGATCAATCCGGTCTTGTGAACGCGGAAGTTTACCAGCACATAGGAGATCGTCATGATCCAAAATATGATCGCCCCGCTGCGGCTGAGTGGAAGGGAGACCCCGACCGCCGAGATGCCCAGCAGCAGCACGTTCCACCAGAATCGCTGGCTGTGCGTCAGCACGATTCCGAGCAAGAGACACATGACGATGGGTGAAGCGTTCGGATCCACCAGCCAGCCGGAAACACGACCGGGGATGCGCGTATAGGTGGCCAGGCCGAGCCACTCGTAAAGATTGGATGCAGTGCAGAGAAGGATGGTCACCACGGAAATGATGACCGCGATCTGCATGCCTTTGGGCGTGGCCAGACTGGCGGCGATGACTGCGGCAACCAGTGCGTTCGCGGCGAGCTGTATGACGTAGGTGGTATGATCGCCCCACATAGTCTGGGTGAATCTTTCCAATAATCCGGCGTCCATGACTCGGATCACCGGCAGGCTCAGCATTGCCAGCGCCGGGAGACACCATGAAGTGCGGTTGGATGCGATGAAGAAGATCGCGGCTCCGCAACAGGCAACGGTCAGGTCGCGCGGCTTGACCGGCAGCACGCCGTTGTCATTGGCCCAATTGAGATAACCGCTCATGAGCAGGGTAAGCAGCGTCGTGAGCGCGGCGAGAAGTCCCAGGTCACGCAGCGTCCAGCGCGTCTGATGAGATGGCGTCATGATGCTGGTCATGGTGCGGCCTCCAGTTGTGTTTGTGTGCGCCGGTCTATGGCCCTGAAGATGAAAATATAAAAGGCGGCGGCGGAGAAGAGATGCACCATGGCCGTGGACAACGCGATGCCCGCCACGCCGAGGTAGCGCATGAACCATGCGTTGCAGGCCACATTGAGGATCATCGAAATGATGGATGCAAAGAGCATGAATCTGGTGGCCTGAAGTGAAACCGCGATCCGTGAGGCAAGGATGCCCATGATGTAAAAGGGCACTTGCAGGACAGCGAATCTCAGAACCACTGACACTCGCGCTGTGTCATCAGCCCCAAATTCGCCGCGCTGGAAAAGCAGGCTCACAATCTGTGGCGCAAAGATGCAGAGCACCGCCATGAGGGGCAGCGCAATGGCGAGCATGACGCCCGTCACCTGGAGCAACTGACGGCGGACTTCAGGCCACTGGCGTCGCGCGACCGTCTCGGCAAAGAAGGGAAAAATCGCATCGCTGGACGCTGTGGCTGTGAGTGCAAGGATGATGCCGCAGATTTTGTCGGAGTAAGTCAGCACGGCCACGCTGCCCGGTTCCAGCCACGCCGCCATCGTTTGATCCACCACGACGGAACTGCCCATGATGGTGCCGGCCAGCAGATAAGGCAGGGAGTTTTTCAAGACGACCATGCTGGCGGGCTCCCATTCCTTGAGGCAGGAGCTGAACCAGGCCGCATTGCGCGGCAGTCGCAGGAAAAGGGCGACTACGAGGCAGCCCAAGCTGATGATCGCCCCCAAGTTTGTGCCCAGCACCAATGTCGCAAGTGACACCTGCTTTCCTGCCGCCAAAAGGCAAATGATGATGACGAGTGGCAGCAGCACCGGTGAGATGGAGGCCACCGCGAACTTCTTCTGCGCGCGCAACCATGAGCCAAGATGAAAGGTCATTCCAAAGCACAGGAAAAACGGCAGCAGTCCGCGCAGGGCCTGCACTGCCAGCGCTTTGTTTTCCTGATCAAAACCGCCTGCCGCGAATCCGATGATGCCCGGAGCGGCGGAATACATGATGACCCCCAGTGCGAAGAGACATGAACCGTTGAAGAAGGCCATCTGAACGCCGAGTCGTTGTGCATGCAGCAGACTCCGGTCGTGGGCCACCCCGGCAAATGCCGGAAGAAACGCTTCCGGCATGCCGACACCCAACATGGAGGCCAGCGTAGAAAGCAGCGAAAAGGCGAGCAGAAATGCATCAAGCGATTCCGAAGTTCCAAATCGCCCGGCCACGGCTGCATCTTTCAGGAACGAGATGCTCTTGGCCAGCAGGGTCAGTCCTGCAACTGTCAGGAAGCCCGACAACATGGATTTTATTGATCCATGCAATAAAAATTTAAACGCTTTCGCCAACACGCTCAACGGTTCCGTCTGCACACGGGTAGCAGCGCCAGCTGGAGCAGGCAAAAGCGTTGATTGAGGAACAGGCATTGGGTCGCAAAGGCGGCATCTATGTTTCCAGAGCAACCCAATATATCAAAATTATGGAACATATCAAATTATCTTTATAAGAGGTATAATATAGATAACATACTAAAATATTGATTTATATTAATTATAACGCGTTTTAATAAATATATTGAAAAAGAGCGAATTGGTTTATTTACGAATCCAGGTGAACTGCCCATTTGGGTTCCCGACGCAGCATCGGCATTGCAGGCTGGAGTGTCCTGCTTCGACATACTCTGGTCTTTCCCTTGGGAGCTGCCCTGCCAATAAAAAAGCATCCCCGAATCTCGGGGATGCTTTGGCAATATCGAAGTATTGTGGGACGAAGATTACTTTTTCTTCTTCTTCGCGCCTTCGAGTTCTTCCTTGGAGAGGAAGCCGTCGGAATTTTTGTCCAGTTTGGTGAACGCTTTTTCCGCTTTGGCCTTGTCTTTTTTGCCTGCTACAAATTCGGCCAGGCTGACTTTGCCGTCGCCATCGGTGTCGAGTTTCAAACCTTTGGCATTCTTAGCCTGAAGGCTACCAGCGGAACAGATGAGGACGAGGGACAGAAGAACTGCGAGTTTGGTTTTCATATAGTTTATTGGTTTGTTTAATTTCGGTAAGATACCCATACAGGCGTAGAAACGAGGGACATGGGTGCATCTTGCATGAAAATCCTGATTATTTTGCGAAGGGGCTGGTCGCGAGCTTTTTGAAAGCTTCCTGCGCCTTGGTCACGATTTCCTTGGGGCCGGTGAACTTGATGAAGATGTTCGATTTTGCTCCCGCGAGGATGGCGCCACAGAGTGTGTGGTCGGCCTTGGAGGTCTTTGCGCCGCCTGGCATGCCGTCCATGTAGGTTCCGGTGACGGTGAGAAGAATGACCTTGGTGCCTTTGAACTCAAGTTCTTCCTTTTTCACTTCCGGGGTTCCTTCGAACTGGCCGACCCACCGCTGGATGTTGGCGTCAATGCCGCCGCTGGGGCCGCCGAAATCATAGAACTTGGCGTCGAGCGGTGTGCCGCCTTCGACGGGAAGTTGCAGGACTGCCTTGGTCATCATGCCCGTGTTTTGTCCTTGAATCCATGGTGATGTGACGAGGAAGTCGAATTCACCTACGGTGAGCTTGGTATCCTCGGCGCGCAGGGTGGCGATTGTGGCGAGCGAGGCGATGAGAGTGAGAGCGAGTATTTTCATGGGATCGGATGAGGAACGATGTGAAATAAAAAGGGCCGTCTCGGCGTGAGACGGCCCCAATCAGGCAATTGGTTATTTGGTGACGGTGAGAATGCCATTCATCAGAATGGAGTGGCCGGGGAAGGTGCAAAGGTAAGGATATTCGCCCGCTTCGTCGGGCACGGTGAATTCCACCACGCCGCTTTGTCCGGGCTGGATGAGCTTGGTGTGGACGATGATGTCGGTGGACTCAGGAATGTAGTCCTTGGCCATGGCATTGGGATCCGTGAGCATGGCATTGGCCAAAGCGATGACCTTGTCCCTGCTGCCAGGTTTGAGAATCAGAAGATTGTGCGGCTGCGGAATGGCGCTCTTGTTGTCGAGGGTGATTTTCACCTTCGACCCGGCCTTTGCAGTGAGAGCTTTCTTATCATACATCAGCGGGTTGGCGGCATCGGGCTTGAGCACGAGTTCAGTCACGTCCTCAGCAAGGACGGCGGCGTTGCACAAAGCGATGGCGCAGGTGGTGGCGAACAGGGAACGTATTTTCATGTTGGGGTTTTGATGATGAGAGTTAGTTTATTGCGGGTCGGAAAGGAAATGCGTTGTCGCCATTTTTCAAATTGTAATTATGGCGAACAGCATTCCTCTCGGAGCATTGAAAATACGCGACAAATCAAAGCTGGGACGTAAGTTTTCATGTCCGGCTGCGTTTTCTTTCTGATCATTCGCCACGCATCATGTCAGTCATCACCTCTGCAGCTACTCGCCGCGGCTTCCTGCGCGGAGCCGGTGCCTTGATCGCGCTGCCCGCCTTGGAATCGCTGGGGTTCAAAGCCTTTGCCACTCCCCAGCCTGTCGCCTCACCCTTGCGCATGGGTTTTCTCTACATCCCAAACGGCGTGAACGTCCATGAGTGGGCTGTAACTGGAGAAGGCAAAAACTACAATCTCTCCAGCACCCTCAACGCCCTCCAGCCGTTCAAGGGCGATTTCTCCGTTCTCACAAATCTCGCGCACAGCGCCGGACGCGCCAATGGCGACGGGGCGGGGGATCACGCGCGGGCGACCGCCACCTTCCTCACTGGCTGCCGCGCCAAAAAAACCGCAGGATCTGACATCCGCCTCGGTCAGTCCGTGGACCAGCTTGCCGCAGATCAAATCGGCAGCAAGACCCGCCTCGCCTCCCTCGAACTCAGCACCGATGGCGAGCGCGCCTCGGGTCGCTGCGACTCCGGTTACAGTTGCGCCTATCAATACAACCTCTCCTGGAAAAGCGAAACCATGCCCATGGCCCCGGAGCAAGACCCACGTCTCGTCTTCGAGCGACTCTTCGGCGATATGGGTGATGCTCCTGACCTCGCCACGGCACGGCGCAAGCGTTACGAAAAAAGCATCCTCGACTTCGTGCTGGAAGATGCCAAAAACCTCCAGCGACGAGTCTCCGGTGCCGACAACCGCAAGATCGAAGAATACCTCGCTTCCGTGCGCGACATCGAGCTGCGCATTGAGAAAACCGAAAAAATGCAGAAGCAGCTACCTGCGGGCACTCACCGTCCCACCGGCATCCCCAAAGGCGCCCAGGAGCACATCCGCGCCATGTTCGACCTCCTCCTTCTCGCGTTCCAGACCGACACCACCCGCATCGCCACCTACATGCTCGCCCACGACGGCAGCAACCGCAGCTTCCCCGATATCGGTGTCAGCGACGCCCACCACAGCCTTTCCCACCATCAGAACAATCCCGACAAACTCGCCAAGATCGCCAAGATCGACAAATTCTACATTGAGCAGCTCGCTTTCTTCCTCAAGCGCATGAAGGAAACAAAGGAGGACGGCGGCACCCTGCTCGACCACTCCATGATCGTTTATGGCGGCGGTCTCAGCGATGGTAATCGCCACGCGCACGACCACCTTCCCGTCATTCTCGCCGGTGGCGGCAACGGCACCCTTCATCCCGGTCAGCACCTCGTTCTGCCCGAAGAAACCCCCATGACCAACCTCTACCTCGCCATGCTCCAGCGCATGGGAGTCAATGCCGGGCACGTTGGAGACAGCACTGGCGTGTTAGGCGGAATTTAGGACATCTGCATATTGGCACTGGTTCAGGAGAACCCAAAGGGCAGGGCAAGAGTCCCGTCGTCACTTTCATGAAACGTGAACGGGCAAATCCTCGGCGTTTACAGGTTACCGTCGCAGCTTTTGCTTGAGGCGCATCCACGTGGGGACATCGAGATCTTCACCTTCGACGATCGTCTTGTCGGTGCCTTTGAAGCGGGCGACTTCATCCTGATGAAGTTTCAATGTGGCTTGAAGTGAAGTGTCGGATTTGCCGGCGCTGGCAAGAGCGGGCTCGAGTTTGGCCGTGGACGAAGCGACGGGGTTTTGTTTGGCCGGAGGGCCGTTGTCCATCGGTGGAACATCTGCCGGGGATTCGTCTGTATCGTCGCCTTCGGTTTCTTCTTCGTCGAGCATTTCAAAGATGGAATGCTTGGTGAGGGAGGGTGGATCGTTCTCCCTGGCCTGGGGGTTTTTAGCCTCGGCCGACGGATCGGTATGATGCGGAGCGTGCGGTTTGGACTCGGGAATCTCGGCCTTCAATATCGATGACATGACTTTATGCTCGGCATGCCCGGTCGATGATTCCGGCATCTTTTGCGGCGGCGGTGTAATTTCGGCAGCAGGCTCAGAGTGTGTGATGACCGGTGGTTCCGAGACGGGCTCTGGCTTGGCGGCTACAGGCTGTGGTTTTTCGATCGGGACGGCTGGTTCACTCGTGTTCAAGGAGAGTTCAAAATCCTGCGTTTTCGCTTTCGGCGCTGGAGCCGTCACGGGTGCCGGTGCCGAAGCCAATGGCTGCGCCATAGGTTTTGGACGTTGCGGAGGCGCAGACGATTCTTCTGCCATGGTAGCGGCGGATTCAGTGAGCATCTGTTGCGCACTGAGCGAACTGATCAAAGTGAGCGCGAGACTATCGCCGAGCTTGGGATCGACCGAAATGCCGAAAAGAATCTGGGTCTGCTCAGGCACGTGCTTGCCGAGCTGCTTCATGAGAGTTTCCACTTCGGCAAGGGTGAGGCTTTCTCCACCGGCGACATGGACGAGGAGATTTTCCGCATGAAGAAGAAGCTGGCCCTGATTGACGAGCGGGCTTTTGAGCGCGCGCTTGAGGGCGTCAGTGACCCTGCTGGAACCGCGGGCTTCACCGAAACCGAAGAGGCAGCGGGCATTGGGACTGCGCAGGGCAGTAGTTAGATCGGAAAGGCCAAGGCGGACGATGCCGGGCTGCGTCACCATCGTGGAGATGGCGCGCACGCTATGTCCGATGAGCTGGTCCGACTGGCTGAAGGCTTTTTGAATCCCTTCTTTGGGCAGAATGAGTTCGCCCATCCGGTTGTTCTCAAAAAGAATAAGCGCATCCGCATAGGGCTGGATTTCTTCGAGCGCCATCTCTGCCTGCATCAGCCGGCGGCGGCCTTCAAACGAAAACGGCATCGTGGCAAAGACAAAGACCATCGCGCCGCATTCCTTGGCAATTTGGGCGACCACGGGCGTGGTGCCGGATCCTGTTCCTCCGCCAAGACCAGCGCAAAGGAAAACCATGTCATGCCCTTGGAAAACGTTTCTGATCTGCTCCCGCGAGGCCACTGCAGATTCACGGCCAAGTTCGGGATCACCACCAGAGCCAATGCCCCGCATGATTTCTGCGCCGAGCTGGATTTTATGGGGCGTCATGGCGTGGCTGAGCACGCGCACGTCCGAGTGCATGGAGACGAGGGTGGCGTCCACGATGCGGTCAAGTGTGATACGGTCGAGCACATTCAAACCGGCTCCGCCGATGCCGGCGACGCAAATTTTCAGATGCGACGCTACTTGGGCGTGTTCGCGCTCTTGGGTGCGGTCATATTCTACCATGGCGTTACGGTTTGGGTTGGAGGTTGGTGTGCAATTTACTAAGGCAAGGCAAGCATCATTTCGGGTAATGGCAAGGAATGATGGGGCAAGGCGATCTGAGACATCACAGCGTCCAGCTTCCGAATACCTCTGCCATGCGGCGTCCGAGTTTGGCGAGAGGAGAGAGCCAGGGCTTTTCCGCATCCATGAGCTGGGCGTAGCGGATCAGCCCGATGGGGCCGGAATAGCAGGGATTCTCATAAGACGCGGCACTCCCACCGACGGCGGCGGAACCGCTACGGGTGATTTTCACGCCGAAGACCTCCTTGGCGACCTGATCGATGCCACGCATTAAACTGACCCCGCCGGTTAGAAAGACGCCCGCGCCGAGACGGCTCATGTGATCTTCACAACGGGCGCGGATTTGCTCCAGAATTTCCCGGGTGCGCATGTGGATGACTTCATTGAGCATGGCGCGCTCGACTTCGCCCACGGTCATGCCGTTCTCGTCTTCCACTTTGATGATGTCCGCCGGATCGACGTCGGAATAGACGGCGGATCCTTCCTCGACCTTGAGCCGTTCGGCGCGACCGTGAGGAATCTGGAAACAAAGCGAAATGTCATTCGTGATGTGATCGCCGCCAAGCGGGATGCAACCGGATGCGGCCAGCATGCCGTCGGCATACAGGACGAAATCGGCCGTGCCTCCGCCGAAATCAATCATGAGCGCGCCGTGTTGTTTGGCCTCCTTGTTCAGGACCACCTGGGCTGCGGCGAGAGGGAGGAAGACGACATCCTCGACTTCCAGCGGCACCTGCCGCACGAGTTTGATGGAGTTTTGCACACGGCTGCGCACGCCGTGAATGACATGGAAATCAGCCTCGATGGTGTTGGCCGTGCGACCCAGAAGCGAGCGCACATTATCCTGGCCGTCGACAGAATATTTTCGTGCGATACGGTGAAGAAAAACGTGGTTCTGCGGGATGTCCACGTTGCAGGCTATCTCGCGAACATCTTCGAGGTCGTCTTCGGTGATCTGGTTCTGGTCGGGCGGCAGGCGATAGACGCCGGTATTGTTCAGGCTTTCAACATGCGAACCGCTGACGCCGAGAAAGACATTGCGGATCATCACGTCGCTGCGGTCCTCGGCGCGCAGCAAGGCGTCGTTGAGGCAGGTCTGGGCGATGTCGGCGTCCACGATTTCTCCTTTGCGAATACCGCGGGATGGAGCCTGTCCGACGCCAAGAATCTTGATCGCCCCGTCTTTTTTGACCTCCGCCACAACCACGCAGATTTTTGACGTTCCGATTTCGAGTCCTGCGTAAATAGTGCTCTTGGCCATGATGATTAAAGTTTGGAATGAGAAAATTCAGCGTGTTCCGGCAAGGGTGCGCTGAAGGGTTTCGGAAGATGCCGTGGCGGCATTGCCGCGCAAGGTCACAGGCACGTTGTGTTCCACAAGAAGATTAACGGTGGCCAGCTTCCAGTTATGCCGTGCCGCCTCATCCATCGCGCGGGTCAGCCGGTTAAATTCCTTTTGGTTGTCACCGTTCGCCGGGAAAACGACGCTCACACCGTTGCCGAAGTCAGCCACCAGCGCGTGACTGCGCGTGGCATCCACCCGTTTCAATTCCGAGCGATTGATCAGCGGACTTTTTTGATACGCACAGAGGAGTTCCAGTGAGGCCAGGGCGGCGGCGGATTCCACGCGCTTCCCGGGGATGATTGCGCTGATCTTGCCTACTCGAATGATGGGGAGTTTGTTCTCGCCGCTGCGGATGCGCCCGCTGCTGAAAAGCACGCAGCCGGTTTCATCAAGAAGGCAACCAAAGTCGGAGACCTTTGCGGCAATGGCCTTTTCCGGGCATTCCAGCCAGGCGACTGGTGTGCGCTGCTCAACATTGAGCACGATCTGGCCCGGGAAATTCCTTTCAATTTTGGCCTTGCGAACTTCCGGCAGTGACTCCACGCGGTCGCGCACGTCACGCAGTGAGATCATGAGCAGGTTGTCGCCATGTTTCAATCCGCTGGCGTTGATGATGGCCGAACGCGAAAGCGGCCCCTCGGTAAGCACGGATATATCTGAAAGATGAAACCGTTGGTTGGTGACAAAGGCCTCCATGACCACGATCTTAAGGATGGCCACGAGCATGATGGAACCCAAAATACCTGCGGCCCAGCGCGCGCCCAGTCCTGCGCGTTTGCGGAACTTGGCGCGGCGGGAGGCATCCGTCTCCGGATTGAGTTCGAGCCGGTGAATCGAAGTGCGGGACGATGCTTTGCTCCGGAAAGCGTAGTTACCCTTGGCGGCCTGGCGTTTTTTACGCGGCTTGTTTTTGGAGGAAAATGGTAGCATGGGAGTTTGAGTTGGTTACGCCCTGCCTCGAGCGATGAGTGACAATTCAATGATGCGCTGGCAAAGTTGCGGGAACTCGATGCCGGCCGCGCGCGCGGCCTTGGGCAGCAGGCTGCTGACGGTCATGCCAGGAATGGTGTTGATCTCCAGGACAAAAGGTTCGCCGTCGTTGCGAAGCATGATGTCCACGCGACCGTAAACCTCCACACCCACGGCATTCATCGCGGCCAGCGCGGCATCCTGCACGCGTTTCGTCGTGCGCTCATCCAGCGCGGCGGGGCAGTGGTAGTTCGTTTTTCCGGATCCGCCCATCCACGGATATTTGTTGTTAAGGTCATAGAAGCCGCTCACCGGTTGAATATGAATGACCGGTAGCGCGTCTCCTCCCAGCACGCCGACCGTGAGTTCCTTGCCCTCGATAAATTCTTCCACCAAGGTTTCGTCGCCAAACCGTTTCGCGTCATCCAGCGCGCCGGCCAGTTCGGCTTCAGTGCGCACAATGTGAACTCCCACGCTGGAACCCTCACGCGGCGGCTTAACGACCACTGGCAGGCTCAAGTTCAAAGTCTCGCTGCCATCAAGCTTCAATTTCTGGCTGCGCGGCGTGGGCACTCCGGCGGCGATGAATTTTTCCTTGCTCAGCAGCTTGTCGAAAGCCACCCGGCTCGATTCCGCTCCGGCACCGGTGTAGGGGATGCCGCGATCTTCGAGAATCTTCTGCAACTGACCGTCCTCGCCGAAAGTCCCATGGATCATGTTCACCGCGATCACCGTGTCTTCCGGCACCACGACCGCAGCAAATGTGACATCCACGTCGCAAATAACCGCGCCCAGCAAAATCAGGGCTTCAATGACACTTTCCGCTGACTTGAGAGACACCGCCCGCTCAGAGCCAAGGCCGCCTTTTAGAACTGCAATTTTCTGATTTTTCAGAGTCATCGGAATGACGGAGAGGAAAACATGCTGGAATTTATCGCCAATTATTGATTTTCCTTGTGATTAAGCAAGGTTAATTGTTAACAATTTTCGGGGTTTAACGGGATATGCGCAGATTGGTTACAGACGCATTTTTCGGGCGATTTCAATCGTAAAATCGCCTCAATTATAACTCGATTTCGCCCGGCACTTCAATCGCCTCGCAAATCTCCCGCCAGCCCTCAAATTTCCACTGGTTGGGAAAGCCACGGCATTGCTCCGGTTTCACGCGCTGGATGGCGCAAGTGTTCTTCCCATCGAGAAAAACACACGAGCCATCTTCCTTTTCGATGAGCGAGAGATGCTTCCGGTTCGCGCTGAGACGGGTGAAGCGCTGAATGAAGTCATTTTCACCCAGCCCCTCGTGGGCAGCGATGGCCTTGACCTCTGCATCCGTCACGATCACGTCGCCCGGCCAGCGGCAGCAGTTGCCGCAGCGCTGGCAAAGATAAGTGGTGGCCGGTTTGTCAAGCGACATGACGTGGTGATGGAGTTTTAGGTTTTCCTGCGGACAGGCAACGCTAAAGTTCGAGCCGCACATGATCACAAAGTTCCCCCAACCGCAACGACCGGCCGTGACATCTGACGCGGCACTGGCGCTGCATACGGGTGGTGCGCGACTTGGACATGCTGAAAGTCTCGCGTGGGTTCGCTGGCTTTTCCAAAGTGTGCGCGCCCAGAGCGAGGCGCTGGTTTTCCAAAGCACTGCGGTGGATCGCCCGGGCTTGATCACGGACTGGCTCAGGTTCACCGATGATGTTTTTTTGCGCATCCTCGCACCCGCCTTGTTGCAGGGCTGGCAAAATGCCCATGCTGGCGATGATGCGCTGCTTGTGTCCGGAGACCACGATCTGCACCGGCAACTGCCCGAGGCGATGGCGCAACGCAGCATCGCCGCCGGATGCATTCTTCTGGAGCAAACTCGCGGCGCAAAATATCAGGGCGCGCTCGGTCGCTTGAGGCAACGCCATGATCAGGGCGAAACCACGGGACACCTCGCCATCGTCTGGTCGGCGATTGCCGCTCTCTTCCAAATGCCTCCGCTTGATCTGCTCACGGAATATCTCCGCGAGGAGTGGCTCGTCGGCGCGCGTAACTCTCACCATCCGGCGGAGCCGCAAGGCCCGCTCAGTTTTGAGGCGCTGGCCCATCGCGCTCTGCATGGGGCGCGGGTGATGGATTTTCGCAATGCTGAGTAGCGCGCATCCGGCCTACATGGCGATGATCTTGTCCATCGCTTCCGTTAGCTTTTTCATGTCAGCCGGATTAATGCCCATGCGCTGCTCGGCTATGCACCAGCCCGTGTAACCTGCGTCGTCAAGCGCGCGGACGATGGTCGGCCAGTCGTTGCTGCCGGTTAGGAAATCGCAATCAAATCCGGCATACGGCCCCAGCTTGTTCATCTTTGCGGAGTCGAATTCTTTGAAGTGAAGCCGGTTGATTCGTTTGCCGAGGATACGAATCCATTGATCCGGCCAGCCGTTGCGCAGCACATTGCCAATGTCGAAATGCGCGCCGACCCACGGGCTGTTGAATTCATCGATGTATCGCGCCATTTCCAGCGGACTGAGCAAAAAATTGTTCCAGACGTTTTCAATGCTGATGCGCACCTCCAGCTCCTTGGCCAGCGGCAGCGCCTGGCGGATGCATTCTTGCGAGCGCTTCCAGGCATCGTCGTAGGACACGTCCTTGTTTACCACGCCCGGCACCAGCAAGATGGAACCAGCGCCGTAAGCTTTCGCGTCACCCAGCGTGGTCAGCAATCCTTCGAGTCCTTTTTTTCGAACTGCCGCATCTCGATCCGAAAGTGTATCATGCCAGTGCGAGTGACAGCAAACGCTCGCCGCTTCAAGGCCGGAACTGTGCAACGCGTCCAGCACCTCCTGCCGGTTCATCGCGCCCATCGGCTCCACGCCCTCAAATCCGGCTTCGCGGATACCCTTGAATTTTTCCGCCACGGTTCCCTTCATCTTCACCGTCGCATACATCACCCCCTTGCGGAATTTTCGCGCGGGCTTCGCAGTCTGCGCCGGGCATTGCGATAAAATCAGGCCCGCCCCCGCAGCGGTCGTTGCGCAAATAAACTTCCGGCGGGTGAGGGGAGTGTTCATGATTGGATTGTTTTTATTCACGAGAGAGAAACGCAGCAAAGTTCATCTGGCCCTTCCTGCGAGTATTGAGCTATTAATTTACACGTTCGTTAAAACGCCAAGAGGTCGATCAACCTATCTGCCTTTATTTCAATCCGCGCCGCCCGTGTGGGCGGCGACAGCGACACAGCGCCACCCGATAACGACGACTTTAGTTTCAATCCGCGCCGCCCGTGTGGGCGGCGACGGAGGAGCAATCATGGCCGGGTTTCCTCCCCCCCGTTTCAATCCGCGCCGCCCGTGTGGGCGGCGACCGACAACTCGCGGCCACCAACTCAAACAAAATATGTTTCAATCCGCGCCGCCCGTGTGGGCGGCGACCTGTCCATGCGCCCGCATTCGACGGAAAGCATTTGTTTCAATCCGCGCCGCCCGTGTGGGCGGCGACCGTTTATGACACCGGGCGCACCGGCAGCAAGGGCGTTTCAATCCGCGCCGCCCGTGTGGGCGGCGACCATGCAGGCAACCCCGTGGTGATATACAGCCGAGGTTTCAATCCGCGCCGCCCGTGTGGGCGGCGACACCGGTCTCACAAACTTTCACAGCAACTGAAACTGTTTCAATCCGCGCCGCCCGTGTGGGCGGCGACGATCGCCGTGGGCGTCGGTGCTTCAAGA
>JAYVOH010000119.1:0-5118 GCA_043758025.1 Verrucomicrobiota bacterium
CCGGTCGTATTGGTGCCGTTGACCGTGATTGCCGTCCCGCCGGTGAGTGATCCAGTCAGACTCAGCGTGCCGCTGTTGACGGTCGTAGCGCCGGTGTAGCTATTGCCGGTGGCGCTGAGGGTCAACGTGCCCGCGCCGGCCGTGGTAATGCCGCCACTCGCGCCGCTGATCGCCCCGCCCAAGGTGATGTTGCCGCCGCCGGCGGTCGTCGTGAACGTGCGCACTGCCGTCGTCGCGATCAGGTCATTGATCGTTTGCAGGCTGGTGCTGCTGTTGAGCACGTTGCCAGTGAGCGTGAAGCCGCTCGTGCCCGCCGTGCCCGGATTGATGATGTAAGCCCCGGAACCGGAGTTGAAGGTGATGCCCGCGATGCTAAAGGTGCCCGGCGTCATCAGGTTGTCGCTCAAGGTCAAACCGCCAGCACCCGTGGCGGAGGTGAACACCAGCGAATCTCCCGTCGCGGGGACGGTATCCCAGTTGGTGGTCGTGGCCCAGTTGGCGCTCGTGGTGCCAGTCCAGGTCCTAACCGCCGCCTTGGCGGAGTAGCCCCCGAAGAGCACGGCGATGGATACGACGAGGAGGCGGGTGGTGCGGGTGGTGCGGGTATTCATATTAGGGATGACTTTTGAAAAATGGTAAACGGGGAGACTGAAAGGATGAGCGATGAGCGATGAGCGATGAGCGATGAGCGATGAGGGCGGGGAGATGCGGAGGATTTTAATTAATTGATTCTGATTTTGAATTCAGGATTTTTGAAGCTTTGAAAAGAGGAATTGCGTAGGAGAAATTGCAATATTGGAGGAGGGCGAGGGGCGAGAGGGAAGTCAAAAGGGTAGTGTATTGCCCTGAGAAATGCGACAGCTAATAATGTTTTATACGGTTTCGGAATTCGCAGCAAGATTTATTTTATTTCTTTTTAGAGGTTGTTTAAGGGAAGTTAAGGAAGTGATGAGGGATGAGTGATGAGGGATGAGGGATGAGGGAGGAAATGGCCGGAAGAAACGAAAAAAATTAAAGATGGTGGTGAGAAGCGGGATGAGGGATGGAAGAAGACTAACAGCCTTTTGAAAAGCGAGGTAACACGGGCTTCCAGCCTGATGAGTATTAGAAACGACAGGCTGGTGCGCAGCCGCGAAGCGAACCCTGCCGCACACTCAGCCAAGATGGCCGAGTTACTTCACGCCCTAAACTTTTCAACCTTTAATCCTTTCAACCTTTCAACATGTGCGAGTTCAACAGGCCGCGAGAGGATGAAGGATGAGGAGTTGAGGGTTGAAGGGGAACACGGAACACGGAACACGGAACACGGGATATGCCTGATTAACGGCGGGAATGTAGCGGGTTGAACCAGCGAAGGCCAGGGAACTTTGCAAAATCCGCATCACAGGAGGCAATCTCAGCTCCATGCTCCGTTGCAAGCGCTGCTAGATGGGCATCAGTCACGAGATTACCCATGGCTGCTGAACCACGGCAGGCGGCTTCGAACTCCGTGGCGTGACGACTGGTTGGGAAAGGCACGGTAACGCTCGGCAATGCGAGCCATTGATTCATGACTTTTAACGCCTCATGGAGTGGAAGCGGACGAGGAAGGATGCGCGGAGAATTGGAGATGGTAGTTCAGAAGTTGAAAAATTGAAAACTAGATGCTGGTCAGTCGTCTGAGCTTCGTGGACGCGGCAATGGCTTGCAATCGTCAAACGAGCTTGATTGTTCCCGAAAAACATTTACGATTCTCCACAACCTGCTACCCGCATTGGATTGTATGGCGAACCCACTCGAAAAAGAGATCGAAACCTTTCACAAGCTTTTGCCCTCATTGCTGGCCGATGAAGGAAAATTTGCTGTTATTCACGGGGACAAGTTAATCGGAACATTTGGCATTTATGAAGATGCCTTGAGGCGAGGATACGAAGTGTGTGGACTTCATTCGTTTTTGGTGAAGAAAATCGCAAGTTTTGAGACGCCAATGAATTTTACCCGCCGTCTTACACCGTGCCACACTTGACGATTCAGTTCGCCGCACAAGCCGGGCCTTTGATTGATGTGATGCTCGGGGTCAGCCGCCCACGAGCAGCCGCGCTGCAAGCAGTTTCGCAGCGTGTCCCATCTCCAATTCAGATTCGTGGATTGATTGATACTGGCGCGAGCGGAACCTGCATTGACCCTGGAATTTTGAAACAATTGCAGATTCCTGTTACAGGACAAGTGCCGATGATAACCCCATCAACCGGCGCGACTCCAGTTCAGGCTGATTTATTTGACGTATCACTAATCCTGATACACGCAGAACTCTCCTATACATTCGGGGCATTGCCTGTCATGTGCTCTGAGCTGAATCATCAAGGGTTTGATGCTCTTATTGGCAGAGATATTCTTGAAAGATGTCTTCTGGTTTACGACGGACGCGCGCAAATTTACACCCTGGCTTTCTGAGTCACGAATGGATCAAGGTTGTCGAGCCAGGCCTGCGCCGCCGCGTGATCGGGTGAATCCGCGTTCACCGCGTGAACCAGCAAGTTGACATCCACCAGCACCATCAGTAATCCTCCGAGAGCTGCCCGAGCTTGTTCATATCGAGATCTGGATTGACTCCCAGATGATGGGAAGGCGTCCGGTAGGCGACTGAGGTGGGCACTGGTTTGGCCTGTTCCTTCCCGGCAAGCGTCAGTAGCTCAAGGATGAGCTGCTCCACACGTGAGGCGGTGTTCGCATCCAGCCGCTGGAGTTTTTCTTCAATTCGATGGGCAAGGGCAGTCATTGGGCTTTGCTCAATAAGCTAAGTGAACCACAGATTCAACAGAGAGCAAACAGGAAGGGTTGAAGGATGAGCGATGAGCGATGAGCGATGAGCGATGAGCGATGGAAGAAGACTAAGAGACGCTGAGATGGGGAGATGAGGGATGGAAGAAGACTAACAGCCTTTTGAAAAGCGAGGTAACACGGGCTTCCAGCCTGATGAGTATTAGAAACGACAGGCTGGTCAAGGGCACGCCCTAAACTTCTCAACCTTTCAACTTTTCAACCTTTCAACCTTTCAACCTTTCAACATGTTCGAGTTCAACAGGCTGCGTGAGGACGAAGAGTTGGGTTGACAGAATGGCAGGTTATATTACCATTTTGCCATGAAGATTACCATCGACGGAACTGGGCGTCTGGTTTTGCCCAAGAGTGTGCGGGATCGATTTCATTTGGGCGCGGGATCGGAGTTGGAAGTCTGCACCGATGAGGACGGAGTGAACCTGCGGGTGATCAAGCGGGAGGGGTCTTTGGTGGAAAGTGGCGGTATTTTAATCCACCACGGGGCGGAAGTGGTGGGGCTGGATGTGGCAGAATTTATCCAGCGGGAACGGGAGGCGCGCGCGCTGCAAACCGGACAAGTGATGATATCGCGATGAAGGTGCTGTTCGACACGTCGGTGCTGGTCGCTGCGGTCGTGGATCAATTGCCGAATCATGTGGCGGCGCATGGTTGTTTTTTGCAATACACGGGGAAAGGACACACCGGGTATTGCGCCACTCACACGCTGGCAGAATGCTATGCGACGCTCACGGCACTCCCCCTCCCCCGGAGAGTGACGGCAGCAGATGCGCTGATGCTGGTGGAGAAAAATTTCAGCGGGCGGCTGAGGGTGATTGATCTGGACACAGGCGACTACATGGAAGCTTTGCGCAGGACTGCCGGGCTGGGGCTGTTGAGCGGTCATATCTACGATGCCCTGCACGTGGCTGCGGCGCGGAAGGCGGGTTGTGAGAGGATCTATACTTACAATCTCAGTCATTTCCGCCGCTTGTGCGCGGAGGGGCTTGAGATAACAGGGCCTTGAAGGGTGGGGACGGAGGACGGAGGGCGGAGGACGCTGAGAGGACAGGATTCACAGGATTATAGAAAGATTAACAAGGGGGCGGAGGGCGGAGAAAAGTAAGTCGAAACTTGTGGCGTAATACGGATTTACATCGTTCAATAATCGTATTACCATTCAGCCATGACGCTGACCACTGTTTCATCAAAATATCAGATCGTGATTCCCAAAGAAGTCAGGGAGCGGCGGCAGATCAAGCCGGGAATGCGCCTCTATATTACGGAGGACGAACGCGGGTTGCATCTGATGAAAGAGCCGACCTTGGAAGAAGTGCGGGGTCTGCTCAAAGGGATGAAATGGGATGAAAGCGAGGTCCGGGATGAAACCGGCAGGGATTTGCCATGATCGTCGTGGACAGCTCAGGCTGGATTGAATTCCTGCAAGGCACGTCGCGGGCCAAATTTTTTAAACCCGCCCTGGAGCGGATGGATGAGGTATTGGTCCCAAGCATTTCCTTGTTTGAAGTGCATCGGCTCATTGATGGGAAAGAATCTGAGGAGGTCGCGGACGGGGCGATTTTCATCATGCGAACGGCCCATGTGGTGGACCTGAGCGGAACTCTCGCGGTGGAAGCTTCCAAACAGGCGCGCTCCTACAAACTTGCCCTGGCCGACGCCATCATCTACGCGACCGCCAGAAGTCAAAATGCGGAACTTTGGACACAAGACGCCCATTTTAAAGATCTGCCCCATGTCAAATATTTCCCCAAACCCTGATTTGATTGGGAGAGGGAAGAAAGGGTGAAGGGTGAAGGGTGAAGGGTGAAGGGTGAAGGGTGAAGGGTGAAGGGTGAAGGGTGAGCGATTAGCGATGGGAGAAGACTAAGAGACGCTGAGACGCTGAGACGCTGAGATGGGGAGATGAGGGATGAAGGCGGAGGGGAAAATGGCCGAAAGAAGCGAAAAAAATTAAAGGGGGTGGTGAGAAGAGGGACTCATCTGCTGGTGGCTTAATCCTTTTTGCCTTCTTTCGTTTTTTTCGGCTATTCGAGGATGAAGGATGAAGGCGGAAATGGCCGAAAGAAGCGAAAAAAATTAAAGATGGTGGTGAGAAGAGGGGCTCATCTGCGGGTGGGTTAAGCCTTTTTTGCCTTCTTTCGTTTTTTCGGCTATTCGAGGATGAAGGAGGAAGACGGATGACGGAGGGAATGGCCGAAAGATACGAAAAAATTGAAAGATGGTGGTGAGAAGAGGGACTCATCTGCTGGTGGCTTAATCCTTTTTTTGCCTTCTTTCGTTTTTTTCGGCTATTCGAGGAGA
>JAYVOH010000120.1:0-5094 GCA_043758025.1 Verrucomicrobiota bacterium
GTCACCGGCGGGGTGCCAGGTTTGGAAAAATGAAGACGCACCTCATGGCCTGCGGCTTCCACTCCGGCGAGATGCCACTTGCGCAAAACATCGGCGTCGAGCGCATTCAAGCGCTTCGCCACCGTTTTGGCATATTCCGCTCCGGCAAACCAGATGCTGCTCGTCTGGCTCCAGTTCCAGCTTTCCGCGAGGGCGGGTTCCATGCGCCCCGTGGCGCCGATTTTCAAAAGAGGCTCATGCACGAGATTCGTGATCTGCCGGTCCACTTCGCTGGCAGGCACGAATGGATTTAATGTGACCGCGACGCTTTCATCAGAGGCGATGACCAGTCCGCTGCGGGCTGAATGGCTTTCAGTAGTCTTCCGCGCCGACCACGCCGACAGCAACGCCACCGTCGCCGGAATGCCAAAGATGATCCATCGTGACCAGAGCATGTTTTTTGGAAACTAGAAGCTGGCGGCGGGAACACAAGCGCGCGAGGAGCCGGTGTGCCCTCCTATTGGACTTTGTTTGAATAATTTTACGGGGCCTCCGTCTGAAGAAAGTCTTCTCTTGTCAAAATTCTTTTTAATGAGAGAGGCTATTAAAAGCAAACATTAAAATAGAAAGACAGCCAAGCCATGAAAAACTTATTCCTCACAGCCGTCCTCGGCCTCACACTTGTCGGCGGCGTTTCCCACCTCCGCGCCGATGACGAAGCGGACTTGAACCAGCAAATCAACCAGTTGAACGACACTGCTAAAACACTCGATGGCCAGAAGCGAGTTCTGGATAAAATCTCAAAGGCTACCGGCGTGGCGAGCACTACGCTCGAAGCGGAACGCAAGTCCAGCAAGCTCGGCTTTGGTGAACTGATGATCGCCCATTTGCTGGCCACATCTACTGGAAAGACGTTCGACCAGATTCTCAATGAATTTAAGTCTGGCAAGGGCTGGGGTAAAATCGCCAATGATAACAATGTCAAACTCGGTGGCTTGGTCAGCAAGGCGCATGAATCCGCCGAAGGTGCTGAACATGCAAAGGGTCAGGACGGTGACCACGGCCCAGGGAATCATGGTAAGCCCGGAGGAAAAGGTGGGAACGGCGGCGGACACGGCAAGGGCCGCTGATTCGGAATCTTCCGTAAAATAAACTCAAACCAACCGCAAAGCTGATATGAAAACTCGAATCCTCATTTCCATCCTCAGTGCAGGGGCGCTGTGCCTCGGCCAGAGCAGCAACGCTCAGGGTGCCAAGCCCCAGTTCAACGACGACGAAGTCGAGCGCGGCGATAATAAAGCCATGAAAAAATTGGATGCCGCAGATGACGACGACAAGCAAAAAGGTCCCCATCATGGTGGTCAGCATCCGGGTGCTGGACACAAGCCAAAAGATAAGGCCCACCAAATGGCCGACAACAAACCCGCAGACCAGCCCAACACCAAAGCCAAACACGACAAGGGTCAGGGCGGCGGAGTCGCAGGTGGAATTGCCAACAACGGCGGCAAAGCCCTTCCTCCGGGACTAGCGATGAAAGCTGCGCGCGGTGAAATGCTTCCACCTCCATGGAGAACGGGAGTATTCCTTCCACCGGGCCTCGCCAAGAAGCAAGGCGGCGGGCTTCCTCCCGGCATCGCCATGAATGTCGCCAATGGCAAACCAATGCCACCTGGCCTTGCGAAAAAATTCGGCGGCGGAGCCCATGGCTTCGGCGGAAAGAAGCATGATAAAGAGCATAAGAGTAAAGACGAAGATAAAGAGAACGATTGATTCATCCTCGCAGACCACTTGGGGGAGCACACGCATGAGTCGTGTGCTCCCCTCTTCGCGTCCATTTGGATCACAACACCATCATCAGGGCTTCATGCGGGGTGTTGAGCCTCCATGGCAACTCGCACAGCTGCCCTTCTTTTTGCGCCTGGCACGCAAGACAAATAATATCGCTGTGATGATGACCACCGCCGCAGCAATCCAGGTTTGCCAGTCAGAATTCATAGATTCTCAGAAGCCGAGGAGCTTCCCTCCTTGATAGACTACGAAGCTCGCAATCCAGGCGGCACCGGTCATGTAGGCAATTTGAAAAATCGGCCATTTCCAGCCGTTGGTCTCGCGTTTCACCACGGCGACGGTGCTGAGGCATTGCATGGCGAAGACGAAGAAGACCATCAACGAGAGGCACACGAGCGGCGTGAAGACGCGGCTGCCGTCGGGCCGTTTCTCATCTTTCATGCGATCGAGAAGTGGCGCGGTGTTCTCGTCGCCGCCTTCGACGGCATAGACAATGCCCATGGTGCCGACAAAAACTTCGCGCGCGGCGAAGCTGCCGATGAGGCCGATGCCGATCTTCCAGTCGAAACCGAGCGGCTTGATCACCGGTTCGATGAAATGTCCGGCGCGACCGGCGATGCTGTGGGAGAGACGCGCGGTTTCGTCGTCGTCTTTGCTTCGCGGAAAGGACATCGCGGCCCAAAGCAAAATTGCCAGGCCGAGAATCACGGTGCCGGCGCGACGCAGGAAAATTTTCGCACGCTCGAACATGTAGAGCGCGACGTGCCGCAGCGCGGGCCGTTTATAAGTGGGCATCTCCAGCACCATGAGGCTGCCCTGACTGCTGGCGAGCGTGCGATTAAATATCCACGCGAACACGAACGCTCCGATGGTGCCGATCGCATACATCCCGAGCATGATGCCGGCCTTGGCGAGCGAGGACATTTCGCTGGAGGGAAACATGGCGGCGATCATGAGTGAATACACCGGCAGCCGCGCGGAGCAGCTTGCGAGCGGCGCGACGAGGATGGTGATGAGCCGGTCCTTGGCGCCGGCGATGGTGCGCGTGGCCATGATGCCGGGCACCGCACACGCGTAGCTGCTGAAGAACGGGACGAATGAGCGTCCGTTCAAGCCGACCTTGCCCATGAATTTGTCCATGATGAACGCGACGCGCGCCATGTAGCCGGTGTCCTCCATCAGGCCGATGAAGAAGAACAGCATCAAGATCTGTGGCAGAAAAACCACGACGCCGCCGACGCCGGGGATGATGCCCTGGGTGATGAGATCGCGCAAATCGCCGGGACCCATAGCGCCCGTCACGGTATCGGCGCCGAATTTGGAGAGATCCTTGATCCAGTTCATCGGTCCCTGCGCCACGCTGAAGATCAAATAAAACAGCAGACCCATGATGGCTAGGAGGCACACGCCACCCCACACGGGATGCAGCAGCACGGAGTCTAGCTTGTCGGTGGTCGTGGTCTCGTCGCGCTCAGGCCGGCGCAGCACATCGTGCAGAGTTTTTTCAACTGCTTCGTAGCGCGCGGCGGCAAGACGGTCTTCCCAGCCCGGCACTTTTTTTTCCAGATCATCATGTGCATCCGCGAGGCGTTTCACTTGCGCGCTGGCGATGCCGTAGTGTTCCGGGTCGTGATCGGAGATCAGATAGAGCGGCTCCAGCAAAGAGGCATTTTCCGCCACGGTGTTGCTGCGCACGAGATCGGCGCGGGTTTGTTGCAGCGCCTCGAAGATGTCCGGTGGAATCGGCAGCGAACTGTAGCGCGGGCTTCCAGCCAACGCCGTTGAACGAGCCTCCGGCTCGTTCCCCGAAGCTGATGATCGCGCAGGATGCGCGTTCGACGTTAAAGACTGGAAGCCTGTATTACCGAGCCGGCTCATCGCCGCTTTCAGTTCGATGATTCCTTTGCCCGCACTAGCCTGCATCGGCACCACGGGGACGCCCAGCCGCTGCGAAAGTTTTTCCACATCGATGCGCCACTGCTTGGCGTCGGCCACGTCCATCATGTTCAGCACCAGCAACGAAGGCAGGCCGAGCTCAAACACCTGTGTCGCAAGGTAGAGATTGCGTTCGAGGTTCGAGGCGTCTGCAATGTAAATCACCGCGTCCGGCTTCGGGGTGTCCTTGCGGCGACCAAGCAATACATCGCGCACCACGGCCTCATCCGGCGAGCGGGCATTGAGACTGTAAGTGCCGGGAAGATCAATCAGACGGATGCGTTTGCCGTGCTGGTTGAAGCAGGTGCCCTCGCGTTTCTCCACGGTCACGCCAGGATAGTTCGCGACCTTTTGCTTCAGCCCTGTGAGAGTGTTGAAGATCGTGGACTTGCCGCAATTCGGATTTCCCACCATGGCGAATACCGGCTCCGTGAAGGCGGAAGGCGACACAGCGGCCATGTTTTCATCCTTTTTCATCCGGCATTTTGCATTCCAAATTCTGTATCCAGTTCACTCCGCCGAGATGTGTATCTGGCACGCCTCGTTGCGACGCATGGCCAGTCGCGAGCCACGGACGGAAACTTCAATGGGATCGCCCATCGGCGCGCGCCGCACCACACGGATGCGAGTGCCGGGCACCAGTCCCAGCTCACAGAGGCGCGTGATGTGCTCGTCATGCCCGGCCAGAATGTCGCGGATTATCCCGCTGGCACCGGCGGCGAGATCGGAAAGGAGTTTATCAGCAGTCATGGTGAGGTTTAACCAGATACGTGTGATGTGCCGGTCATCTTATTGAGATTGTGTCGCAATTGCAATGCAAAGTTTGTGCTGAATGGGGCGGTTTCGGCTTAAATCCCGATTATTCAAAGGAGCAATTTAGAAGCTGCGCGTAAGTCATCCAAAGTCAGCATACTGGCACCCGCCTGACACGTCGTGGACGGCGTTTTCGATGTCCTTCAACTCCACCTTGAGCACCTCGCGATAGAGGAAGACGAGCGCATTGAGCGCCTGGTTGTGCGTGGCACATCGCCTCCGGCCTGTGTCACGCTCACAAATCATCCAGCGGGCCGCGCACCCTCTATCACTGCCTGTAGCAGCCGAGGTAACGAGGCTCTAAATGGATTTGCCACGACCGCATCCAAAGCCGAAGTTCGAGCCTCCTCACGTCGGCTGCTACAAATCATCCAACGGACTGCGCACCGCCCCTTGCATCGCTTTCACCGCGTGCGTGTAGATTTCAGTAGTGGACACATGGGAGTGTCCCAGCCGCTCTTGAATGCTCCGAATGTCCACACCCTTCATGAGCAAGTGCGTGGCATAACTGTGGCGCAGTGTGTGCGCCGTCACCCTCTTGGCGATGCCTGCCACCACCACCGCCGCCGCCAGCGCCCG
>JAYVOH010000121.1:0-5056 GCA_043758025.1 Verrucomicrobiota bacterium
GAAAACAAAGTGCCGGAAATCTTAAAACAGAACTGATATTTGTTCAGTTTTGCTATATTTACCCATTGCGCCTGCTCGAAAACCCCGCGCCCCTCCCGAACGGCAGCATCCACACGGCGGCGCACTGAGCGAGCATCCGCGCTGTTTGCAAGTGGGCGGTGGTGGCTCAGTTTGAAACAACAGCCCGTCATCCTGAACGAAGTTTCGCCGTGGGCGAAGGCGGCAAGCGAAACGCAGTGAAGGATCGCTGACTGTAATGGGCGGAGGCGGTCTGGTGAAATGTGCGTCCTTTCACCCCCACCGCCTCCGCCCGCGTTTCAGTCAGCGATTCTTCGCTCCGTTCCGGTCGCAAAGCCTCCCGAAACTCCACTCAGAATGACGGCGCTATTTCAAACCAATCCACCCACCTTCTCGCATTGCGTTGCGCCCGCCCGCTGCGCCCGCATAGGCTGGCGGGATGCGAGTCAATTATACGGACAAGACGAAAATCCCGCCAGAGCCGCGCTTGGATTTGAGGCGCATCTTAGGACGGCTGCGGAGACCCTGTGCGACACGCTGCCGCCGAAGCTGCTGAGCGGAAAGTTGAGGGTGACCGATATTTTCAACACTTAGCAAAACTGATCTATGAGTGAACCAAAGACTTGCTTCAAAAAAGTGGATTATGACCTCGGAGGTCTGCTCCACTACATTGAGATTGGCGACATTGCGCTGCCAGACATCCAGCGCCCGTTCGTCTGGTCCAACGCCAAGGTGCGCGACCTGTTTGATTCCATGTATCGCGGCTTCCCCGTCGGGTATTTTCTCTTTTGGGAGAATGTCACGGGGGGAGCCACCAAGCAGATCGGTGTCGGCAGTAAGCAGCACACGGTGGCACGCCTGTTGATCGTGGATGGCCAACAGCGACTAACATCACTCTTCGCAGTTTTCCGGGGTCGCAAGGTGTTGGATGATGATTACAAGGAGCGCCAGATCGAGGTGGCGTTCCGCCCGCGCGACGGGAAGTTTGAGGTTGCTGACGCTGCCATCCGTCGCGACCCCGAGTGGATCGCCAACATCTCCAATATCTGGGCATCGGGAAAGCCGAGCTACCAGATGGTCAAAGGATTCCTGAAACAACTGGAGACCAAGGGGCCATTGAGTGATGACGATGAAGAGCTGATTAGTCACAATCTCGACCGTCTTTTCGATCTCCAGAAATACCCGTTCACCGCACTGGAAATCGCGTCATCGGTCGATGAGGAACAAGTCGCGGATATTTTTGTTCGTATCAACAGCGAGGGCGTCCGATTGAACCAGGCAGATTTCATCCTGACGTTGATGTCGGTGTTCTGGGACGAGGGTCGGATGGCGCTCGAAACTTTCTGCCGTCAATCTCGGCAGGCACCTTCTCCGGGTGTTCCCGCATCACCGTTCAATCACTTCATCCAACCTGATCCGGATCAACTCTTGCGCGTAGCGGTGGCGTTTGGGTTTCAGCGCGGTCGACTCAAGAGCGTCTATCAGGTTTTGCGCGGCAAAGACATGGACACCGGGGAATACTCGCCGGAACGCCGTGACCAGCAGTTCGCGGCATTGCGCGCTGCCCAAGAAGAAGTGCTGAACCTGACTTATTGGCATCAGTTTTTGTCTTGCCTCATTGGTGCGGGGTTCCGCAGTGGAGACATGATCTCGTCACAAAACGCTATGTTGTATGCGTATGCGTTTTATCTCGTCGGGAGGAAGCGATTCGGCCTGCCCGAGCATCAACTGCAGCGGTTGATCGGGCGCTGGTTCTTTGCCGCCAGCTTGACCGGCCGCTACACGAGTTCGCCCGAAACGGTGATGGATGGAGACCTAAACCGGCTCAAGGAAGTGAAAGATGCAGCCGGGTTTGTGACTACCTTGGAGGGAATCATGGCGAATGACCTTACCAATGATTTTTGGACGGTGACGCTGCCGTCCAATCTCGACAGTTCTTCGGCCCGCAACCCGGAGCTGTTTGCTTACACGGCTGCACAAAACCGCCTGGGCGCTCCTGTGCTCTTTTCCCACAAGAAGGTGTCGGACCTGCTCGATCCTTCGATCAAGACCAAGAAGAAACCACTGGAGAGGCATCACCTGTTTCCTCGGGCATGGCTGGAACAAGAGGGAGTGAAGGATTTGAAGCGCATCAATCAGGTTGGAAATTTTGCTCTCCTGGAATGGCCCGACAACATCGACATCAGCGACGACTCGCCGACGGTGTATGTGCCCAAACTTCAGGCGCGATTCCCAGAGGAAGAGTGGAGTCGCATGCATGCGTGTCATGCACTGCCGGAAGGCTGGCATACGATGTCTTACGACACGTTTCTGATTGAGCGCCGTAAGCTCATGGCCGCAATCATCCGGAATGGATTTGAATCGCTGAAGTGACCCATGTCCCTCAACGAATCCATGGCCGAAGATAGGATCCTAACGTCGGCCGGTAAGCCAGGCTACAAGCCCGCAGCCATTAGCCTTTTCGCTGGCGCGGGTGGTTGCTCACTAGGCTTCCAGCAGGCGGGTTTTGATGTGCGGTTTGCCACAGACATTGACCGCGATGCAGTTGAATCCTACCGCCGCAACGTTGCGGGAACACCATGTGAAGCGGCCGATGTCCGCGATCTCGGGCCGGAGATGCTGCTGGACAGGATCGGCCTGCGCTCTGGTGAACTCGACATCCTGCTGGGCGGCCCGCCTTGTCAGGGGTTTAGCAGTGCCGGGGTGAAGTCGGGCGAAGACCCGCGCAATTCGCTGGTTCGACACTATGTCCGGCTGCTTGAAGGCATCCGCCCGAAATGGTTCGTCATGGAGAATGTCGAGGGGCTATTGACGAATGACGGCGGGTTGCATGTGCGCGACGCGGTGGAGGCGTTCCTTCAGGCGGGTTACTCGGTCAATCTCGAGAAGGTTTATGCACAGGGATACGGCGTGCCCCAGCGGCGCAAGCGCGTGCTGATCGTCGGCAATCGGATGGGGCATGACTTTGTCTTTCCCGAGGCGGTCACGCTGTTTTCAGGGAGCATCTTTCGGAAGGGTGAAATTACCTTCTCGACCGCAACGGGCGACCTGCCACCCGCGACGACGGAAGCAGGCAGGCCGCTCTCACACATCGGGCCGCCGACGAATGAATTGCAGGCTTATCTGCGGGGTAAGGCGGAGACGGTCACAGACCATTTCTCGCCAGCGTTATCGGGAATCCAACTGGAGCGGGTGCGTGGCTTGACGCCGGGGCAGACCATGAAGGACTTGCCGGAGCATTTGCAGCACGAGTCCTTTCGCCGACGGGCCTTTCGCCGCGTGATGGACGGCACGCCCGTCGAGCGACGCGGGGGCGCTCCGTCCGGCCTCAAGCGTCTCTTTGCGGATGAACCCAGCCTGACCATCACCAGCGCAGCGACCCGTGAGTTCGTGCATCCCACCGAAGACCGGCTGCTCACGTTGCGGGAGTGCGCCCGGTTGCAGACTTTTCCGGATTCCTTTGTCTTCGCCGGGAGCGCGGCCAGTCGCATCCAGCAAATCGGCAATGCCATTCCTCCGATGCTCGCCCGGACGGTGGCAGAACATATCGCGAAAAACTATGGCTTTAAGGTGCGTTACGACAACTCAGCACATCCGAAGCTCCGTTTCCGTCTGACCCGCTCCGAAGGAATGAGCCCGGCGCTGGCCCGCACCGAATTCGTGCTCAACGAGTTGGTGGAATCGGAGGAAGAACAACTCGTCTTACTCGAAAAACCGAAAGCCTGACCATGCCGATACCTGTCGAAATCAAAAAGCTATTCAGCGGCGCACGCATCCTCGGCAATGGAGATGACCGCGTAACGCTATCGGAAAACGAGTTATTTTGCCTCCTCGCGCAGTGCTGCCACGACCTCTCAATCCAAACGGCAGTCTCACAACTGCCGCCCCTTTCCGTTTTTCCTCCCAGCCCGGATTACTACCGTCTGCCTTTGGCGTGGTTTCAAACTCCACAGGTCGGGTGCCCGTCGGCTCCGGCGCTGGTCGAAAGTCTGGCGGCGTGCATCGCACACGAACCCGACTTCGGACTCTACTTCGCGAACTTCGCCGCGCTCCACAAGCGCCGGCGTAAGTATCAGCGCATCCTATCCACCCAGCCCCGTCCGACGATGAACCAGATAGGGCCGCGAAGCCTATTGGAATTCGGCGGTGTGCAGGATGAACTGCTTGCGGCCTGGCTCGTCTGGCGGAAATGGATTTTCGACGTGGACAACCGCGCGGCACAGGAAACCGGCTACCTGTTCGAGCCAGTCTTGGCGAGCTGCCTGGGCGGTGAAGCGGTGGGTTCACGTAATTCCCCGGTGAAGCGTCTCAACGAGAGAGGAGAGCCAACGGATGAAGGCCGCCAGATTGATTGCTATGACGGTGAAAGCCAACTGGCTTACGAATTCAAACTGCGCGTCACGATCGCCGCCAGTGGGCAAGGTCGCTTTGGCGAAGAGCTATCATTCCCGGTTGAGTGCCGGGCGGCTGGCCTGACGCCGGTTCTCGTAGTGCTCGATCCCACACTTTCGCCCCGCCTCACTGAGTTGATCGCCAAGTTCGCGGCAAACGGAGGCAGGCATTATGTCGGTGCCGACGCTTGGGCACACATGGATTCCAAGGCCGGCAAGACGATGGCCGTGTTTCTGGAACGGTATATCAGACCTCCGCTGACTGAAATGGCGACGCATGAGGATACCGGGCCTGAACCCGTTCAGCTTTCATGGTCGCCAGACGAGATTTGCATTCGCGGAAACAACGCAAGTATCCGCATCCCACGATGAGTTTGAACCGACCCTCGTTGCCCCAGGCTGGAATGGCGACGGGCCTTTAGCCCTTACGGTTCCGGTTCAAAGCGGATGATCTGCGCCTCGGGTTGCTGCGGAATTTGCAGACGGAGAAACGGTTTCCCGGCGGCGACGTGGCAGGCAGAGCAGGAGTTGAGGGTCTGCTCCTACTTTGCGCGGAAGGCCTCGGAGTCCTTGGCGGCGATGGTCGCCTGCAACTCTTTGAGCACCGACTTGTCCATCGGGTCGAGGAGGTCGGCCAGCTTGAGTTC
>JAYVOH010000122.1:0-13936 GCA_043758025.1 Verrucomicrobiota bacterium
CACCCGCACTTCCGGCCGTTGGCCTTCGATGCTGGCGAGCAATGCCGTCTCTTCTCCGCAAATGTACGCGCCCGCGCCCTTGATGACTTTGAGGTCAAAATCGAATCCGCTGCCGAGGATGTTTTTGCCGAGCAATCCGGCCTTTTTTAATTCGCCGATCGCCTCCTGCACGATGCGCACCGAGTCCGGATACTCCGCGCGAATGTAAAGCACGCCGGTCTGCGCGCCCGCGAACCAGCCCGCGACGATCATACCGAGCAGCACAGAATGCGGACGCTGCTCCATGAGATATTTGTCGATGTAGGCACCAGGATCGCCCTCGTCGGCGTTGCACACGATGTATTTGACTGCGCCGGGCACTTCGCGGCACGACTGCCATTTGAAGTGCAGCGGGAAGCCCGCACCGCCACGGCCGCGCAGCTTTGATTCTTTGAGTTCGACCAGTAGCGCGTCCTGACCCTTGGCAAATAGAGCCTTGAGCGGTGCGTAGTAATTTTCAATACCGGGAAACTCCGACGTCAGCAGCGGAGGGCTCATAGTTGAACCTACGGTATAAAGGTCCGCACAGTCTCCTTCGCCTTCTTCAAACAAGGATTTCAGCGCAGCCTCGCCCTGGCCTGAGTAGTTGTGACCTTCATATTGAAAAGCCCCGCCCTGATGACAGCGGCCCAGGCAGCAGATGTGACCAATCTCTGCTTCCTTGAAATCTTTCGCGAGATCGTCATGCAGTTTCTTCTGTGTGCCGGCGACGAGACAGGCGGAGCCGTTGCAGACAAAGACTTTCTTATCCGCGTTTTCCTTCTTTAAAAAATCGTAGAATGAAACCGCGCCCAGTGAGATCGCGTCTCCCACCAGATGATGTTCCGCGATTGCATGAACAGCCTCCGGAGTTTCTGCCGTGCCGGTGGCATCGGCGGACTTGACCATGCGGTCAAAGACATTGTTGTCGAGTCCCTTGCGGAATGATAGTGCGCTTAGATTCTTTGACATTTAGACGGTCCTTTTTGGCTTAAATCTGTCCTACCTTAATAGAAACCATTACAGAAACCAATGTTTTTTCATGGATCAAGAGCGATTTGACTGAATGCTGAAATGCCCGAAATGGATACGTGCGTTTTCACCCGCTTTTGACAAAATCGATACTGCTCGTGCTCCCGTGCGCTTTGGTGTTTTGGTATCACCAAACGCATATGCCCATCAAATACGGACCGGGCGTCATGATCTGGAACGAACCTGAGCAGATCATGCTAGTGGCAAACGCGGAAAATGTGCTGAAAGATGGCTGGACGTTGAAACCACTGGCTCAATACACGCTCAATGCCAGAACGCTCAGCCTGAAGCGATATCAAGGCGATGCCGCCGCCGCTCTCGCGCCCTATGATCTTGCCGTTGGCTGGGGCCGAATGTCGGACGAGGCCGTCTTGGAGCGGTTGGACATCTCGCAAGACAATCGCTATTATCACTGGCGCTACTGGGGAGCAGCGCCAATTCCTGAATCGGAAATCATCAATCATTCGGCCAATATTCACCTAATACCCGCCGATGAGAATGTGGCGCAAAGCATCGCCTCCTTGCGCGTCGGCTCGCAGGTGCAGATGTCCGGCTGGCTGGTGGAAGCCACGCATCAGGGTGCAGACAAGCCGTGGCGCAGCTCATTGACGCGCAATGATGAGGGTGATGGATCTTGCGAGATTTTATACGTCCGCTCGCTGATCGTGACGAAATAATAACCACTTAGACCGCAGGCACCTTCAAATCTTTTGGGGAAAGCCCATTCTTGACCACCCGTTCGATTCATGGTTGAATTCTCTTATGAAGGCTTTGTTCCAGTTGTTGCTCGTGATTTGGGGAGTGACGGTCTTGCGTGCCGCGGAACCCGTCATTCAGAAGCCGATTGAACTGACCACCCTGCTGGGCGAAACCTACCACAACGCCCGCATCATCAAAGCCACGCCTGATGCCATCACGGTGGTGCATGACGCCGGTGTATCAAAAGTGTCTTTTGAAAGCTTGAGCGACGAGTGGAAAAAAATGTTTCACTACGACGCAGACAAGGCCCGCGAATTTCAGAAGCAGGAGGAAATAAAACGCCAAGTTGCCGAAGAAAATCGCAAGAACGTGCAAAAAGAATACGAGGATAAAACCAACAAACAAATGGCCGAACTCGCGCTGCGTGAAAGGCAAAGGATGGAATTCGAGGCCAAGCTTGCCCGACAGCAGGCTGAGTCTGCCCCCAAGACCAGCGGATTGACCAGCACCACAGAAGTCGTCGTTCCGCCGACCACGCCCATCACCCAGGTTTATACGCCTGGTTACACACGTGGGCAGGGCGTCCAAAGCACGATCATTAACGAGGGCACCATCTTTACTCCTGGTGATGGCAGGCTGTATTACATCAACCCCGGTTACATCGGCCCCGGTTACAGCGGCCCAGTTTATTACACACCGCCCTACACGATCCCGTATTGCCCTCCTGGAGTGAATGTCCACCCCACCCAGCCCCACGGAACGACGTTCCGCTTCGGTAACGGATCGTTCCAGATCACGCGCTAACCTCGCTGATCAATAGCGGAAAATTTCGCCTGCTTTAAAGAAGCGCTTCAGTTCGGCTTCTGCGCTCTCAAGCGAGTCGGAAGCATGCGCGACGTTGATCATCATGTCGCCGCCGTAGTCGCCACGAATGGTTCCCTTGTCGGCCTTCCGGGAATCGGTAGGCCCGAGCAGAACACGCACGCGCTCAATGACATTTTCTCCGGCCAGCGCCAGGGCAATGACAGGGCTGCTTTTCATGAACGAAGCGACATCCGGGAAGAACGGCTTGTCCGCAATGTGCGAGTAATGCTCCTTGAGAATCGCGTCATCGAGCTGGATCATTTTCAAGCCGCGAACGCGGAATCCCGCGAGTTCAAAGCGCTTGAGCACTTCGCCGCAGAGTTGTTTGGAAACGCAGTCGGGTTTGAGAAGAATGAGAGTGGTTTGCTCGGACATGGGGCGTGGTTGATACCGCATGCCCTTCGCGGAGTCAAGCGCGGAGCGATGCCACTTCTGCTTGCAGGTGGCGTCAAAACTGCTTCAATGACAGCCCCTATGAATTACTGGAGCCGCTATCAAAAACATCTCGTCCGTTATACGGATCTGGGCCTTACGCTCGACATCTCGCGCATGAATTTCGCGGATGATTTTTTTAGTAAAATGGAGCCACAGATTCAGCGCGCCTTTGCCGACATGAAGAAGCTTGAGGCCGGAGACATTGCCAACCCCGACGAGCAGCGGATGGTGGGTCACTACTGGCTTCGCAATGCAAAACTTGCGCCCACAGCGGAAATCCGATCAGGCATAGAAAAGGACATTGCCGATGCCAAAGCCTTCGCCAGCCAAATCCGCAACGCCGGAGTCGTGACGCAGAACGGAAGCAAATTTGTCAGAATGCTCGTCATCGGCATCGGCGGCTCCGCGCTCGGCCCGCAGTTTATGACGGATGCCTTGGTAGATGCCTGGAAGTCTCAGGTGAAAACGCATTTCTTCGACAACACCGACCCCGATGGCATGCAGAGAGTGCTGGAGGAAATCGGCCCCGATCTCGCTCAAACGCTGACCGTGGTCATTTCCAAATCCGGCGGCACCGCCGAGTCTCGCAACGGAATGCTGGAAGCGAAGAACGCCTATGAAACCATGGGGCTGGATTTCTCCAAACACGCTGTGGCCGTCACCGGCACCAAGGCGAATGGCATCGCTTCTAAATTGGAAGCTTACGCCACGGAGAACAAGTGGCTGAAAATCTTCCCGATGACCGACTGGGTCGGTGGTCGCACCTCGGTGATGAGCACCGTGGGACTGGTTCCGATGGCGATTCAAGGTGTGGACATAGATGGGCTGCTGAGTGGTGCAGCGACGATGGATGAAAGGACACGCACTTTGCCCACGAACCAGAATGCATCAATGCTCCTCGCTCTCATGTGGCACTATGCTGGCAGCGGTCGCGGCGCGAAGGACATGGTCATTCTTCCCTATAAAGACAGGCTGGTTTTGCTCAGCAAATATCTCCAGCAACTCGTCATGGAATCCATCGGAAAGGAACTCGATCTCGATGGCAAGAAAGTGAATCAAGGCATAGCAGTGTATGGCAACAAGGGATCCACCGACCAGCACGCCTATGTGCAGCAGCTTCGCGATGGCGTGAACAATTTCTTTGCCACATTCATTGAGGTGCGCAAAGCAGTCAAAGGCCCGCAGATCGAGGTCGATCCGGGCACGACCTCGGGTGATTACCTGCAAGGCTTCCTGCGCGGCACACGGCGCGCGCTTCATGAAAACAGCCGTGAAAGCATCACCATCAGCATCCCTGAAGTGAGCGCCCGCACGGTCGGATCCATCGTGGCCATTTTCGAGCGCGCCGTCGGCTTCTACGCCAGCCTCGTGAACGTCAATGCCTATCATCAGCCCGGTGTCGAAGCCGGCAAGAAGGCCGCCGGTGCGTTCCTCCAGTTGCTGGCCAGTGTGCGCAACGCCCTCGCGAAAGCCGGCGCCGCCACGGCAGACGATCTGGCCGCAGGTCTCGGTGCGGACGTCGAGGATGTTTATCATTGTCTGAATCATCTATCCACGAATGACCCTCGCGCCATCTGCCGTCCTGGGGCTAATCCAGCGCAAGATCATTTCTCGTGGGCAGTGCAAGCTTGAGTTTGCAGAAGTCTTCGCTAATATTTTCGGTGATGCCTTTTTCGTTTCCACCAGTCCTTGCGACCACCATGCTTGCCGATGCTGATGTGGAGTATTTTCCACTGCCCTACAAGATCCTGTGCATCGTGCTATCGGGGTTCTTCCTTTGGACGTTCAGCATTGCCCGCGACCCGCGCGGCTGGCGCCGGCTTTATCAGGCGAAGTTTTCCCGCAAGGATGGTTTCTCAGTCAACCGGAACAAGACCATCGATGAGTTGCTGAAGAAGTGGGGCATCACGATTGCCATGATGTTTCTCATCGCAGACGTGACTTGTTTCATATTCGGTCTCACCTATCAAATCCGTAATCGCCAACGCGACCAGACCTTGGAGGAGAAAACCAAGCTCATTGAGTTGCAGAGCAAAAAAGGCAGTTCCGGTGATGCTGCCCGGCGCGCATTCGGTAAGTAATTGCCGCCTAACTCAAGCCGATGGTAAATGAAGGCGGACCAGATACCAATGGAGTATCTGCGGCCCCCAGAAAAGCCAGATCATCGCGCCCCCAGCCAGATAAGGGCCAAAAGGCAGCTTGGTCCCCCACTCCGTCTTGCCGATCAAACGCGGTCCTAGAGCGATGAGCGTGCCCAGCACCGATGCAGCGAGAATGGTGAACAGCACCGCCTTCCAACCGAGGAAGGAACCGATCATCGCCAGCAACAGCACATCGCCGAAGCCCATGGCCTCTCGCGGAATGACGATCTCCGTCGCGCTGCCGCTGAGCATCTTTACGTTTTCCAGTTGGAAAATTTCCTCCCCGCCGGATGCAAACACTTTTAGCGCGTGTTGTTGAATCTCTACCTTCACACTGGTGAACTGTCGATCATTGACCGTGAGACTTGATGATTGAATGATGAGCCGGTCGCTGGGCCTTGTGTAAATGTCATGCCAGGTCAGAACCGTCTCGCCGATTTTAAAAACCGGCGGTTCGTTCTCGTCGGGTTGCGAAATGCTCCACGCCTCCGGCGCCTCATAACTCTGCTTGATCCGGCCAAACGCCAGCTTGCCCAGTTCCACGACCGCCCAGAGCAATCCCAGTCCGAAGGCAGCCCCCATGAGCGACTTGAGCAGTCCATACCAATGTGAAGTCTCGCCCATGAGTTGCGGTTGCCAAAAACTGCCGGCCAGCCCCACACCCAGCCCGCCCAGCGTGATCACATGCGGCAGAATGTAATGATCGATGTCGATAAACGTGCCCGAAACCAGCAACGCCGTGAAAATCCAGAAGATCAAAACCACCGGCCCCCAGATACGGATTTGTTCCCATGGCCCGTGGACATAGCCGCCGCTGAAGTGCCGGAATACCGCGTAAAGCAGGCATGCCGTCAGCAGCTCCACAAAAAAATACCGGAACGCAATGCGCGATCCGCAGTTGGCGCACTTACCACGCAGCACCAGCCAGCTGATCAACGGCAGGTTGTGATACCAGGGAATCTGCTTCTTGCAGGAAAAGCAGAACGAGCGCTTCGGATTGTTCACCGAAATGCCCAGCGGCACTCTGTAGATGACCACATTCAAAAATGAACCGATGCCCGCCCCCATGAGGAAAACAAGGATGTTGAGTAGTATATCGAGGAAATAGGGAAGGTTCATGTGGTTCGTTCAGCGGAATTGGGAAGCGCGAATGTGCGCGAGACTTTTTTTTTTGAAAGCAAAATGCTGCACCATGCTTTGAGAGCTGTTGTGGATGCGGCGGCTCAGTGCATGTTTGACCGCATGAAGTCAGGGCATCGTTTCATTCTCGTGGATGGCCACAGCGTCATCCACGCATGGGATGATTTGCGAAAGCTGCACATGCGCAGCGAGAAACGCCATCTCGCGCGCGAAGAACTGCTTAAGCGGATGCGCTTGCTCCAAGATATGAGCGGTGAGCGGGTGGTCGTGATCTTCGATGGAACGAGCACAAAAATTACCGATGAGCGCGAAGATGATGGCATCCAGATTTTTTATGCAGATACAAGTCATACCGCCGACTCGATCATCGAGCGCCTCGTGGCGAAATACGGGGAATTGCACCCCATGCGCGTGGTCACTGCCGACCGCATGATCTGGGAAACTGTGCGCGCGTTCGGCGCGCATTGGATGTCACCGGACGACCTGAGTTTTGAACTGGACAAGGCTGAACGTGAACTGCGCGGACGATTGAAACAATGACTCACTTTCCAGCCAGCTTTTTCCACAAGGCTTCCGCGAACGCAGCGTCGGCGGCATCGGCATAAAACACACCCCGTCCTTCGTGAGTGCGCGTAAGCACCACATATCTATCCGGTCCATCCAGTTTGAAAACTCCTGCTGGCGCATTTTTCTCTGACGATGCTCCCTTGTTTCGGCCCAACAGACTCTGCCGCATGGCGCTGAAAAAAGCATCAGCGGCATTGCCGTCTTTCCATAGCGTCTGCCATGCGACGTGATCACGCGACTTGCCCTCGGCAGGATACACCAGCAAACGGTCGCCCCGCCAGCCGGGTGCCGTCTCTGCCGCGACCGGCTGCGGCACTTGCTGCTTCAGCAGAAGCACCAGAGGAATCGCGCCCAGACTGTCGTCCCAAAACGGGGCCAATCCGTTCACATTGACGTCCGCCCACTGCGGGAGATCGGGCTTGAACTGCGCTTCCGCAAGATAGACTTCCGGCTCCAACACTTCGAGACAGCTCATGGGTGGACGCGAATAGACGACATCCACCTGATCAAACTTCGCGGTCTCATGCAAGCCGCGAACGAAGTCCAGCCCGACACCGAATGGAGCCAGCTCCAACTCACGAAGAAAATTCGGCAGAGGCATGGAGTGTGACGGATCATCCGGGTCTTCGCTCACTCCGCCCCCGCCGCCGGTTTTCGGATGCGACAGGCTGTGCAACAATCTCGTGAATGCTGCGTCTCCCGCGAGCAGACTCATGCTCGCCAGCCACTGGTCCGTGTTCTTTACGCCCCTGCCTTTTGGGAACAACCGCGCCCCATTCTCCCGGAATATCTGGGCAAACGCCAGACCCAGCGCATTCTCTTTTCCCTCATCCGAAGCTGGCGCAAGGAAGAGTGTCTCCTGCTCTTCATCATACCAGGCGCCTATTTGATGGGACCAAAATGCGGCACGCAACGCCAGCGTATCCACTGCCTCGGGAATTGCGCCCAGAGCGGCCAGCGCCCGCCCCTGCCGGCTGCCATAATCCTTGGGGAAACGTTCCGACAGCCATTTGGCGATGATGCCCTCCACCTCACTGCGATCAGCAGCCATGCAATTCATTGGCAAGGCCTGCAAGCCACGCGTCTTTAACAGTTCAATGGCAATGCCATTAAAATCAGGATCCCCCTCGACGGGTAACGGCGGACTCGCAGCTACGGCGTCCACCATGCCGGTTCTCGCCTTTCCCAGCAAATCGGCCAGACGGATGTTTTCCTTTTCCAATGCCCTGACTTGATCGTGCAGATACTCGACCTGCTTTTGCAGCAAAGCGATTTCACCGGGCGCGTTGCCGGAAGTTGGTGCAGCACTGTCGTTCTTCCTCGAAAGCCAGACGCCGCCGGCCAGACCGAAGGCCAGCAGGACGAGCAACAAAATCAATGATCGGGGCATGGGCTGATGATAACCCAGCAGTTTCACTTGTCATCCTCGCGCGCTTCGCCCAAGGAACATCATGCCTGCCCGCTGGCTCATCCATGACCGCATTCACGATCTTTCATCGCGCGGCTGGATCATGGGCATCTTGAATGTCACGCCGGATTCCTTCTCAGATGGCGGAAAATTTCCTGATGCCGATCGCGCAGTGAACCATGCCCTGCAAATGGTGGCCGAGGGCGCGGATGTCATTGACGTGGGTGGCGAATCGACGCGACCGGGCGCAACCGCTGTCCCGGTGGAAATTGAATTGCATCGCGTCGTGCCAGTGATCCAGAGTCTGCGTCGCCAAACCAGTGCGTTGATTTCCATTGATACCATGAAGCCGGATGTGGCCCGCGCCGCATTGGCTGCCGGAGCCGACATCATCAATGACGTGAACGGCTTGCGCGATCCGCGCATGATTCATGTTGCGGCACAAAGCCAGGCGGGGGTCATCGTCATGCACATGCAAGGCACACCGGGAACGATGCAATCCAGCCCACACTATGAAGATGTCGTCGCGGAAGTTCGCGCTTTCTTTGCTGAGAGGCTTCAGACACTAACGGCAGCCGGCATTGAGGCATCACGCATCGCCCTCGATCCCGGAATCGGTTTTGGCAAAACTCAGGCGCACAATCTGGCCCTGATGCGCAGTCTTGATTCATTACGAATTGATGACCGTCCGCTGGTCGTCGGCGTTTCGCGCAAATCATTCATTGCCCGTTTGCTGGGCAATGAGGACATGGAAAAGCGCCTCTGGCCCACGGTCGCACTCACGGCCTGGCTGCGGGAAGCGGGCGCACAGGTGCTGCGGGTTCATGATGTGAAACCCAACGCGGAGTCATTGCGAATGGTCGAGGCCATCAACCCGGCGCTGCTCAAGTAACCAAGTTCGCGTTTGCCTACTTCGCATCGCTCACCTAAATTTAACCGATATGTGGAGACAGTTCGCCGAACACTGGAGCGACGCCGTCGAGATCGTGATTCTCGCGGTGCTGCTCTATTACGGCTATCGCTTCTTCCGCGCCACCCGTGGCGCCCGCATTCTGACCGGGCTTCTCATGTTGCTGTTGGGACTGACACTGCTGTCCGTGCTCCTCGAACTGCAAGTCATCAGTTGGTTGCTGGAACGGTTCTCCGTGTTCCTCGCCCTCGGTCTGGTTGTCATCTTCCAGCCGGAGTTGCGCCGCGTGCTGGCAGAACTGGGCAGCCGGCGATTTTTCTCCTTCAATGGCAGCGACGAGGCATCGGTCGATCAGTTGATAGAAGCCATGACGCAACTTTCACGCAGCCGCGTCGGCGCCCTGTTTGCCCTGCAACGCGGCATTGACCTCAAACCGTATGTCGAGACCGGCGTGGTCGTGGACGCCAAGATTTCCAATGAACTCATCGCCACTATTTTTCACCCCAAGACCGCGCTCCACGATGGCGGACTGGTGCTCGATCAGGGACGCATCATCGCCGCAGGCTGCGTGTTTCCCGTGAGCCAGAAGGAGGTCAGCGACCGCAGCATCGGACTGCGGCATCGGGCCGGCATGGGCATCACGGAGGAGACCGACGCGGTCGCTCTCGTGGTCTCCGAGGAAACGGGTGCGCTCTCGCTTTGCTTCCAGGGGAGGCTGGAACACAATCTGGAACCCGACGAGATGAAAGAGCGGCTTCAGGAAATTTTACTGTTTAAAACCGAGGAGAAAAAAGATAACGAAGATGATAAAGCTGCGGAAATTCGCAACCCAGTTTAAGCTGTGGTGCCTTGATGACTGGGAAGCCAAGGTGGTGGCGCTGATTCTGGCGTCGTTGCTCTGGTATGTCGTCAAAGACAAGGTCGCGCGTGACAAAAAGATCACCTTGCCCGAAGGCTGGAGCACTCGCGCAACCACATCGCGCTGAATTGCAGGGCGACGGTTTTTGACTAGCCCGCCCATTTCTGCTAATGCCGCCACTCATGCCAAACAAAAGAAAATACTTCGGAACGGATGGAATTCGCGGCCTTGCGAACGAACATCCCATGACCCCGGAATTCGTCACCCGTCTCGCCCAAGCGGCGGCGCAAGTGCTGGCCCATGATGCAAAAAAATCAAACGCGCGACCGCTCTGCGTCATCGGGAGGGACACGCGCATTTCTGGCGGAATGCTCGAAGCCGCCCTGGTGGCCGGACTGAACTCGATGGGCGTAGATGCATTGCTCTGCGGGATCTTGCCCACGCCGGGCGTGGCTCTTCTGACAGTGCAGCACCACGCATCGTTTGGCGCAGTCGTTTCCGCCTCGCACAATCCCTATTCGGACAACGGCATCAAATTTATCGGCGGCGATGGCTACAAGCTCACCGACGAGCAGGAACTACAAATTGAAGCCCTGCTGGAAACCGGAACCGCGCAGACTACGCTTCCGCTGCGAGGTGATATTGGTCGCGTCAATCACCTACCGGATGCGGCAGAGCGCTTCATTTCCCACGCCGTTGAAACCATGCAAGGGTGCAGGCTCGACGGAATGAGTATCGCATTGGACAATGCAAACGGCGCATCGTCACACACCAGCACTGAAGCCCTGCGGCGCCTTGGTTCCAAGGTCAGCGTCTTCCACTCCACGCCCAATGGTGTCAATATCAACTTCGAATGTGGCTGCACTCACCCGGAAATCATTGAGGCGCTTGTCAAGCAGACCGGTGCCCAAGTTGGCGTCGCGCATGATGGCGACGCCGACCGTCTCGCGCTTTGTGACGAAACCGGAACCAGGCTCAGTGGCGATGAATTGATCGCCGTCGCCGTGTCCAACATGCTGCGCCAGGGCACGTTGAAAAAAAATACCGCGGCTGTGACCGTGATGAGCAACTTCGGCCTTGATGAACTCATCACCAGCATGGGCGGCCACGTCATCCGCACTGGTGTCGGTGACCGATATGTCATCGCCGCCGTGCGCGAGCACGGCCTGAATTTCGGCGCGGAAGAAAGCGGGCATGTCGTGTTCAGCGACTACGCGACCACGGGCGACGGCCTGATTGCGGCGTTGCAAATTCTCAAGATCATGGCTGAAACAGGCCAGCCCCTCAGTGAATTGCGCAAGTGTCTCAAGCCCTTCCCGCAGACCAAACGCAACCTGCGCGTCAAAGAAAAACCGCCGATCGAAGAACTCACGGTTGTGCATCAACTGGTCAAAGAAACCGAGAAAAAACTCGGCAAGCTTGGCCGTGTGCTGCTGCGTTACTCCGGCACAGAAGCGCTCATCCGGCTGCTCATTGAAGGCCGTGATCCCGCATTCATCGAAGCCCGCGCCGACATGATCGCCGATGCCATCCAGGCGCAAATCGGCGTGTGATATTGCCGCTTGGTTGCGTATTGCATTCTTCGCGGAATGTAATCATCAAATCCGAACTCACTTCATGAAACACGCCCTCCAGCACCTTCTCATTATCTGTGGTCTCGCCTGCACCGTCAGCGCCGCCCTGCCGGATGCAAAACGCATCGTATTCCTTGGCGATAGCATCACGCACGACGGAAAATACATCGAGTATCTGGAGACGGTGCTGCTCGCTGAAACCGACAAGCATTATGAAATTCTCGATCTCGGACTCAGCAGCGAGACGGTTTCCGGTTTGTCGGAAGAAAGTCATGCGGGCGGCAAGTTTCCCCGCCCGGATTTACATGAACGCCTCGACCGCGTGCTCGCCACCACCAAGCCCGATCTCATCGTCGCTTGCTACGGAATGAACTGCGGTATTTATCAGCCGTTCGAAAATATCCGCTTCCAAAAATACAAGGACGGCATCCAGTGGCTCCGCGACAAAGCCAAAGCTGCGGGAGCGGAAATCATTCATCTGACCCCGCCGACTTTTGAGCCGGGACCGTCGAACAAAACACCGTTTTACAGTGGCGTGCTGGATACATATGCCCAGTGGTTGAACGGACAGAAGGACAAGGGCTGGCAGGTCGTGGACATCCACACACCCATGAATGATTTCATCAAGGAGCAGTTGAAAACCAATCCGAAATTCATGCTCGCTCCTGATGGCGTCCACCCCGGCGCCGCAGGTCATTGGATTATGGCCCGGCAGATTCTCCAATCATGGGGCGTCACGACTGACTACACCATTGAGGACTTTACCACCCCGACCGGAAGACTGCACGGCCTGCACGAACTGGTCGCAAAACGACTTCACACTCTCAGCGCATCCTATCTTACCGCTGCGGGTCACAAACGCCCCGGTGTGCCCAAAGGCTTGCCTCTTGAAAAAGCGCAAGCCGAAGCCGCGGAACTGACTCAGCGCATCGAGTCCCTGAAACACGGCGACACCAAAGAACCGGCTCAACCCGTCAACGGCAACGGCAACGGCAACGGCAAAACCTCGGCGTTTCCCGGCATAAGCGCTGACTGGCACGGATTCGCCAGCTACACACTTCAAGTGGACGCCAAGACAGTCACGGTCGTCACGCCCAAGCAAGAAGCCAAAGGCCGACCTTGGTGCTGGCACGGAGAATTCTTCGGTCATAAGCCCGACCCAGACATCGCCTTGCTCGGCAAGGGCTTCCACATTGTCTATATGCGAATCAACGACATGCTCGGCTGCCCCGAGGCTGTGAAGCATTGGAACGCCTGTTATCAGGAACTCACGACCCAGCATGGATTCGCCAAGAAGGCCGCGCTGGTCGGCCTCAGCCGCGGCGGTCTCTATTGTTACAACTGGGCCATTGCCAATCCCGACAAAGTCGCCTGCATCTACGGCGACGCGCCAGTCTGCGATTTTAAGAGCTGGCCGGGCGGCAAAGGCAAAGGCAAGGGCGATAAAAGCAACTGGGGCCGCGTGCTCAATCTCTGGAACTTTAAGGACGAAGCCGAGGCCCTCGCTTACAGAGGCAACCCGGTGGACAATCTCGAACCGCTCGCCAAAGCCAAAGTTCCGCTCCTCCACGTCTATGGCGACGCCGACGATGTGGTGCCGCCAGATGAAAACACCCTGCTGCTCGCCGAACGCTACCGTAAACTGGGCGGCAGTATCGAACTGATCGCCAAGAAAGGCGTCGGCCACCACCCCCACGGTCTGACCGACAGCACACCCATTATTGATTTCATTGCCAAGAATGCAGGTGGCAAAGACCAGTAAACTCCTGTTGTAGGAGCCAGAACTACATTTTACAACTGTCCGTTTTTTTGGTGGCAGGCTCCCGGCAACTCAAGACGAAGACTGCACGTCATAAGCAAAATCATGTAATGTTCAGCGTTTAAGTCAATTTTTAAACCCTGACACCTCGTTCCCCTTTTCCCGCGCCCTTCCCGCAATGACAAGCTTTGACGATGGGCCTTTATTTTGGGCTCTGCCCCTTGCAACATATTTCTCGACGCGGCGCATGTGATGAAGTAATCGCAGCACGTGTGGATGACTATCTTTTCGATTTTTCTCACCTTTGTGCTCACAGGGGTGGTTGGCAATATGCTGGTTCAAAAGTGGCAACAAAAGAATTGGATGCAGCAACAACGATTGCTTCGGGCAGCTCAAGACATTGAAGCATTAAAGACTACTATTGATGACCTTTTAAAACTCGCAGGGGGAATTTTTCTTTCCGTTAAATCGTTAAGATTTCAGCGGTCTGGTTGACAGGCATTTGATAAGAGAAAGCGATCCCCCTTGCA
>JAYVOH010000123.1:0-13932 GCA_043758025.1 Verrucomicrobiota bacterium
CACGAAATACTACCAGAAAACGGGCTTTTCCACCAGCGATTTTGTCCACATAATATACATTTAATTCGCCGACACTCTGCCTTAACTAAGCACCATTCAGGTCAGTCCATGATTGAACTTTTCTATGAGATATTCTGCCCTTTCTTCAAATTCCCGAGCACAGCCTTCCACATGAGTAAACGCGGCTTGGCGATTACCTCCCCTTTTGCCCTTTGGTTTCAGCTCCAGCCATCGCTCTTTGAATGCTGTTGTCTTTGATGCTTCAAACAGCCATGCCGGTGTTATTGCATCCGTGCGCTTTTTCACAAAACATGCCATTATCTCCGCTGCCATGCGACATAGGTCATCCGGCTTACCGTCCCTTATCCTCCGTCGCAGCGTTTCTATGATTTGCCTTGCGACTCGTAACAGGTCGCCATTCGGAAGCTCCCGAACAAACCGGACAAGTCTATTGTAGGCATGATATTCCCGCATCCACTGCGGCGTCTCCGGCTCGGCCATATGCAATAATTTTTTGCTCGCAGAATCGGAATCGGGCACCGTGCCGTCCGCAGGCTGCGGACTCCCCGCCCCCGTCGGTATGGGGGTAGTCCGCGCCTTGGTCTTGCCGGGGCGTTTGCTTGGCGTGGTGGTCTTCGCCTTGCGCGTCTTTGGTTGGGTGCCCGCCTTTTTACTCATGCGCCAAAAACATGATTCTCAACCATTGATTTGCAATTCCTTTCCCTCACCGTCCCATCCCTGCCGTTTCCTGCTTGACGGGCAGTATCACTCTGATACCATGAGTCATGCCACGCAAGGTGCGGCAACTGGAGGCTGATCTGGCCCGCGCTGGTTTTATCAACCGGGGCGGCAAGGGAAGCCACCGCAACTGGGTGCATCCACGGACGGGCAGCGTCGTCACCGTCTGCGGCAAATCTGGCGACGACGCACCGCGCTATCTGGAGAAGCAACTCAAACTCGCTCTCAAATCCCATGAAGACGATGACACCAAATAACAAGGCTGAAATCCGCAGGCTGGCCGACCGCTACGCGAAGGTGGTGGAATGGAGCACGGAAGACCGCTGCTATGTGGGGCGCGTGCCTGCGCTGCACTTCGGCGGGGTGCATGGCAAAGACCGCGCCAAGGTCTTCGCGGAACTCTGCGACGTGGCGGAGGAAATCGTGGCCCTGCATCTGACGGACGGACGCGCACTGCCAAAGGCGGATGTTGGCCGACGCTACAGCGGGCGCTTCCTCCTGCGAGTGGACAACGGCCTGCACGAAGCACTGGCGCTGCGCGCCTCCAGAGAAGGCCAGAGCCTCAATCAATACTGCGAAGGCGCTCTGCGCGGCGCGGTGGTGTGAGGGCGTTTCTGTGTCCGGTCTGATACCAGCGCAGCGGGATTCCAGTCCGGGTCACAGTCGCTATTGCAATAAAATTTTCGGCTTGAAAATGGAAACAGGACTTCGTGCCGGTCACGAAGCACGCGACCCCCGCCCCCGACGGGGTGGGGGTTGGTTAATCATCCACAAAACAACCTTCCATCCGCTTGCCCGCGCCCGCGCAGTCACTTCCAAACCATTCCTCCTCGGCTTTATATTTCAGCGGGCGCGGTGCGGCCCTGGCATTCTTGGTGGTCTTCTTCGCCACCTTTCGCGCCTGCTTCCGCGCCTTGGTCTTGCCGGGGCGTTTCGTCGGCTTGGTGGGCTTCGCCTTGCGCTTGGCGGCACTCATGCGGCTTTGATGTTGACGATCTTTTGCCGCTCCACGCGCTCAGGCGCAGGCATGATGGCGAACCACTCCGGCGCGTCCGCTGGATTCGTGAGCAAGCCTTTGTAGTGCTCGTGCATCACGTCTTGGTTATGACCCAGCCAAAGGGCGACTCTGGCCGCGTCCTTCTCTGTCTCCAGCCAGTAGGAGGCGCAGCTATGACGCAGGCAGTCATGCGGCCAGCGGGTGAGCTTGGCTTTGATGCGGGCGGGTTTGATGCGCTTCTGCCGCAGGGTGAGGTCGGCCAGTTCCACCACCTTGCCAGACTCCTTCGCGAGCGGTCGCAGCCATGCGGCCAGATTCGACGTGAGTGGCACCACGCGGCGGCGCTTGGTCTTCGACATGCTGGCGCGCACGGCGATGGTGTTGGATTTGAAATTAATGTCCGTCCACTCGATGCGCTGGACTTCTGCGGGGCGCAGTCCAGCGAAAGCGGACAAGGCAACAAATGGCACGGTGTCATCCGGCAGGTGATTCAGCAGGCGGCGCAATTCCGCAGGCGTAAGGATGCCAGCCTCCTCGCGCACCACTTCCGGTTTATCTACATCCGTTACTGGATTGCGCGGAGACTTCCCGCGCTTCACCGCATAGGCGAACATGCTGGACGCCACAGTGATATAATTCTTCACGCTCTGCGGCCCCTGCTTGCCTAGGCTGCGCACCCAGCGCTCAATGTGATCGCGGGTCATGTCCGCCATGCTCACGCTTCCAAAAGACTCACGGAGGCGGGAGAGCCGCTTCGTGGCATCCAGCACATAGCGGGCGCTCCGGTTCTTTTGGTCGAGCGATTTCAACCAAGCTTTAGCGCCCTCCTCCACCGTCCAGCTATGGGTGCGTTCGGCAAGCACCTGGGCGTAATGTTTTACTGCCTCCGCCAGCGGCACATCAGGAAACGCGCTCAATGTCTTCCGTGCCGCAGTCCATTCGCGCACTGCATCCAGCAGACGCACGTTAAAGGGGCGAAGCATCATCACGGCCTCTGCCGCATCCGATGAAGCGTGAACGTCCAGATTGCGCGCCAGCGTGCCAATGTTCTCCTCGCGCACCGTTTGCGCATCAATGAAGGTCTGCGCTGTCTCTGGCGTCTCGAAAAACTTCCGCACCCGTTTGCCGCCAATGTAGTAACCGGCGATCTTGTAGCGCACCGCACCATCCACGAGGGTTTCCACCACGCGCATTTCCTTTCGACGCTTCCGAGTGAAACGGAACTTGCCATCTTGAGGAGGTTCAATTACTGATTGTGCTTCTGCTTGCTGGTTCATGCCACAAGATTACCTTAAATGGCAATTAAGTGGCAATAGAAAAGTAAGCAAGATAAGACGATTGTTTGTAACCGGCTTATAATCAGTTAGTTAGCACCCATAGTTCAACGGATAGAACAGTGGTTTCCGGAACCACCGATGCAGGTTCGATTCCTGCTGGGTGCACCACTCTGAATCCAGTGGTGCAGGTTAAAATGTGCGGGACGCGAGCATTATCCCTGAAGTAGCTGGGCCAGCGCGGGATAGTCAATTTTAGCATTGTGCCGCCTGTCCACCGGCATCGCGCCCATGAAGCGCACTTCACTCACCCTCGCCCATGTCGTCATTGCCAGCAGTTGCTCCCGCAGCTCCGCTGTTTCTTCAGCCTCGACAACCAGCAGTCGATTGCCTTTATGAACAACTAATGCGGCGCGTCGCACATCAGGAAACGTCATGGCTACGCACTCGACCCCGAATGGATAGATCGTGCCGTGTTCGTCGTTGATGCGCGCGGCACAACGCCCGGCCAGCCAGAGGCGTCCACTCTCATCCATCATTCCGGCGTCTCCGGTGCGATGCCAGACTTCACCATTCACGAGAAACTTCGTCTCCTCCTCGCCGATGCCGCCGAGATAGTTTTTCAAAACATGATCGCCCGTCACTACAATCTCGCCCGTTTCACCTGCGGCGGAGCATTCTGAATCAAACTCGTCCAAGTTCATCGAGCCGCGAGGCTGTCCCCAGCAATCGCGCAGAACGCGGAGCCGGATATCGGGAACGACCTCACCAGCGAGCAATCCGTGCCCGCTGCGCATGAGTTGAAGATCATCCGTGGTCAGTTCATGCGCCGCGACGTGCGCGATGGGCTCGGCCTCGGTGGAGCCATACATGGCGACGACCCTGGCTTGCGGCGCGAGCTTTTGCACCGCATTCAGAAGTCTCGGAAACACGGGTGCACCTCCGGTATAAAGTTTTCTCAACGTCGGAAGCGTGCGCTTGCCCTCGGAAAATGCGACAAGCCTCTCAAAGAATGCTGGCGAGGCCGCGATGCGGTTGACCTGGTGGCGCTCGATCTGCGCCCACAAGCGCGCGGCATCGACGGCTCCGGGCCACTTTAGATCCGCGTCGGGAATCACTGTCGTCACTCCCGCCGCGAGGTTTGCCAGTGTGAATACCGGTAGCGTGGCGAGATCAATGTCACCCGTTTCGAGTTCGATGGCCGGTGCCAACGCTTTGAATTGCGCGAAAAGAAAAACCTGCGTGCGCACCGCACCTTTCGGGATCCCGGTGCTGCCGCTCGTGAAAGTCACAAGCGCGGGATCTTCTGGCGCGGCATCGTTGATTTTTACCGGCGGCCCTGCATCGCCCGCAAGCCAGCGTTTTGCGCCGGGAATCCAGCCGCCTGTGGTGACCTTCAGCGGGATAGCCCGCAGCGCGCGCGACTTCAAACGCAGTAGATGCGCCCTCGGAATAGCGAGTAGCGCATCCGGCTTCCATCGTGCGCAGCATCGCTCCATATGTTCTTTTCCTGCCGAGGGATCGAGGAACAGAGCGACCGCACCGAGCCGGAAGATCGCGAGCAGCGCGACATACAAGTCAACTGACATGGGCACGAACACGAGCACCGCCTGTCCGCGCTTCAATCCTTGTGATCTCCACCAAGCCGCAGCACGTGCGACTTCATCATCAAGCTGCGCGAACGTCAGCGAGCACCGCGCCGCATCATCGATCAACGCAAACGTGTGCGGTTGCATTTGTGCTTGCTCGGTAAGCTTGTCGCCGATGGTCATGGTGCGATCCGTTTGGAGAACAACGTGTAGCGCCGGATCGTCTTCGCGTAATGCGCGCTGAGATTGCGCGATTTGTTCGTCTCATGCATCAGCGCATGAATCGCGCGTGCGAAGCCAAGGCGCTGTGCCGCAGCATGAACTTCCGCGAGCAGCCACGCACCGAGCCCGGCGTGCCTGCGTCCGGGAAGCACGGCTAGTGTCTTGACGATGACGGTTGTCACCGGCACTCCACGCTGAGCTTGGGCGTAGTCCGGGAGCGCAAAAACATATCCGACTGGCCGGCGATCCTGTTCTGCGAGCAGCACCAGTTCCGGCCGCACACGATCTTTAATCGCGAAGTATTGGCCAAGGAACGCTTCGCGCGGCAGCGGCGTGTAGAGGAAATTTTCTGTGAAGGATGCGAGCGACACTTCAAAGATCATGGCGAGTTCATCTTCGAATCGGGCGGGATCAAGCGGACGGATGGTGACGCCATCCTTGGTCAGGCGTGCGGCCACCTTGTCCACGCGCGGATCGCGCATTGTCAGATCATCCGTGGCCGATGAAAAATATTCCGCCAGGGATTCAAAGCCGAAGTTGCGCCACCACTGCGGCCACTCCTTTGGGTTCGACGGCTCCATGAGGAAGGGCGGCTCCTCACCCGGCTCGGTAACAAAGCGATACCTTCGCCAGGTGTTTCCATCCATCGGCCCAACTGCAAGCGTGCATCCGCGGGCGCGGAGTTCCTCACATGCACGGGAGAGAAGCGCAGCGGCATCATTTTCCGATTCAGCGCAAAACTGTCCGATCACTCCAAGAAGTTCATCATCCATCGGCGGCACATGCGACCACCACAGCGCCGCACGGGCGCTGCCGATTTCCATGCGCATATCTTCTTCGAGGTCGGGACTGCTCATAAGAGATACATCATGGCACCACCTGCGACGGAGGCAACAAGCGCGGTCACGCCCTGTTTCCACCAGCGCACGTTGAGGTCGGCAGGCATAGGCAAATTTTCCTCACAGACCATGAAGCAGGCGGTCGCAACCGCTGTGCAAGAGAAACCTGCGAGCACTTCGATTAAGGAGATGTGGCGCATCCAGTCGATCAAGAGGAATGCCGCACCCTGCACAAGCACGGCCTGCGATGTTCCTGCCGCCCACCATTTCATGCGCGGCCAGCCGGTCATCTGCTGCGAGTATCGCGCCGCTGCGATCACGGCGTGATGGGCTGTGATGCCGAGCGTAAAGCACCAGAGCCAGCGCTGATCTGGCGAGATCGATTGCGCGACAGCCCAGATGAAACCAGAGGAACTGATGCAGATCATCGCCATCATGTTGTGCGGCGGATCGCCATGAGGAGGAGCCGGCATCAACCACATGTAGCTTGCGAGCAGAACCAGAGGCGCGGTCAACCATGTCCATCCCCCAACCGTCCAAAAAAAATACAGCGCGAGTGAAGCACCCAGCCGGGCGCACGAGTCCGCGACGCGACAGCGGCGCCAGCAGCAAGCGGATGCACTGATGGCGAGCAGCACTGGCACCCGCATTAAAAGAGCAGACAACGGCAGGGCCAGGTAGATGCTGATTTGGGCCAGGGCAGCGAGCGGCAGGAAAATATTGTCCAGTCCGCGCCAGGAAATCGCCTCAACGATCATGCCGAAAATTCCGATGAGCACACCGATGACGAGCGATGCCGTGAGATCGTGTTGTGCGCTGATGAGCGGCACGGTTGCGCAGAGGAACGCAGTGATACCCACCGCGATAGAGCCTTCGATGCTCTTCTGCCCTTCGAGCGTCTGATATTGATGGCGGCCCCATCGTTTTCCCACAAGCGCACCCGCTGCATCGGCAAACGTAAGCAACGAGACTGGTATCGTGAACTTGAGCGGCACACTTTTCGCCAGGGCAAAGACAGCCGCGACACCGATGGGGAAGTAAACTTCACCCAGCGACTGCCGGTTCACATCGTGCAGCACCGTTCCCACGCTGCATTTCAAGCATGGGACAAAGCGGAGCGCGCCCAGAGCGATGACGGCAAGTCCGGCCAGAATCCACACCGGCCATGCCACGGCAAACAGTGCGGGAAACGTAAGGCAGATCATGCCCATGCCAATGTGCACCATCTTGCGTGCAGTCTCCGCGCCGACCATACGGCGGGATTGCAAAAGCTTCACAACAGCGATCAACACGCCCAGTGCGCCGAGGACGAACGTGATGCCGGCGACGGGATTCATCGCACTTCCTCCACGATGAAAGCGCTGTAAAAGAACGCCTTGTCCTTTTCGAACAGCGGTTTCGCAATATTATCACGAGTCATGAGGAGCGAAGCAAGCGACTTCGGACGTCTGCGGGGCGCGAGCATGTTCCAATAGGCCAGGCGGCTTTCTGGCGCGCCAGCATCCGCGAGTTGCTTGAGCAGCGCGGCCGTGTTCTCCTCGGACATGTATTCAAAGATGTCCGAAAGGTTGAACTTCATCACGCGCTTCGCCCTACCTTGATCGCGCTGGAGAAATGCCTCCAGCGGCATCTCATGCCACTCCAGTCGATCGAGCCGTGAGCGAATTTTTTCAAAGTTCTCCGCCCGCAAAGCCCATGGCAGCGCGTCGCCATGGGTGCCGGTGAGAATCCAGTGCAGATAGGGATTCTCTGCGGGATTGAGCATGACCAGCGCATGATGCGTCCGTGTGAAAATGCGATCCGCCACGGAACCCTCGACATATTTAAAGAACGCCGGATCGCGCCCCAGTCGCCCCATTACGAAGCGTGAAAAGAACACCTTGAACAGAAGACGCCAGCGCCAGGTATTCCAGTGCTGTTCGTAAAACTGCACGCGCTCTTCCGGGGAACCACCGCGCAATAATGCCTCGACCGTCTTCCGGCGATGCACCAGCGGCATGATCCGCGAGCGGAACAGGCGGAAGTAATTTTCAAACTTGCCTGCCGTGCCAATGCCCTGCCTGATGGCCTCCGTCTGAGTATCCCAGAATTTCTGGACAGACGATGAAAGCCTCGGGCGGCAGCGCGCGAATATTGCAGCACGATCAGCCGGTGTTGCGGGGCGCGATCCGATCAGGATCAGCAATTCTGCGTGGCTCAACTCACGATACGCCGCGACGCGCAGTTCGAGGCAGGCGAGTTGCGCGGGATTGAGATCAAGCGCGACGACCCGCCCTGCCCCCGCACCAAGCAACGCGAGGGCATTGTCTCCTGCGGAAGCGATGGAAATTACCGTGTCCGTCGGCTGCACATCAAGGGCCTCGATGAGAATGTCCGCATCCTCCCACACCTGCGCATAGCGGATGCGGGAGAAGTCCGCACGCGTCGCGGCCTCGGTGGTTATGGGCTGGCCGACACTCATGGTGATGGCGCGTCAATTTTTCGCACGACTCCCGTGGCCCCGTCCATTTCCAACCAGTCACCGGTGTGCGCCCAGGCTGTCACGCCACCAATGGAGACGATCGAAGGAATGCCCATCTCACGCGATACGATGGCGGAATGCGACAACAGACTTCCGTGCTCGACGAGCAATCCTGCGGCTGATGGGAACAACATGATCCACCCGGGATCGGTGCGCGGCGCGACGAGAATTTCGCCCGGCTCGATCACAGCGCTTCGCGGGTCGGTGATGACGCGCGCCTTTGCCCGGACGACTCCGGGACAGCAGCCGATGCCCTTCAACACATCACCTTCGGGAGCGACGGACACACGTGTCGCTTGAAAACGGTTTCCGAGGCCTGGCGCACCGCGCGTTTCAAATCGATCGGCCGGCACCTGCTTCGCATGAAAGGCTGCGAACTCCTCCTTTCGGATGTGGGTGAGCGCCAGCAGATCGTTGGATATGGCGGTGCCCTCGATGTAGCCGAGAACTTCTTCCACAGTAAGATAAAACACATCGCGAGGCTCTGTTATTTTGCCTGCAGCATGGAAACGCTTGCCCAGCTCGATAAAAATACGGCGCACCCTGCCGAACAATCGCGTGCGCTCGAAGCGGAGATTCTCGCGGTCCCGAATACGTGCGCGTGCATGTTTGAGAACCCAGTTAAACAATATGCGCCGCAAAGGATGGCCGGTGAGCGATTTCTTGACTCGCGCCTCGGCATTGGTCCGCAGTTTTACTTCCGCGCTTTCGTCATGCACAAGTCCTGACACGCCGAAACGCCGCGCAAACTGTCCCACAGAACGAAGCAAGGTCAGCGGTTCGTCATGCAGCGTGAGGCTTTCGAGCTTCAGTTCTTCGAGGCAACGATCACCAAACTTTTCCAGATAAGACTCGTAGTGCTTGCGGAACTCCGGTGCCGTTTCCATCCAGCGATCAATCGCGATGGGCGATCCCTCACAAAGCACTCTGACTGCCCCAGGATCTCCAGCCACAAGCGAAGCGAGTTCACGCACGCGCTTGGCGGGCTCGGCGCTGATCATGCCACCTTCGGCACAGAGCAAGTCATTTTGCAAAGTGCCGTCGGCATCTCCGCCCCATTTCGCGGTAAGCTTGCGGGCAACGCCGTAAAAAATCATCGCGAAGAAGTCATTCACCAGCGGCGCATCCCACTGGAGCAGAAGTTGGCGCTCCAGTTCGCGGAAGTGCGCGGCGAGTTCATCCGGACGCAACACCTTCAGTTCCGGTTCATGCGGAGCGAGTGCAGTATTGAGTCTTTGGTAAAATCGAATGATCTGACGTGGCAACGTGAAATGATTTTTTACGAGACCGAGACAAGCTCCGAAGAGGACGAGGGCATCTTTGATCCTGGTCCATCGTCCTGCGGGCTGGAGTTTCGACAGCACTTCTTCAGGCATGCCTTCCTTCACGCCCATCATCTGTTCCATGAATCCGCGATTCACGGAGAAGCCGGGGAGCAGCGCGAGAAGGCGATACCAGCTGATCAGGTTGTAATAAATGCGTCCTTCGATGAGGCCGAGCATTCGCGGGAAAAGATCACGATTGTCCTCGATGCGCTTCTCACTCACGCCCATGAGTCGCGAGAATTCACGATAGACCGCTTCATAGATTCCGCGCGCGAAGGAAAAGGTGAGCGGTGTCGTCACGCCGCTGTAGCTCTCCGCGATGTTCGCATTGTCCCAGATGTTCAGTTCGCCATCAGGATCGGCGAGTGATGAAAGCGAAGTGATGGGCCGTGACTGCAGCAGCCAGAGCCTTCCATTTGCCCGGGCCCATTCAATATCCTGCGGCCTGCCAAAATGTTTTTCCGTGGCGCGTGCCAGTGATGCGACTTCGGCAGCTTCCTCGTCAGTAAGTGTTGGCTTTGATGCCTGGGCTTCGGGGAGCAACTGCGAGCTCACACCTTCGCCCGTGTCCGGTGCGGCACGATGAGCGGTGCTTTTCGTGACAATCGTTTTCGATTTTACATGGGAACTGCGGTCCACCACAAAGGTATCGGCATCCGCTTCGCCGGACACCAATGCAGAACCGAGACCAAAGACAGCGGACACGATCGCATGTCCACGGCGACCGCTCACAGGATCAGCGCTGAACGCCACGCCAGCAGTTTCTGCATCAATCATCCGCTGCACAAGGACAGCGGGCGGTTGCGGATCACCGGAAAGTCCCCGCTCGCGACGGTAGGCGAGAATGCGTTCACTGAATCCAGACCGCCAGACTGCGGCGATTTTTTCCGGGATTTTTTCCGGCGGCACAAAGAGGAAGCTCTCGAGTTGCCCTGCAAAGGAGTGCTCAGCTCCGTCCTCATCGAGTGCCGAGGAGCGGACAGCGAAGTATCTGGCATCCGGTGAGATTTTATGCACGGCAGAAGTAATCTTTGAGGCAAGCTCTGCCTGCACACCATTGCTGTCGTAAGCCGCCGGAGTCACGACGAACCATTCCGGCACCGGGAGCTTTGCCGAGGTTAGTTTCGCCAGCGCGCCTGCTTTCCCGCCGAGCTGTGCGCCGGGCGGAAATTCATCGGTATGCAGGAGAATCGTCGTCATGGAACAGAATCATTTCAGCAACAAAGGCATCACGCCCAGCATGAGATAAAGTGCCAGAGTCCAGACACCGGATGCCGCTTCGATGGTCTTCGCGAGCGAGCCTAGCTTCGTTTTGACGAACATCAATCCAAGTGCCGCCGCTGCGAGACAGAGTGAACCGAGGATCATCAGGAAAGGCTGCGCAAAATGTATCCTGACCGCCGCCATCCATCCGCATCCGAGAGTCGCGGCCATCGCGGCCAGCCACGCCGCCACGGCGATTGGCCGTCCCCAGAGAAATGAGTAGGTCTCGACGCCCGCCTCCTCTTGTTCCGGTGCGCGAATTTTCCGGCCAAGCTCGATCACGATGCCGTTGCAAAAACTCGCCGCGAGAAACCAGAACAAACCGTCCGGCATCACGCGACCCGACGGCACCCAGTCGCACCCCGTCGCGAACCAGTCCACCAGCGGCATGATGAGCATGTGGCTGAAAAGATAAACCACCGGACGCGCCTTCAGCCAGGCGCGGGCGAAGAACTCCTCGCTCATCAGCGTGAAATATATCCAAGTGATCAAAAGCAGTCCAGGGAGCTGCCAGCCAGATTCGGTGAAACCTCTGGAGCCGAGCCAGATGCTGAGAACCAACTGCATCAACGCCACGCCGATGCCGATATTTTTTAACTCGGAAAGCTTCACCAGACCGCGAGGCACCGGACGATAAGGGCGATGCCGCGCATCTTCTTCAGCGTCTTTGAATTCATCAGCGATGCGCAGCAGTAAAAACGATCCCAGTGAAACCAAAAACGCCACGAGATAAGACGACAGCATCCGATGTGACACCTCTCCGCGCAGCAACGATGAATAACCCACTGCTGATGCGCTGAAAGCTGCGATGAGCGGGCCATGCGCGAGGAGCGGGAAGCGTTCTTTCTGGTAAATCCACCAGCGATTCATTCGGCAGGGGGCGGTTCTTTGGTGTGTTTCCGTCCGCGGGCGCGCTTCTCATGGGCCCCCGCGAAATGTCCGGCGCTGAGCGCGGCGATGATTGACAGCTCACCTGCCAGCGCCAGCGCAGCGCAGACCTCCGCGAAAGCCCTTGCATGACCGGCTCCTGCAAGTCCGAGAATGTCCAGACATGCGCGCTGGCTGGGCAGCTTTGTCCCACCGCCCACGGTGCCGACGATGAGATTGGGCAGAGTCACCGCAGCATAAAGCTCGCCTTCACTGCCTACTTCAAATCGTGTCACTCCGACGGACGCTTCAGCAACGCAGGCGGCGTCCTGACCGCAGGCGATAAACAAGGCCGCGAGCCCGTTCGAGTAATGACCTTGCACGCCAATGGTGCCGCTGAGCACACCGCCAAGCGCGGACATGCGCCAGTAGTCCGTCATCTTCTCCGGCGTGGTATGCAGAAGACGTTCCACGACTTTGCGCGGCAGGCGCACCTCGGCGGTGACTTTTTTTCCTCTGACAGATTGGAAGGATTGCGAGCTGGCTTTTTTGTCTCCAGAGAGATTCCCTTCGACAAAATAATACGAAGGCTTGACCGGGCATTCCTCCGCGATCAGTTCGCACACCGCTTGCGTCGCCAGAGTCACCATGTTCTGACCTGCGGCATCACCGGTGGTGAACTCAAGCAGCAGATAGACGTGGTTTCCCTCGATCGTGATGCGCAGATCTTTATACCGCCCGTGACGTGTGGTGCGCTCAGCCGCCGCGCGCAGCGCGTCCGTGCTCGCCAGACACCAGGCGACAAACCTGCCTGCCTCCACGAGCGAATGAAAAGCAAAAGCTGGTGCGCGGCTCACGCCTTCATTGAGAATCATTGTGCTGCATCCACCCGCCAGCGTAATGACAGATGCTCCGCGATGGTAACTGGCCACCAGCGCCGCTTCCGTGGTGGCCAGCGGAACGTAGAAATCACCCTGCGCAGAAGTTCCGTTCACCCGCAGCGGGCCTGCCAGTCCTACCGGAATTTTGACTGTGCCGATAAGATTCTCGATGTTGCCCGCATAAGTTTCGTGTTGCGAAAGCGTGACCGGGTCGGCAATCGACTCTTTCACGTGCAAAGCGTGTGGCAGCAGCGCCCACCGTTTTACAATGACCGCCGGTTCCGTGAGCGATGCTCCGGGAACTCTGGGCGGAGAGCGGTGAGTCTTTGGACGAAGCCGTTCTGCGATCTTGTCGAGGGACGCGCTCCCGGTCAAAGTTTCCAGATGTTTCCGGGCGGCGTCCTGATTGGCAGACATGATTAAAAAGTGGAGGCGAGGGGAGTTGAACCCCTGTCCGAATTGCCGTTAATGAAAGCGTCTCCATGCTCAGTGAATCATTTGATCTCGGCGAGGGAGCTTCGGCTCACAAAATCTCCTGCGCCCAGCGCCCTGTTTTTCTCACCTCCAGCCCCGCGCGCGCGGGCCGATGGCCAGCCTGTGGTAGTCGCCCCTCTAGTTCACAGACTTCACTGGAGGGACGTCGTGGCGATTAGGCCGCGAGGGCAAGCTCGTTAGAGTTCGCGTTTATTTGTTTTGATTCGGTGATTAACGCGGTGACGAATCGTCCGCGGCATGCAGCCTTCACCTCAGACCATCCGTCGAAACCAGGACGCCCCCAAAATGAAAATTACGTGTCATGATAACATCGGAAGCCAGGAAGGCAACCGGCATCAATCAGCATTTCGCCTGAGATCTAAATATCGAAACTCCCCACTCCAGATGCCTGTTCCCGTTGCAGCACGTCCGCGACGCTGACGCTGGCCAGCCACGCACGAAGATCGCCCTGAAGTTGCGCGAAGATGGCATGAATTCCGGAGGAAGCCGACTTGCTGCCGGGCAGAATGTCCATCGGGCCATCGACGAGTTCCAGCACCTCCCCCAACGTGATGCGATTGGCCGGGCGCGCGAGCTGGTAGCCGCCGCCCGCACCGCGCTTGCTGTGCAGCAAGCCGCCCTTGCGCAGAATGAGCAGAATTTGCTCGAGGAATTTCAAAGGGATGCCTTCATCAGTCGAGAGCGACTGGATGGAAAAGACCGTGCCCGGCGCGCTGCGGCTTATGGCCACAACAGCGCGCAGGGCGTATTCAGCTTTCTTGGAAAAATTCATCGCGGCTAAGTGAAGCACTCACCGTGCGATGCGCAAATGCAGCGAACGATCCGGCCTAGCAGCCTGTCGGACTTTGCCAAAGCACGGCGTTGATGCTACCGGAAGCAATGGCAGCACGATTCGTCAACATCGACCACGACACACCTTTG